>JBEKIX010000063.1:0-17988 GCA_050011535.1 Acidobacteriota bacterium
TCCTGCAATTTGCGCACGAGTTGCGCGGAGAACGACTCGAGACTGGCGATCAGGAGTATGGAGCGGCTGAACGTATAGAGACGTTCGATATCATGCTGCCGCTCGATGGCATCAAGCGCCCGTTGCTTAGCCTTTGTCGACAGCCGGCTTGCAAGCAGAGATGTCGCCAGAAAGCCGAGCAAAGCCACGATATTCTGCGGATCCGTAATCGTAAAGGTTCCAACCGGCGGCAGGAAGAAAAAATTGAGAGTCAGCGTGGCTGCTATCGATATAACGGCAGCCTCGAAGAATCCCCACGTGGTGGCGAGAACAAGGACCAGCAGCAAGTAGGCAAATCCTACGGTCGTGGAGTTGGCGGCAATCGCGCGCGCTGTCATGGTGATCGCCGCCAACCCCGCAAGTGACACGGCCAGCCTCAAGGCGCGCCTTCCCATGGTTTTCCTCCGCCGAACATTCTAATCCCAAGTCATTCCGGCGTCGACAAAGGAAGCAGGGCGTCACACTATATCTCCAAATGACTCCGGACCTCGAAAACTTCAGCATAGCCGTTTCCCCGGGGGATTTCAGCTGCCGCTTGCCTGTTGACCCGCAGGATGCGCTCGTCAAATCCGTAGCCTCGCGTGTTGAGATTCCTCTGCTGCTGCGAGCGATGGCAGCGCAGCAATGCGCCCTTCCAGCGTGCGCCCTCCTCACTGAAAAGCGAGTACAGATCCGATCTCATCTGCAGTGTCTTCGGATCACGGTTCAAGAAAGCCACAAACGGGAACTCAGATTCAGCTGCGAGGCGGCGCAGCATTTGGAAAGCCAGGCGATGCCCTGGATTCGGATCGTTCCCATGCGGGAGGAACAGGAGTTCCGGCACGAGCGCGCGCACGTGAGCGCGGACGGTGGCGTAATTTGCGATGTCATCACGCGGATCTCCGGCTTCATCCTCCGGCAACCGCAGGAAGACGAGCGCCTCATCCGGCAAACCGAAAAGCCGGCAGCTGGTTTGCTGCTCACTCTCCCGGATCGCTGCTTTGACAGCTGCCGATGGTCGCCCGGCAAAACTGTCTTCCACGCCGCTCGCGGATGAGCTGAGAATGCAGAGCCGGACACTGTCGCCACGCTCGTGGAAAAAGCGCAGGGTAATCGCAATGGCGTCGAAGTCATCCGGATGCGGCGCCAACACAAGGATGCGCATCTGCCGAGGCCAGGGCAAGTCCTCGAGCGACAGGATGCCCTCGCCGGACAGCTTGCGCGCAAGGGCATCCAAAAGAGGGAGTACTCGGGGTTGCGTCATTTTCAGGGCAAATCCAAGATGATAAATCTGAGCTGATCCCCACGCTGGATCTGGAACACAACCGGGCTTCCAGACGGCAGTTTGCCGAGATCCGCACGCAGCGTGGCGACGTTAGGGATCGCCTTGCCGTTGAGGGAGACAATCAAATCTCCAACCGCAAGCTCTGCCTCGGAGCCGGGCAAGCCTGCCACACGCGCGGCCACGACAATGCTCGCCGGTTTCCTCATTCCCGGTACCATCTTCAAGAGGTCCTCTTTCAGGTCAATCACAAGGATTCCCTGGCGCCCCACGAGATTCGCATTTTCCGTGACCCAGTGACCAGGCTTTCCGCCCGGCTTCCCGATTGGCAAATGCCTTCATCCGGAAAAAGCCAGAGGCAAGCCAGAACCGGAAATGACAAGGAGAGCATGAATCTTTTCATAGTAGCCTCACTTAGGAGCCTGTGAAGGCCAGCGGAGTCACTGACATTAACTCTAATCCCCTGCCAACTCTTACGTGTATTTTATGTTCGCGTTACTTGTCGGATCTTGTGCGATTTTCTGCAGCAAATCGGCCTTTACACGGATTTAACGTTCTTGCCCGGACTCGCGTGGTAAATTTGTACAACAGTTCCATGAGCCGATTGGAGTGCCTCGGCACTCGAGAGCGTCCTCGACGTGCCGAAGCAAGGTTATAGACTGTAAACTTGATTGACGAAGGTCGGATGAGATCACGACGACGGCAGTATTTTGGCCTTCTTCTATTGATCTTCTTAGTTTTTTCCGCCGCGATCAGCGTGGCTGGGTACGCGTATTTTAATAACCAGCGCAGGATATTCGTTCAGGACCGCGAGCAGGAAATCAAGGCCATCGCATCGTTGAAGGTCGATGAGATCACCTGGTGGCTCCATGAAAGGAATTCCGACACACAATACATTTTCCGCGGCATCTTCGTCGCCGATTCGATCCGCCGGTTAATGAAGAATCCATCGGATACCCACACGAGGGAAGATGTCCTGGCGTGGATGGAAACCCTGAAAAACGATTACGAGTATCGGAGCGTGTTTCTGTTGGATACAGGAGGAAGCATCCGGTTGTCCAAGCCGCCCTCGGAACCGCCGCCGGGGGATGAGTGCAGGAAGCTGGCGGCAGTCGCCGCTCGGGAGCGACGGGTGATTACCATCGGCCTGCACCGCGACTCGGAAGGCTCGCCCATCTTTTACGATCTCCTGGCTCCGATCACGGATCCGACGTCCAAGGATGCCGCGTCCGTGGGGGTTGTCCTTCTTCGGGTAGACCCCTATCGTGTTCTTTATCCCCTGGTTCAAATGTGGCCGTCGCCGAGTTCCAGCTCCGATGCTGTGCTCGTTGCCCGTGAAGGGAACGATGTGGTCTTTCTGAGCGAACTGCGTCACCGAAAGGGCGCGGCGCTGAGTTTTCGCGTGCCCCTGACGCAGAGTACCGCTCCTGTCGTCATGGCAGTTCAAGGACGGAGCGGAGCTGTCGAAGGGACCGATTATCGTGGCGTGCCGGTCTTGGCAGCAATCAGCGCCATCCCGGGAACTCCCTGGTTTTTGGTTGCCAAGGTGGACAAGAGTGAGGTTTATCAGCCACTGCGCGAACGTGCACAAGCCACTGTAGTGCTCGCATCACTCCTGGTGATCGCCTTGGCTCTGGGAGTCGGGATGCTCTGGAGGAAGAGAGATGCCCAGTTTTATCGGGATCAATACGAAGCGGAACTTGCGCGCAAAGCTCTGTCGCATCATTTCCAGTACCTGACCAAGTATGCCAACGACATCATCCTCCTGATGGATTCCGAATGGAACATCGTTGAGGCAAATGACCGGGCCGTGGAGTCCTACGGCTACCCGAGGGAAGCCCTGGTCGGCCTGGGTCTGAGAACGCTTTATGCTCGCGAACATCTGACCGACTTCGACCGTCTGGCAGCCATTCTGCAAGAGCAGGATGGCACGATGTCCGAGACGGTTCATAAGACGCGGGCGGGACTGGAGTTTCCCGTGGAGGCAAGCTCCCGTCTGATTGAAATCGAGGGCAAACGCTTCTATCAAACAATTATCCGCGACATCACGGAGCGGAAGCGGAGTGAACAAGCGCTGCACGAGAGCGAGAGAGAATATCGCAGTCTTATGGAGCAGGCCCTCGAAGGTATCATTCTCCTGGATCGCCGGGGCATAATCCGGACGGTGAACAAGAGCGCATGCGTAATCAGCGGCTTTGCGGCGGAAGAGATGGTGGGACGGGACATTCGAGAGGTTGTTGCTTGGGAGGACAATGCCGCACATTCCCTGCAAATCGAACGGCTACTGGCCGAGGGAATGATGGTCGGAGAGGTACGGGTCCGGCGTAGGGATGAAGCCTGGATCGCGATAGAAGGTACCGCCCGGGTCCTGGATGACGGGCGCCTTTGCCTGATCTTCCGGGACGTGACCCGGCATAGGCAACTCGAAAAAGAGATCCTCGACATCAACCTGCGGCTGGAGCAGCGAATCGGACGGGATCTTCATGACGTTCTCGGGCAGACCCTCGTAGCCGCAAGTTTTAGCGTGAAGCACCTGATCCGGAAACTCGGCACGGCTCATCCGGAAGAAGCTGCCGACGCAGTGCGTCTCGAACAAATGCTGAGCGATGCGATTGCGCAGATGAGGGCGCTCGCGCACGGACTCTGTCCGATCGACTTTGCTCCAGGCGGTCTGGTTACCGCTCTGAAGGATCTTGCCGCCGATTCCCAGACGGCCACAGGAATTCCGTGCAGTTTCAACTCCGAGGGGGACACCACAATCGGCGATCAGGATGTGGCGATGCACGCCTATCTCATTGCCCGCGAGGCCTTGAACAATGCGATCAAACACAGTACCGCCCAACATGTGGTTATCCGTCTTATTGGCCGCGCGGACGTCATCACGCTCTCGGTGGCCGACGACGGCATGGGCATTCGGCATAACGGGCAGCGAACGACGGGACTGGGGCTGCAAACCATGGAGTACAGGGCCAACCTGATCGGCGCGAGTCTGCAAGTTCAGGATTCCCCTTCCGGTGGCACGATGGTCTTCTGCAATCTGGCTCGAAACTCGTCTCTCATGTCAAATCCAATACGATAAACTTCAACTGATCCTCACGCTGGATCTGCAGCACAACCGGGTTTCCGGCCTGCATCTTGCCGAGAATTCCGCGCAGTGTTTCGACGTTGGGAACATCTTTGCCATTGAGGGAGATTATCAGATCTCCAGGCGTGAGACCTTCCCCTCATGCCGGCAGTCCCGCCACGCGCGCGGCCACCAGAACGCCGGTGAGCTGAAGCTGAAGACGAACGTGAAGGACGCCGATGTGTACATAAATGGCGCCTACGCGGGGAAAGCCGCCAAGCTGAAATCGATGTGGCTTCAACCCGATGCGTATAACATTGAGATCCGCGCCGCGGGCTATACATCATGCGCCGAGCGGATCTACCTTTTGGCGGGCAAGTCCTGGCAGGTGAA
This sequence comes from Acidobacteriota bacterium, assembly GCA_050011535.1. GTDB lineage: Bacteria > Acidobacteriota > UBA6911 > UBA6911 > UBA6911 > JAFNAG01. Next base: position 4,758 of record JBEKIX010000063.1, read on the forward strand.
AGCAGACCTCGTCCCTGTGCCCAAGTCGTAAATTCCTTGTGCCAGCGGGCTCACTCCGCCCTACTTCCGACGCAGCAGCCGCTTGGCCCTGCGTCGGAAGAAAGCAGTTCCCTCCGACAACCCTGCGGCCTGCAAGTTCTAAGGACACGAAACCATCAGCGTTTTACGTCCCGGGAAGAGGGAAGCTGCGACGCGTCCCATCCGCCTCCAAGGGCTTGGATCAAGGACACGCTGGCGGCCATGCGTCGCGTGAGAATATCGACTGCCGTTCGCTGGTTCTGCAGCAGGCTGGTCTGCGAGGTGATTACCTGCAGATAATTCGCGGTTCCTCCACGATACTGTTCAGTAGAGATTTCAAGCGACTGTTGCGCGGCTTTGACCGCCCGGTCTGCGATCTCACCCTCTTCGGAGAGGATGCGCAACTGAGCCAAGCTGTCCTCCACCTGTTGAAGCGCCGTCAGTACTGTCTGCCGATAATTTGCCACAGTGGCATCATAGGCCGCTTGCGTCAACTTGACTTGAGCGCGGCGCTTGCCCGCGTCGAAGAGAGTCGCGGCCAACTGCGGTCCCACGGACCAGAAGCGGCTTGGCCATGTCAGTAAATCGCCGATGACCGTGGTTTGCAGACCCGCGCCTGCGCTGAGGGCCAGTGAAGGGTAGAGCGCAGCCTTGGCGATTCCGATCTGTTCGTTCGCGGCCGCGACCTGCCGTTCGGCGGCAGCGACGTCCGGCCTTCGTTCCAGAAGAGTGGAAGGAATACCGATCGAAGATGCCGGCGGCGGAGACTGGTTCGGCGCAGCAGGAATGGACAAATCGGAAGGTGGTTTGCCCGCCAGCACTGCGATCGCATGTTCGAATTGGGCCCGCTGAACTCCCAGGTCGACCAACTGCGCGCGCGCTGTTTCCAGCTGAGTTTGAGCCAGTGCCACATCGCCCATCGAAGCGACACCACCATCGTATCTGTCCTGGGTCAGCTGAACATATCGCTCATACGACTTCACAGTGGCGTCCAGCAACTGCCGCGAGGCGTCCAATCCCTGAATCTGGAAGTAATCCGCGGCGAGTTCCGCCTGATACAGCAGGCGGGCATTCTCCAGTTCAGCCGCCGAAGCCTGCGCGATGGCTGAATTTGCCGCAACGCCGCGCCGGATGCTTCCCCATATGTCGATCTGATAGGCCGCATCAATCGGTATCGTGTAAACGTGCTGCACGCCGGAAGCCGCGCCCGTTCCGGAACCCGTGGCGGAAGGCACCGCGGTCACAGTGGGAAACTGACCAGCTCGGGCGGTGCCCACTGCCGCTTTGGCCGCACGGAACTGAGCCTCGGCGGCCAATACATTCTGGTTCGAAATGCTCACCTGGTCTTCGAGCGCGTCAAGCCCGGGATCGCTGTAAACCTTCCACCACTTGCCGCGAAGCGCTCCGTCATTGGGTTGCGCTTCTTTCCAACCAGCCGGCAGCTCTTCCTTAAAGGCCGGCGGCGCCGGAGCGCTCGGATGCTGGTATTTCGGGCCGATCATGCAGGCGGTCGCGAAGAGCAGCAATCCGGCCGTTCCGAAAACGATCGGCGGGCGAAGACGATGGGACTGATTTGTGCCTTTCAGGGCCGCAAAAGTCGGCGCCTCTTCGAGATTCTTAGAGTCTTTGAGTCTTCGAGGTTTGTCTTGCCTTTCCATCATCGAATCCGAATCTCAAAAAATGCTAAACAGTCGCCCTGCACCTTGGTGAACCAGATCATTCATACCTGAGAGCTTCGATCGGATCCAAGAACGCCGCCTTGCGCGCCGGGTAGTAGCCAAAGGACACTCCCACCAGCGCGGAAAATACAAACGCCAGGAGGATAGACAGAGGGCTGACCTGCGTCGACCATTGCGCGAAGTACGAGATGAGCAGCGAAGCCGTCAGCCCGACTATGATTCCGACAATTCCACCCAGCAAAGACAGCGTCACGGCTTCCACCAGGAACTGTAACAGGATATCGCGCGTCTTGGCGCCTACTGCCTGCCGCAGGCCGATCTCTCGCGTCCTTTCGGTCACCGACACCAGCATGATGTTCATGATTCCGATGCCGCCCACGATCAGCGACACCGACGCGATCGCGCCCAGCAGAATCGACATCACTTGCGCCGACGTTTCCTGGGCCGCAAACACCTCGGTGAGATTGCGGATCGTGAAGTCGTCCTCCAGGCCCGGCAAGATCCTGTGTCGTTCGCGCAGCAGTTCTTCTACCTCCTGTATCGACTGGTCCATGGCCTCCGGGCTTATGGCCTGCACCATCAGCTGGCTGACCGCTTGGGCATTGGCCTTGTTGGCGCCGAGTACCTTTTGCGTGGCGGTGGAGATCGGCAGCAGGATGACGTCGTCCTGGTCCTGACCCGTCGGCGACTGGCCTTTCGGCGTCAGCACGCCCGCCACGGTAAACGGCACGTTCTTGATGATGACCACCTGACCCGTGGGATCGCTGTCGCCAAATAGATTCTGCGCGACGGTTTCGCCCAACACGGCCGTTTTGGCGGCCGCATCCACGTCCTGTGTCGTGAAAAACTGGCCGGATAACATTGTGTAATCACGGATCGTCATGTAATCCGGAGTCACCCCCTGGGCAGTGGTAGCCCAGTTGTTGTTTCCGTAAACAACCTGCACGCCGCCGCGCACGGTAGGGGCAGTGAGAGCGACGGACGGGCACTCGGCCGCGATGGCCTTGGCGTCGTCTTGCGTCAACGATGCTACCGCGCCGGAGCCGAGCCGGACGCCATTGCTGCTTATGCTGCCCGGCAGCACGATGATCAGGTTGCTCCCGATACTCTGGATCTGCTCCTGGATCCGCGCGGTGGCGCCCGCGCCCACACCCACCATCGCGATCACCGCCGCCACGCCGATGATGATACCCAGCATCGTGAGCGCCGAGCGCATGCGGTTCACCTTCAGCGCTCGGAACGCGATCCTGATGCTGGCAACGATCTTATTCATGACGAAACGATCTCCTCCGGCTCCTCGGGGGGAAGAGCCTCCAGGTCCTTCCGCGCGACGCGCGGTTGCGCAAGCCTCTCGTCGAGCTGCAGTCTGCCGTCTTTGAAATGGATGCTGCGGTTGGAGTAAGCCGCGATATCCGGATCGTGCGTTACGACGATCATGGTGATCCCCTGTTCGCGGTTCAGCCGTTGGAAGATCGCCATGATCTCGATGCCGATTCTCGAGTCCAGCGCTCCGGTCGGCTCGTCCGCCAGGATAATGCTGGGATCGTTCACCAGCGAGCGCGCGATGGCCACGCGCTGCTGCTGGCCGCCGGAAAGCTGGCTCGGCTGGTGTTCCTCGCGTCCGGCGAGTCCCACCGCGAGCAACGCCTTTCGCGCTCGCTCGAGGCGTTCGGGGGCTGGGGTATCGGTATACATCAGCGGCAGCTCCACATTTTCCGCCGCACTGGTTCGCGCCAGCAGGTTGAACTGCTGGAATACGAATCCGATCTTCTTGTTCCGAATCTCCGCCAGTTGGTCGCGATTCAGATTTCCGACGCTGATTCCGTCCAGGATGTAAGCCCCTGAGGTAGGCTTGTCGAGGCACCCGAGGATGTTCATGAGCGTGGATTTGCCGGACCCTGATGGCCCCATGATGGAAACGAAATCCCCCCGTTCAATCTCGAACGAGATGTTTTTCAACACGTGTACCGGCACCTCGCCGAGCCTGTAATCCTTCACCAGATCCTTGACTTCGATTACCGAGGCCATCTAGAATCCCGACCCTCTGCCGCCTTTGCTGCCGCTCTGAGATACGGGGCTGCCGCCCGAAGCGGGCGCCGCCTTTGCCAGTGCCGCGACAATCACGCGGTCTCCGTCCTTCAGGCCGCCGTTGGTAACCTCCGTATACGTGCCATCACTTTCGCCCGTAGCTACCACGACCCGCAGCTGCTTGTTGTTCGCCTCCAGGATCCAGACAGCTTTCTCCGGCGCCGCGCCCTTGCCGCCACCAGATGCTGCCGTCTCTGACGCCGGGTGGTAACGCAGGGCGGCGTTGGGAACCCTCAGCACGTTCAGGCGCTGATTCACCAGAATCTTCACATTCGCCGTCATGCCTGGAAACAGCTTCAGATCCGGATTCGAAACGCCGATCACCGCGTCGTAGGTGATCACGTTTTGCACGTTGATGGGCGCCTTGCGGATCGAGGTCACGCTGCCTGTGAATGTCCGCCCGGGATACGCATCCACCGTGAATGTTGCAGGCTGGTTCACGCGCACGCGTCCCACGTCCGCTTCCGACACGTTCGTATCCACCTGCATCTTCGTCAGGTCCTGAGCGATCAGAAACAGAGTCGGAGCCGCCAGGCTCGCGGCAACGGTCTGTCCGACATCCACGTTCCGCGACACCACGACGCCATCCACCGGCGCTGTGATTTTCGTGTGATCGAGATCGAGCTGGGCCGATTGCAGCGCCGCGGTGAACTGTTTCACCTGCGCCTGGTTGGCGGTCAAGAGCGAATTCGCCACATTCAACTGAGCCTGCGCAACCTTCACGCTGTCTTCCACCGCATGCTGCTGCGCCACTAATGCGTCATGATCGGCAACCGCCGATTTGTAGGCAGTCTGAGCGGTTTCAAGATCCTCCTTGGCATCCGCACCCTGCTTGACCATGATCACGCGCCGGTCGACCTTGACCTTGGCATCCTCGGCGACGGCCTCTGCTTTCATGACATTCGCCTGAGCGGCTGCGAGAGAAGAGTTTGCAGCCTGAATGTTCGCCAGAGCCTGCTGGATGCCGGCCTGGCTATTGGCTACGGCGGCCCGCGCTGCATCGAGGTTAGCCTGGGCCTGATCGACCTTCGCCTGAAAGGGCGCCGGATCGATCCGCGCTATCAACTCGCCCTTGGTCACTTTGGTGTTGAAATCAGCGGACAAGGCCAGAATGATGCCCGACACCTGCGAGCCCACTTGTACAGTCACAACCGCGTTCGGGTTACCGGTGGCCGAGATGGCGACGTTAATGTCGCCGTGTGCGACAGTCGCTGTGCGATATTCAATTCCGGATTGTTCCCTGACCAAAGCCCACGTCCCCAACCCTATGGAAACGCAAGCCACGGCGGCGATGATGAGAACTGTTTTTCTCTTCATTCTCATTTCGTACCCTACTTTATGATGTTTTTCGCTGCTGCAAAGTTCCGGCAGAGATAGACAGTGCCGTTTGGGTAAGCAAGTCAATCAAATCATGCTGCTACATTGCTGCCGGGTATTCCCGCGCGATCAGCTCCGCGCCTGGAGACTCAAAGGCCCACTCTTCAGGCGGGCCTTTCCTGGCTGACAACCTGCTCCTGCCCGTCACTTCTGCGCTTTGATAATAACGTGAGTGTGTTTGGCGGGAACGCCCTGCAACAGGATCCCATCCATTCTAGGGATATACACCTCGGAAAGATAATAGTTGCCTCCTGCCTGATCGAAGACCGCCTCCCCATCTTGTGGTTGCTTTTTGCTGATCGAGGTGATGATCGGCACGACGGTGCTCTCTCTTGTCTTCAAATTCACGATCTGCAGAGCGTTGTCGATGTTGCCGCTCATCGGCCTCAATTCATAGGATCCGGCAGGCTGCAACTTCGCTCCGGCGTAAAAACTAAAGTCAACGTTGACAATTATCCCAGAAGCAGAAACCTGCGCCCAGCCCAGCAGCGGGAGAAGCGCAAGCAACGCCAAAACTGCCACCAACTGTTTCATATCACTCTCCATTGCTAAAATCTCACAAACACCAGACCCATTCATGATCGATGCTTGATGACAATCAAAGATCAAAACACAATATCAATGATACATCTCCTCCCAGAAATTAGCATCAGTGGACATCTGCATTTAGGGATTCTTCGAGCCTCCGAGCTTTGGAGGTTAAACATCCTGCCTCTGGCCGAGGAATGTAACGTTGGAAAAGTCTTGCCGTATTAATACTTAGGTGGAAAGGAGAACAAGATGAAGAGAGGATTGGCAGTGGTTGGGATGCTCGTGGTGATTGCCTTCGTCGGCGCGGCTCAAGATTCTGCAAAATCGGAGGTGCCCAAAGCGGTGATCAACATACCATTCCAGTTCTATGCGGACGGGACTCTGCTGCCGGCGGGAACCTATGAATTCAGGGCGAACGCTGAAGGAACCCACATAGAGATGCGCAATACAAAAGGTGAGGATACCCTGGTTGTACCTGTGCTGACCAGCTTAAGCCTGCGCAAGATCGACCAGGCTGAAGCAGTCTTCGATGTGTTGGGTCAAGATCACTACCTCTCTGAGTTTTACGTGAAAGGAATGGACGGATTTGCCTTCAACGGCGCTCCGGGAAAGCACTCGCATCAAACCATTGAATCCGGAAAATAAACATAGAAAGGCGCTCGCACGCTGTTCCTGTCACACGACGCAGCGAGTCGTGTGACAGTTTTGTGAGATCACAGCATGAACAAATATGCAGAGGCTCCAGAGCATGACTTGAGCAAATAAGGGGACGCTGTAACAGCAACGGAGCAGAGACGTATCACATTGTGTAGAAACCGGGGTTTCAGGAAGGGCACGGGGAAAGATATGACTACTCTGAGTTGGGCCAACCCGTCAGCGGCAACGTCAGGAATACCCTGTTTGAGTTCGTTGCTCGGCAATTTTGGCCTTAACCTTGCGTGGCGTGTATACGTCTTATCCGTCGCTGCCGGTTCGATTGGACAATTGCTGTTTGGTGTAGGAACCGTTTTATTCTTGATCCTCGCGAGAAATCTGCAGGGGATATTCCGCGGACATCTAATCTCCTAATGGATTAATTTTTCAAAAAGCTTTTAAGGGTGTAATGCGGTAGGTAGAGTTGTGCTGCGCAAAAATTATGGCGGACCGAGCAGAGAGTGTTTTCCTGGCCGATCCGCGTTGCCCATCACTTTACATTCACGGTTGTCACTACACTGCCGGTTCGCCCGCTGATGCTCTCGCGCACCACAAACCACACTCCGTAGTCTCCTGCTGGAAGTTCCAGTTTGTTCGTGTAGTGAATTCCCTGGGCACGAATCTTCGCCGCCTGTTCGGCCGTAAGAACGCGGTCGATGCGCTGAGCCAGCCTGGTGATTTCTTTTCCGCCTTTACCGCGGACAACAGCCACGATGTCGAGCAGCAGGTGGTTATCATTCTCGTTTAGGATTATCGCACCGGCCGGCACATCGAGCGCGAATCCGATCAGCTTCTTGTCACCTTTGTCCACCGGGGTCTCGAATTTGCCCTGAAACGGCACTGAGGTGTAATTGAGCGGCGAGACCAGCGCCAGCTGCAAGTCGGTGAGCTTGCTCTTCTCCGGATTGCTTGTCTCCAGGAAAAAACCATCCCGATACGTCAGCTCGGTTCGCGGGCCATCCAGTCTGACGTTTATCGGGTGCCAGCCGGGCTTGGTTTTATTGTCGAGGTAAAAACCAAGCATGTAATACTGGTGCGAATCATCCGCGGCTTCCTGCAGACAGTTGGCCAGGTCGGTGCGGTTGAAGCATGGCTTTCCTCCGGTAGCCGCGGCCATGGCCTTGAAAGAGTCGATGATTTCGTTGTTCGAGCCGCGCGCGGCATCCTCGGCCTCGGTCAGCGGAGCATCGGAATATATGACATCGTAGGTGGCGAACGAGGTGTTGTATCCGTGCCTCGCATCCAGCGGATAGACTGCTACGTTAGCCAGATTCAGTAGATTGAAGGTATAGGCGTTTTGATCGAGCGTTTCGCTGACCCTTGTCAGGTCGGTAGAAGCTCCCCCGCGCAGATCCTTCCTGCCGTGAAACATGCGACTCATCCCGCCGAAGAGCTGAGTTCCCGAACTGGCCCATACCAGCGTCTTACGGCCGGGCAGACCGCGAAGCGCCTGAGCCAGTTGCTGCAGCGATGCGAGGGTGCTTATTCCCGTGGCACGATCACGGTAGATTTCGAACCCTTCCTTGTTTGTCATCATAAAGGTCCAGGCCTGCAACTGCTGCATGCCGGCGTCGGCGTTGCCGCCCCCGCCGCAGCCCGCGGCGGAAAGAGCGCAAGGCGTCATGTCCAATACGGTGCCGCCGGCCGCTTCCTTCGCCGCATTCTGCAGCGGCTGAACCTTTACCGCCGCCGCCAGCAATTTGGGATCCGTCGTGAAGTCGTGCAGCACGCGGATGCCGGTGCGTGTCACGGCGATCAGTGCGAACGGTTCTCCCGTTTTCGCGGCAGAATCGAGAAACTTTATGATTTCCTGCTTCAGGTATGCCTGATCGAGCGGTTGGGTATTGTTCAAATCGAGCGCGACGATCGTGAGTTGTTCCGCCGTGCCGCGGCTGCTTTCCGCGATATTGGAAAACTCCATGGTCTGGGCAGGTTTGACGGGCAGGCTTGGGTACACTTCTTCAAATACGGCAATGGTCTGCGGCTTGCCGTCCATGAACACGGTGAAAGCATCTGCCTGCAAGCCTTCGACGTGCTTGCCTCCACGCTGCGCGACCACGGGCAACTGCACCAGCTCGGTTTGCGCCTTGATATTGGGAGGTTGCCCCTTTCCTTGCATCGGTGGCGCGCCCACAGACGGGGCAGCAACGACCCAACACAGAACGATTGCTGCGCAGAACGTGCAAAGCTTACCCATTAAGCACTCCAGCAAGGCATCAACGCGCCTGGCAAAGTCCACAGATGTCAAAAAATTCGCTACGGCGCCGATGGATAATCTCGACACGAGATGCATCTTCGGGGCGAAGGATCGTAGGAAGCCGCTCAATGAGGGCAGATCCGCTTCCGCTGCCGGTTGCCATACAGATTCCCCCAATTTCAGGCGACTGCTCACGAGCTCCGAGGCTGATTATAGCCAGAATCATACACCCAACCCATGTTACACCATATGGAATTGATAAACACCCCAGAGGGCGTGGGGAGAAGTCACCAACAACCATGTCACTTTCGGCGCCCGCCATCACCCGGTTATGAGCCGTTTGTTTGCCTCCTAGTTGGCAACTGTTAAGGGAGTGGGCTCGCGGGACATGGTGCCATTACGTTTCTTTAAGAACTGCCTTGCCCGGTCAGCGCGGTCGCGGCCTGTTTGCTGGCGGATTTTGGGCCGGCCTCCGCGTTTGCTGTATCGATAGCGGTCGGCCCCGACACGGATCTGTTAAATTGCTCTAAAAATTGGCTTGCTTCCCCCACGCCAGTGGATATATGGTAGCGGGAATGCACCACTCTAGACGTCAGATCGCCGTCTTGGATGAAGGGACCGAGGCAGCTCTATTTGCAAAAACAGCTCTTGATGCTTAACGAAGGAGGTAGACATGAAGCAGCCTTACACAGGAAAGTTTCTATTGCTGCCTGTGCTACTGGTCATGCTATTGACCTTGCCGTATGCGTTCGCACAGGAAACGACGGCAGGATTACAGGGAGTCGTCAAAGATCCTTCCGGCGCGATCGTCGTCAACGCGACGGTGGAATTAACCAGCCCTGCGCTGATCGGAAGCAAGAAAGTGGCGACCGATTCGGCGGGCCAATATCGCTTTGCGGCCCTTGCCCCCGGCCAATATACCTTGACGGTAACTGCCACTGGGTTTAGGACCTACAAACAGACAGACATTGCCTTGAGCGCCGGCAGACTCCCCATAGTCGACGTGAAGTTGGAGGTCGGCCAGTTGTCGGAGACGGTCACGGTCTCCGCCGACGCTGTCCTCTTGGACACAACCCAGAGCAAGGTGGCGGTAACGCTGCCGGACTCCATCATGGACGTGATTCCGAAGGGACGCTCCTTCGAATCGCTGATTCCCTTCGCTCCCGGCTCGCGCTACGAGCCGCTGGATTCGGGCTACCAGATTGATGGAGCCAGCGACGGGGAAAACGTGTACCTGATCGATGGCGTGAACACCACGAATATCCAGAACGGTGGCGTGGGTCGGAGCTTCCAGATGGATTTCATTGAAGAAGTCCAGGTCAAGTCGAGCAGCTTCGAAGCCGAGTTTGGTGGCGCGATTGGCGGTGTGGTCAACGCTGTTCCCAAACATGGCTCCAACACCTGGAGTGGCTCGCTCGTGACTTATTGGCGCAACAACAAGCTCAACGCCAATCCTAGCGACCGCTCTCTGACTACCAACCCGCTCCTGCCGTCCCTTAACACAACCACCAGGCTCGATGCCACACCCATGTCCTATCAGGGGAAGAAGGATTACTCAAACACAACGGAACCCGGCTTTGAAATCGGCGGCCCGATTTACAAAGACAAGGTATGGCTGTTCGCCAGCTATATCCCGTCGTTAAGCACGACTCGCCGCACGACAGTTTTCACGGGTTCAAATCCGGGACCCCGGACATTGACGTCCGGGACTGACCAACACAACGGTTACAGCCGGTTGGACTACGGTGTGAGCAACTCCTTGCGGCTTTTTGCAGCATGGAATTACGCCTATTATCGAAGCACGGGAACGTTAGGCGGTATGGAGAGCGTCAGTGGGCAAAGGAACACCGGCGCCTCGACCGATCCTAATACGCTGCGTGCGGATGCCGGCTCAGTCAATCCGACCTCGGTGATGACCTTCGGCGGCGACTGGACGCCAACCCCCAAGTTAGTGGTCAGCGTCCGCTATGGCTATTTCTTCACCAATTCCGAACAGCGGGGAACACCGCTTGGCACTCGCTACCTTTACAATAATACCGTAAATGCCAGCAGCGTGGATCTGGCGGGCGTCGCGTTTCCCTCTTCATCGTTTAACACCTCGGGCTTCGCCAACATCCCAAGCAATCTGGCGACCATATACAACGCATACAAACGCAAGAGCATCTCCGCGGATGCTTCCTACTACATGCACTTCCTGGGTGGCACTCACACCTTCAAGGGTGGGTATTTCTTCGCCGGGCAAACGAACGACGTTTTAACCGGCTACCAGGGGGGGTTTGTGACCATGACCTGGGGACAGGCATATGCGCCGGTCACCAGCACATCGGTCTGTGACCCGATCATTGCTCAGAACGTGACAACCTACGGTGCCGGGGCAGCGGCAGCGGGCTGTCAGGGCAGATACGGATACTTTACGATTGGCAACGGGGTCGTCAACACGGGCTCGAGCAGTCAGACTGCGCACGCCCTATATATCCAGGACGACTGGACCGTGGGCAAAGGTCTGACCCTCAACCTGGGCGTCCGCTTTGACAAGGAGACGCAGCCTCCCTACGATCCGGTCCGCTTCCCCACGGTCTCGTTCGGCTGGGGCGAAAAGATTGCACCGCGCCTCGGCGGCGCCTACGACCTGCTCCACAATGGCAAGATCAAGGTCTATGCCAGCTACGGCAAGTTCTACGACATCATGAAGATGGGCTTGGCGCGCGGCTCTTTCGGCAGCGACTACTGGCATAACTGTGTTTACGCCATGGATAGCACAAGCTATACGGCGATCACCCCGACCTACCAGATCGGCGGCGGTTGTCCGGCTACCGGCCCGGCGCCGGGTGTGACCGTCGGACGGTTCATCGAAAACGTGGACTGGCGCGCCACAAAGGCGGATCCCCGCGATCCGGCCATCTCGCCGACTATGAAACCCATGCTGCAGCATGAATTCGCAACGGGCTTGGATTGGGCCATTACCAAGACCTGGTCTTTTACCAGCCGATACTCGCGCAAGCGCATGGATATGGCCATCGAGGACATGGCGATCACCGATAACCTGGGCTTCTACATCGGAAACCCGGGCTCATATTTTGCCGACGTTCTGCACCGTCCTACGGTCATCCCCGACGCTAATGGAAATAATTATTTGAACAACACGCCGTTCTGTGCGGAGTGCCCTCCCGTCATTGGGGCTCACCGCCGCTACGACGGGATAGAGTTCAGCCTTTCCAAGAGAGCGACGACCGCATGGTGGGGATCGATCTCCTATAGCTACAGCGCCTTGAGGGGCAACTATCCCGGCTTGACCAATACCGATCCCACCGACGGCGGGGCCGGCGGCCGGCATGCGCCCAACAACAGCCGTTTGTTCGACATACCGACCATGACCTACCTACCCAATGGGCAGATCGATGATGGACCGCTGTCCACCGATCGTCCGAATACCTTCAAGGCTTTCGGCTTCTATCGGGCCAAGTGGTTTGGAGGGCAGACCATATTCGGCATTACCCAGTTGATTTACGAGGGTACGCCGATCAACACCTGCCTGCCTGTGGTCGGCTCCTCGTCGGCGTGTCAGTGGGCGGAAGGTCGCGGCAATTACGTGGACTTCAGCCGTAACGCGGACGGCAGCATCGCCAAGACTGGCGTCGAGGACGGCAAACGCACACCCGCTTATCTTGAGACCGATTTCACGGTGCGTCATGAGATCCTGCCGAGCCGTGAGCACGAGAAGATGCGCGTGAGCTTTGAAGCCAATATCACCAACCTGCTCAATCAACGCTCCGCGACGAGTTACTACGAGTTTGTCATTCCCACCAACGAGATCATCCCATCTAGGGTGAGCCGTTTCTCGGGCGACCCGAATATTGACTGGGGCAAGATGATGAATGGCTACAACTACGTGGACGCGCTGAATGCGACGGGCGCCTTCGCCGGGACCACGAGTACCGGCACGAAGATACAGAGTCCTCTAACCCTGGCGAACCGCTACGGAATGCCGAATGGATGGGAGGGTGCTCGCCAGATTCGCCTGACCTTACGTTTCGCCTTCTAATCCACCAACCTTCCACATTAAAGGGGGCCGGACAACCGGCCCCCTTTTTTATTGGGCCACGCCTGTAATAAGAATTTGTTTTTTGGCTTCAGCGCCACGCAGGACATGGAAGACCACTATCGCCGCAGCGTGCGTTTTCTGCGCTCCACCTTACCATCTTAGCTATTCACCGAATGCTAAGCCTCGCGTACTCAGGGGGAGCTTGCTTCCGGGCATAATAGCCTTTTCGGGTCCGGACTACGGCTTTAGGATGGTTCTTGATCCGCACGCGTATTTCCCTCCACCGGCCGTCATATTTGTGATTCGTCGAACTGTATGACAGTTGGTATTGGATGCGGAGGTCGTCGGCGATTTGAGAGTAGACCCTGGAGAGCTCTTCGGTCCTGCCCGGAGAGTAGAAGCGGCCGCCGGTTTGTTCTGCAATCATCTGCAGCTGTTTCAGGGCTTCCTCGTAAGCAGCACGTTCAGCGGGACTGCTGCGACCTCGAGGCAACGGATACGGATTTGGCGCAGGATTAGGGCTGGTGGGTGGATAAGATCCCGGGGGTCTTCCTCCTCGTATTATGTCGCCAAGGATGCCGCCTATTATGGCTCCGGTGTTAGCCG
>JBEKIX010000064.1:0-18267 GCA_050011535.1 Acidobacteriota bacterium
GGCTTCGCCCTGCCTAAACTGCTCCAGGTCAATCCTCCTAGGCCCGCCGAATTTAAGGATGTCCAGGAAGCGGTAAAGAAGGACTACTTGGATCAGAAAGCAACCGAATTGCTCCAGGCAGATGCGAAGAAACTGTCCGAAGAGGCCAAAAAACAAAGCGATCTGACAAAGGCGGCACAAAAACAGGGACTGGCGGTGAAGACCAGTGCCTCGTTCAAGCGGGACGCAGCGCCGGCGCCGGAAATTGGCTCGGCTCCTGATTTCACAGCCGCAGCCTTCAACCTGCCGATCGATGGCATCAGCGACCCCATCGCCATCGGCGGCGGCAAGCAGATCGCGGTGCTGCAGGTCAAAACCAAGAGCCCATTCAACGAAGCCGAATATCAGAAACAGAAGTCGGCACTGCGGGATCAGGCGCTTGGCGCGGCCAGGGAAGCTTATTTCGAGGAATTCCTCAATCGCGCCATCGAAAGTCTGCAAAAGGCCAAGAAGATTCGCGTGAATCAACAGGCCATCGATCAGATCGTCGGAAGCTATCGTTAACTTCGGCACCAGAGACTTGATCGGAAACGGGTCCGCCAAAAGCAGCCACGGATTTCACAGATTCCACTGATTCTTCTGTGGAATCCGCGCTGCCTACCCGCATTCGAAATTCGAGATTCGAGATTGAGATCCCGAATCTCGAATTTCGAATCTCGAATCTGGCTCGGGCTTAAACAGTTACCCCGAAATAAAACCGGCAACGCCGAATCCCCGTCACTTGCTGATGCATTCCGGCGCCAACTGCGCCCGCTGCAAGGAGACGGCGTACGTGTGCAGTTTTTCCACGATTTGGCTGACCTGCTTCGTCTCTGCGAAGATGCGGTCCAGGTCGGCGCGCATCCTTCCCTCGCATTGCGGATCCAGCAGGACGAGTTGGGCAAACCCCATCATAACGGCCAGCGGATTGTTCAACTCGTGCGCCGTCTTGCGCAGGTATGCCGCCACTTCGAGCAGTCGCGGTTCGGCTGCATAACCCGGCAATGAAGGCTTGAAGGCCGAAAGCAACAGGAATCCCGCACAGCGGTTTTCACGGCCATTGAGCTGCGTCAACCACGCATGCGCCGACAGCGACTTGCCGCTGCGCTCGCGATGCACGATATCTCCTTCCCAGACGCCCTCCGCGCGCGCCGTTTCCATTGTTTGGGCAACCTCGAAGACTGACTCATCCGCCAATATGGAGACAATAGGGTGGCCGACCAGTTCGTGTGGGGAATACCCAATGATCTGTTCCACGTTGTTGGAGAGGGAGGTAATGCATCCATCTGAAGACAGGAAGATCGTCATCCACTGCTCAGCATGACAGAAACATTGCATAATATCTTCCGAGCCCGAACACCTGCGGCTGCCAGGACGAGGCTCTCCGCACAACGCGCAGCCGGCAACCGCGTGTCCATTCGGATTTCGCACGTTGTTTTCTCATGCTCTATCGTCAGGACGCGCAGCGCCGTTTAATCAAAAGCGTATCAAACGAGTTGGATGTGGAGGTGCTGTTATCTCAGACTTTTTGCAGAACCGGTTCCCGCTGTCGGGCAAGGGCGCGCTGGATCACGGCTCCCAGACGCGCGATGCCTTCCTCGATCTTTTCAGGCGTCGCGTTTGAAAAGTTCAGACGCATGGTGTTTTTGCCGGAGCCATCATCGTAAAACGCGGTGCCAGGAACAAACGCCACCTTCTCTTCGATCGCCTCGCGCAGAAGTGCCGTGGCGTCCATAAGCTCCGGAAGGATCGCCCAGATGAACAGGCCTCCCTGGGGACGGGTCCAGCGCACGCCTTCCGGCATGTGTTTCGCCAGCGCGGCCAGGATGGCTTCCCGCCGCACGCCGTACACGGAACGGATGTGCAGCACATGCTTATCCAGGAACCCTCCGCGCGCGAGCTCAAATGCAACCATTTGAACGAATGTCCCTGTGTGCAAATCAGTCCCCTGCTTCGCCTGGACCAGCTTCTGAATGACTTCAACAGGTGCGACGATCCATGCAAGCCGAAGGCCCGGCGCCAGAGTTTTGGAAAACGTGCTGAGGTAAATCACGTTTCCGCTGAACGGCTTGTCACCCCGGGCGCGCGCATCCATCACGGCAAGTGAGGGAAGATGTTCGCCTTCATATCGGAGCTGGCCGTACGGATCATCCTCGATAATCGGCACGCCGAAATGGTCCGCCATGTCGATGATGATTTCGCGGCGCTTGAGCGACAAAGTCACGCCGGTAGGGTTCTGAAAGTTGGGCAGGGCGTACAGGAATTTCGGACCGCCGCGCAGCACCGATTCAAGATCATCCGTCCGCATTCCCTCGTCGTCCATGCCTATGCCAAGAAACTGGGCCTGATAGGCATTCCAGGCCTGGAGCGCACCCAGGTAGGTAGGTCGTTCCAAGGCGATCCGATCCCCCGAATTCAGGAACACTTTTCCAATCAGGTCGAGCGCTTGCTGGGATCCACTGGTAATCAGGATGTTTTCCGGTTTGACAACGATGCCGTAACGGGCTGTGTGCCTGGCAATCATCTCGCGCAGCCTTGGACACCCTTCGGTCGTGCTGTACTGCAGCGATTGGGGACCGGACTCGCTGAGAACGCGCTCCGCGGCTTCTCGAAACTCCTCGATGGGGAACACCTCCGGCGCGGGCAATCCACCAGCGAACGATATCAGGTCGGGCTTTTCGATCAGCTTCAACAATTCGCGGACGATTGAGCTCTGCATGCGTCGTGTTCGCAGTGCGTAGCGCTGGGACCAGAGTGTCTCCATAATGCCTCCCGGCAAAAAAGTCAGGGAATGCCTGCATTTCCCGTATCGGCAGCAAGCGCCGGTAGTGTACTACTCCCTTCGACCGGCATGCAACAGAACAGAAAAGGGCTGCGGAAGCCGACGACTCTTGGAGATTCCTTGAGTGCTTTGAGTCTTGTAAATCCCTAATGCCGTTCGGTCATGCGATCCAATCTGCGAGAAAAGGCTAAGGGGTGCTGCTCTGGATTTGGGGGAAACGACGCAGATCAGATAAGGAAATGCTTGGGGTTCGCGCAGAAATAAGTTTACATTTTTGCGCGAGCCCTTAGCCGGCGACGCGAGGCGCTTCGAATCGGGGCGCGTCGGTCGCTTTTCTCGTCGCGCTTTCGGCGCCAGCCGCTGCCGTGGCGTATCGGTCTGCTTTCGGTGCAGCCATCATGCCCATGATCGCGTGTACGATCTGCTCGACCGACATCCGATCCGTGTTGCATATCAGGTCGTAAAAATGCGGGTCGTCGAGATTCTGGCGATAATGATGGTGGATGAAGCTGCGGCGTTGGCCATCGATGAGCTGCATGCGCCTGCGCGCTTCTGCGGGCGAAAGAAGCCAGGACCGCGCAAGGAAGGCGGCGCGGACATCAGGGGATGCGATGACACGAACGTGGAAGCCCGGTTCTCCCTGCAGGGCAAAGGCGCTTCCGCGCCCCACGATGACGGCTCTGCCGCGCGTCGCAAGATAGGCGAGCGTCCTGAGCAGGGCCTCGTGATACTCCTCGTTGCCGAAGGATATCCCCTGCGCCATGAAAAGCAGTCGCTGGACGGTGTCGTGGATCAAGCTCTGCGAACGCTCGTCCAGTTCGTGCACGAGATTCTGTCGCACGTGGCTGTCCTGCGCGATAGAATCCACGATCTCCTTGTCGAAGAGGTGCCAGTCGAGATGCCGCGCCAGTTCCGAGGCAACGGCATCACCCTGGGAGCCCACGTCGCGAGCGATCGTAATAAATCGAAAGGGTGCTCCCGATTCGATGTGTGCCGGCCGGGTAACCTGCTGCTCCCGGACCCGGGAGAGCAACATCTGCCGTTCAACCAAATGCGTTTGAGCGGGAGACTCGCTTTTTCCGTTCATATCAGCCTCCCTGTTAGAGTTTCCTAATTTACATGGTAGCACTTGATGCATCGTGCTGCAATCAAATGCACCGCCGCAAGGAAACGGATCCGCACCCGGATCAACGGTCGCTAAAGCCTCGCCGGCGGTATCCGCCTCCGCCGCCCATGCGTTCCTCGCGCGGCTGTTGGGGCTTGGCTTCGTTGACGGTCAGTGGACGTCCTTCCAGCTTTCTCCCGTTAAACTCGGCAATGGCGTGCTCCGCCGCCTCCTCCGTTTCCATCTCAACAAAAGCGAATCCTTTGGAGCGTCCTGTATCCCGGTCCGTGATCATTTTGACGGAGCCGACGGGTCCCGCTTCCGAAAACATTTCCTGCAACGCGCTCTCGGTGATCGAGTACGGCAGGTTTCCAACATACAGCCTCTTTGCCATAAAACCTCCCTGGAATTGTGGGCGTCGAGAGAGGCCATGACTGAGCAACTCAGACGAGGGCCTCCGGATCAACAGCCGATGATGAGGTAAGTCGAGAACGCGTGTTCTGCCGTCAATCCTGGGACTCGCTTTCTAAAGTAGGATACGTCGATAGAGATGGATGCGCGGATTCCGACTCCCTTCCTAAAAACTTTGTCACACGCTGGCTCTTAATGCAACAAATCCTCTGGGCTGGCTGTGATTCAGACGCCCGCGCAGTAAACAGGTGACATTCCTGCTGTCCCCCATTATCATGACTGACCCGAGAGGAAAGGACTTTGCGCCTGGGCTTAAAGAGATGCCGCCACCTTTTATCATTCTGAAATCGCCGCGACGGGGCAGGCTGTGGATTGGCCTGGGAGCGATTGTACTTGCCCTTCTCCTGCTCACCCTTCTATTCACGCAGGAGTTGTTGAATCCTCGCGCGTCCCAAGCGCGCGCGCAGGCTCGGCCTCAGCCAGGAGAAGACATTCAGAAACCTCCGGCTCCCGTGCCGCCGCCCGCCGCCACAAGCCTGCTCAAGAACAGCACCGTTTTCACGGTCTATGGCCGCGCATTCGGCAGAGCCCCGATCCTGGGGCGTCTCGGCACCTATAAAAACCTGGACATGATGGCCGCCGACCTCCCCAAGTGGGCGGAACCGATCAAAAAGTACAATGACGGCAAATCGGTGGTGCCCGGCATCCACCTCATCTATGCAATGGCGGCGCCATGTCAGGAACGCCCTGACTGCCTCAATTACGTGGAGGGCGCCGTCCACAGCCTGGTCGATGACTATATCAAGCCTGCGGCTGCACGCGGCTGGGTGGTGATTCTCGACACGCAGTTGGGACGCTCCCATCCGGCGGCTCAAGTCAATCGCATGATCGAAAAGGGCTACCTGAAGTACGACAACGTTCACGTCGCGATCGACCCCGAGTTCCACCTTTATCCGGATAAGACCAACCCGGGCGTCCCTATCGGAACCGTCGAAGCTTCCCAGATCAATGAGGCGCAGAAGATCCTGGACGATTATGTGAAGGCGCAGGGTCTCAAGACAAAAAAGGTCCTGATCGTCCACCAGTTCGGTGACGAAGACATCCACGACGGTGTTCCTTTCATGATCGAGCACAAGAAGGATCTCAAAACTTTTGAGAATGTCGAGCTGGTGGTCGATATGGACGGCCTGGGAACGCCGCAATTGAAAATCTGGAAGTACAATCGGATTGCCGACCCGACTGTCTATCCCTTCCTCCAGTATCGCGGCATAAAGGTCTTCTACCCCAACCAATGGGAGAAGGCCGGCCACTACGACAGACCTCCCATGACCATCGAACAGTTATTTGGCGTGGTGCCTGTGTTCGGAAAACTGCGCGCTATTGCCAAACCGGATGTGGTGATTATCGCCTGATGTCTAGCTCTTCCCGTACAGCCCAGGGCGTGAGCCCAAGAACGCTGACATACGATCGCTAAGGCACGTGGACTTCGACCATCCCGCAATACGTGAATCTTCGCAATCTTCTTGTTTACAATGTGTCGAGTACAAGGCCGTCCAAGTCCAAGCCAAAGTCCAGGTCTAGGTCCAGGTCCACGAGGAGGCAGTGGCTTAAGTCAGCGCCTGCAGGGCTCTCAGCGAGGAATGAGGATCGCCCGCTGCAGAAGGCGGATAAATTCCTGCCTGTAACCGTATCGATCCGCGCCTTGTCCCGACGTGGCCCATTCCAGGGCGCTTTCCAGCGTGGCGTTGCCCTTGTGGGGTGATT
Source organism: Acidobacteriota bacterium (assembly GCA_050011535.1). Lineage (GTDB taxonomy): Bacteria > Acidobacteriota > UBA6911 > UBA6911 > UBA6911 > JAFNAG01. The sequence goes on from JBEKIX010000064.1 coordinate 6,081, forward strand.
CGCGCAGGACCATGCCGAAGGCGGCGATGGCGGCCGCGAACTTGAAGTCCGCGGGAGCCGCGGCAAACGTTCTGCCTGCATCCCGAATCACATACTCTGATGAAATGCTTTTGTCCTGTTCGGGTTCCTTGTAGCGCACCTTCAGAGTCGCCAGTTCGCCCGAGCGGGCGGCCAGTGTGGTAGGTGTGGGCTGCTGATACTTGAGCGGGTCCACCCTTGGGGCGGCATCCGCTGCGTTTGCCGGCACCAATTCGTACAAGACTGTCACTGCATGTCCTGCGCCGACATCGCCGGCATCCTTGGTGTCGTCGTTGAAATCTTCTTTGGCAAGCCGCCTGTCCTCATAGCCTATGAGCCGATAGGAACTTACCTGTGCCGGATTGAATTCGATCTGAATCTTCACATCCTTCGCGATCGTGACCAGCGTAGCGCTTAGCTGCTCAACGAACACCTTCCTGGCTTCGTCGGGGTTATCGATGTAGGCATAGTTGCCGTTCCCCTTATCCGCCAGGGATTCCAGCGTTGCGTCCTTGTAGTTGCCCATGCCGAAACCCAGGGCGGTCAAGGAAATCCCGCTCTTCGCTTTATCCTCGATCATCCGCGTGAGATCGCCGCGATTGGTGATCCCGGCGTTGAAATCTCCGTCGGTGGCCAAAATGACGCGGTTGATGCCACCCCGGATGAATCCGTCCTGCGCCGCCTGATAAGCCAGCTGGATGCCGGAACCGCCGTTCGTGCTCCCCCCGGCCTGAAGGCCGTCGATGGCGCTCATGATCCTGGACTTTTGATCGCCGCTGACCGGAGGGAGGACCACTCTCGCGTCGGTTGCATACACCACGATCGCAACTTTGTCGTTCTCCGTCAGCTGATTTACAAGCATCCGCATCGATTCCTTTACCAGGGGAAGCTTGTTCGGCTCGCCCATGGATCCCGACACGTCTAGCAAGAAGACCAGGTTGCTCGCCGGACGTTCGCCGCGCAGTTCACGGCCTTTGAGCGCAACACGCAGCAGGCGATGCTCCGGCTTCCAGGGCGCTTCCGTCACGTCAAAATAGGCGGCGAGAGGTTTCCCGTTTGCAGGCCCCGCATAGTCATAGTTGAAATAGTTGATCAGTTCTTCGATGCGCACCGCATCTTTGGGCGGCAATGACCCGGAATTGAGAAACCGGCGCACGTTTGAGTAGGAGGCGGTATCGACGTCGATCGAAAACGTCGAGAGCGGGTTCTGTGCCACATCCAAAAAGGGATTGTCAGAGATCGGATCATACGCTTCGGTATTCGGATTGGGACGGGGAAACCACGGATATCTCCGGATGGGAATTCCACCTCTCCATGCTAGGTTCACACCGCCAGCACCGCGTCCGATGCCGCCAACGACCCCGCCGCCCATTCCCGGACCATAACCGGCGGCGATGCCTTGACCTACATTGGCAACATTGGCCTGTACTGTCACCGGGATCGACCCGCCAACGGAACCGGCGGTACCTCCCACGACGCCTCCCACAGCTCTTCCCAACATGCTACTGGCCGTTCCACCAACCACGTTAGGTGGAGTGCTGACGGCTGAGGATCGTCCATCCAGGACGACTCCCTTGGCCTGCTGTTGCGAGACTGGAGAGTCCGTTGCGGGTGGTGCGATTTTGACGGCCGTCGATTTATCTGTAGCGACGTTCCCAGCCCGCGCTTGCAGCACTGGAGGAACCATAGAAATACGGAATTCAGGCTTCCCTTTTGCATCTTGGCGCTGATCGAGTGGAGGATTTTGAGAGACCGGGGACAGCGGGGCAGAGGCAACGGATGGCACGCCTTTCCGGACTTCTGGAGTCATACTCTTGGATAAGATGCTTTTCTGCTGAACTGGTGGCGGCTGCGGGGCAGCAGTGCGGCTCGATGTCGGTGCCTGCGGCGGTGGCGCGGTGGCGCCGGTGTCTTTATTTGCGGTGACCGGCCCGCGTGTCCCGGGCGATGCCTGGTACATGCGATGTCCGGTGGCCAGCACCACCAGGAGCAGAGTTGCCGCCGATGCCATGCCCGCGAGAACCCACGGATTATGGAAGCTGAACCAGCGGCGACCTGCGTTGATCTTCGCCTCGATGCGCTGCCGCTGTTCCGGCAAGAGTACTTCAGAAGGTTCATCGTGCAGTTCCCTTGCCAGAAGCTGAGCTGTCTCCCGAATCCCCTCGATTAGGCGGCGTGCTTCCTCGGAATGATGCAAGGCTTCTTCGATTTCCACCCGGTCCTGCTCATTTTTCAATTCACCTAAGGCATAAGCAGTCCATCGGGGATCGTTGGCGTCGAATTTCATTTCGCCCTCCTTACGGCTTTTGCACTCTGGTGGTCATGGACCCTCTCGCGGATAGTCTTCAATCCGGTATGGATGAGAAAGCCGACGTTCCCGACCGAGAGCTTGGTGATGCGGCTGATCTCGTCATAGCTCAGGTCCCCTTGGAACTTGAGCCGCAGCACCTCCTGCTGATTGGCAGGAAGAGTGCTGAGAACGGCCAGCACCCGATTCAGTTGCTCCTCCTGTTCTGCGAGCGCGGAAGGCTCCGCCCTGCAATCGATCTGCATGCTCAGTTGGGCATCGCTGAGGGAGGTCATTCTGCTCTCCTTTCTGCGAACATCCAGCGCACGATTGCGGCAGACGGTATAGAGCCACTGCGCCAGGTAATTCCGAATTCGAGAGGGTTTTTGGGTACAGAGCTTGAGGAAGGTGTCTTGGACGATTTCGCGGGCGCGTTCCCTATCTCCTACGAGATGGGCAGCGTAGCGCGTCAGCGGCCGCTCGTATTCAACCAGAGCCGACCGTGCAAACTCGGTGCCGGAGAGTTCCGCCTTAGCGGCCTCCGTCGAGTTTGTGCCGGGCGTCTTCGGATCGAAGATGTCCATGAGGATGTCGTCCATTGGCCTGGTTTCCCGCCTCTTCACCAGGTACAACGAACGAGAGTGGATTTCCTTAGAGATAAACTGGCGGCCACGCTGAATACCAACACGCAGCCGTACGGATCGATCACCTCAAATTCTCAAATGCCGGCAGTTGTTTTATCAGTTGCCAAATCAACCGATCCGGCCCATTGCTCCAGATGCCGCTATACCGGGAGGTTCAGATACCGTTGGGCGTTGCCATAGCAAATATCCCGCACCATCGATCCGATCAATGCCTCGTCCGGGGGCAACTCACCGTTCTGCATGTCCGTGCCGAGCATATTGCACAGTACGCGCCGGAAATACTCATGACGCGGATAGGACATGAAAGAGCGCGAATCGGTGAGCATGCCGACGAAACGCGACAACAGGCCCGCATTCGAGAGGGCATTGATCTGCCATTGCATGCCTTCCTTCTGGTCGAGAAACCACCAGCTGCTACCGAATTGAATCTTGCCTGCGATCGAACCATCCTGGAAATTGCCGATCATTGTCGCGAGAACGTAGTTGTCGGCAGGATTCAGGTTATAGACGATGGTTTTCGGCAGAGCATTTTCCCGGTCAAGCCGATCGAGATAGGCTCCCAAGGCATCCGCCTGATTCCAATCGCCGGTCGAATCGAATCCGGTATCCGGTCCCAGTTCCTGAAAGCGGCGGGTGTTGGAATTCCGGCGCGCGCCCAGGTGCAACTGCTTGGTCCATCCTCTTTCCGCGTCGAGACGGCCGAAATAAAGCATCATGAAGGATGCGAACTTTTCCTGCTCGACGGATGTGGCGGCCTTGCCGCCTCGCGCCTTGTCGAAAATCCCGGCTGCGATGCGCTCGGATGGGAAGTTGGCGTAGCAGCAGGCTAGGCCGTGGTCCGATAGCCTGCATCCCGTCTCGTGAAAATAATCATGCCTCCGCCGCAGCGCTAGGAGAAAATCCCCCAGCACTCGGATGTCAATATCGGAGGCAGCCGACAAACGGTCGACCCAGGTATTGAATGGTCCGGGTTGACTCACGCCCAGCCCCTTGTCCGGGCGGAATGCCGGATGTACTCTCGTTTCGATCCCAGACGCAGAGATTTCTCTGTGATAGGAGAGATCGTCTGAAGGGTCATCGGTAGTGCAAAGCGCCTTCACCCTGAACTTTTTCAGGATTCCGTGCACACGCAGGTCATCGGCGCCCAGCAGCGCGTTTGCGCGCTCCCAGATTCCCGGGGCGCTGCTCTCATCCAGCAACTGGTCGATGCCGAAATAGCGCAGCAATTCAAGGTGTGTCCAGTGATACAGAGGATTGCGCAGGGTTTTCGGGACAGTGCGCGCCCACGCCATGAATTTTTCGAATGGCGGTTCCGCGCCGGTACAGAAGCGCTCAGGCACGCCGTTGGCGCGCATGGCGCGCCACTTGTAGTGATCACCCTCGAGCCAGATCTCGAACAGATTGGAAAAAGCGCGGTCCTCGGCAATGTCCTTTGGAGAAATGTGGCAGTGGTAATCGAGGATCGGTTGCCGGGCCGCATACTCGTGATACAGGCGCCGTGCAAAATCGTTCTGCAGAAGAAAATCTTCGTGGATGAAAGCCATAAGAAAGTCCTTTCCGCTCCGACGCGTTGTTCAGGAAGCGCGAGGTCTCCACGGTTGCCGCAAGAAATCACGTCCTCGTGCAGGTCGCGATCCTTACGCCTATGCTACGACATTGCATTTCGCAGGGCAATGTTCATTCCCAATATTATATCTACTATAACAAGATTGTATTTGACAAAACATGCTTGGCTGTGGTTTTTTGGAGCGGTTTGCGTTGGAAGCAAGAAGCCAGGAGCCGGAAGCCGGAATCTTCATAAAGGCGCATCCCTTGCCTGGTCGGCGGACATCTGTACTTAGAGGCTCACTGAGTCATCGAGTTTTAGAGGTTCGGCAGCCTGTCTCTAAATCTCGAGCTCCGGGAAGATTTCAGGAATAAAGTGGGGGCGGACTATGATTGAAACCAAAATGAGCCTGGAAACATTGATGCGGTGGTACGACTTCACCGGCCAGATCGTCGTGATCACAGGCGGCACGGGAATACTGGGAAGTGACATCGCATGTGCGCTCGCCGGGTGTGGGGCGCGGTTGGCAATCCTCGACCAGAACATGGAGCCGGCGAAAGCCTTGCTGGAGCGTCTGGGCAAGCGTGCTTCCGAAACCGCGCTCTTCCAGGTCGACGTGCTGAGCAGTGAGAGTCTGCACAGAGCTGCCGAAGAAGTGCTTGCGCGGTTCGTCACGATCGATTGCCTGATCAATGCCGCAGGCGGCAACCAGCCCCGAGCCACCACAAGCGCCGAGTCGAAGTTCTTCGACCTTCCTGCCGACGCCTTGCGTTGGGTCTTCGACCTGAACCTTCTGGGAACCATTCTGCCCTGCCAGATATTCGGCAGGATCATGGCGGAGCGAGGCAGCGGCACGATCCTGAACATCTCTTCGATGAACGCCTTTCGCCCGCTGACGCGCATCCCCGCGTATTCGGCTGCGAAGGCCGGCGTCAGCAACTTCACGCAGTGGCTCGCGGTGCATATGGCCCAGGAATATTCACCGCGCATTCGAGTCAATGCGATTGCTCCGGGCTTTTTCCAGACAAACCAGAATCGTTTTCTGCTCCGGGATCGCGAGACGGGCGAGCTAACGGCACGCGGCCAATCGATTCTCGCGCACACACCCATGCGGCGGTTCGGGGATCCCGAAGATCTGCTGGGCGCCGTGCTCTGGCTCCTCTCTCCCGCATCGGCGTTCGTGACCGGCACAATCGTGCCGATCGATGGCGGTTTCTCCGCTTACAGCGGGGTTTAAGAGGCTATTCTCCACAGTGATCGGTTATGAAACTGCCGCGAACTACGACGGGAAAGTACAACATCGAAGCCGTGACCAAGGCTCTGGACGTCCTCGAAGCATTTAACGGATCCGAAGAACTTCCCCTGAGCGAGGTCTGCGGCCGAGTAGGCCTCAGCAAGAACCGCACGTTTCGCTTGTTGCAGACCCTCGCCGATCGCGGCTATATCGACCGTGGCATGGAGAGATCTCGCTATCAGCTCGGGGCTAGGCTGTTTGAGCGCTCGGCCCATGTGCGTCGCGATCTCAGGCAACTCGCCCGGCCCTACATGCAGAAGCTTCACGACCGCTTCAACGAGACTGTAAACCTCGGGGTGCTGAACCGCGGGGATGTGCTCTACCTTGACATCCTGGAAACTTCCCGCCCTTTCCGGATGATGGCGACCATCGGCTGCCGCATGCCCGCGCTTAGGACGGCGATGGGAAAGGCGATCCTGGCCCGATTGGCGGCGGATCAAGCCGGCTCGCAAGGGCTTGCCGTGGCTCCGAAGCTGACGCCCATACGGAGGGAGGCGCTGCAACGCGAGCTGGATCGAACGTGCAGGCATGGATTCGCCATCGACAATGAGGAGAACGAACCGGGAGTCGCATGCATTAGCGCCGCGATCCTGGACGCCGTGGGCGTGCCGATCGCCGCCATCAGCGTTTCTGGACCGGCCTACCGGATCCTCGCGGGAAAGAAAACACTGGCCCAGGCAATCATGGCCGCCTGCCAGGAGATTTCACGGAATCTAGGTTATATCGAGTAAAGAGGAGCGTGCATCAGTCGCGCGCCCCCTGTTCCACTCGTGCAATCAGCGGCAAGCTCTCATGTTCACGCTGATGTTTGGCAAAAGTGAGGGGAGGATGGCTTGGCAAGGCCCAGGAATGAAACAACAGCATTGGAGACGCCGGCGGCACAGATGGGAATAGTGCCTGCTGCAGGTCACTGCCGTTGGATGGTGTGTGCCCTGCTGTTTTTCGCCGCAACCGTCAACTATATCGACCGCCAGGTGATCGGCCTGCTGAAACCCACGCTCCAGGCCGCATTCGGCTGGAATGACATCGACTACAGCAACATCATCCTTGCTTTCACAACGGCTTACGCGGTCGGCCTCATGGTAGTGGGCCGCGTGATGGACTGGCTGGGCACGCGCAAAGGCTTTTCCATGGCGGTGTTCGTCTGGAGCCTCGCGGCAATGGCTCATGCGTTCGCGCGCTCGATCTTCGGTTTCAGCGCAGCCCGATTTGCGCTCGGCCTGGGTGAATCGGGCAGTTTCCCTGCCTCGATCAAAACCATCGCCGAGTGGTTCCCAAGAAAGGAACGCGCTCACGCTATAGGCATCTTCAACTCCGGAACCAATGTGGGCGCCATCATTGTGCCGCTGGTTGTCCCATGGCTCACTGTCACCTATGGCTGGCAATGGGCCTTTATCGCAACCGGGTCCATTGGCTTTCTCTGGCTTGTGCTCTGGATTGCCTTCTACCGGTCTCCGGATAAGCATCGCGGCGTAACAACAGCGGAACTGGCCTATATCCGCAGCGACCCCGCCGAGAAGACGACTTTGATTCGGTGGAGCCGGTTGCTCCGTCATCGCCAGCTCTGGGCCTTCGCGATCGGCAAGTTTATGACGGACCCTATCTGGTGGCTCTACTTGTTCTGGGTCCCGGATTTTCTGAACCGCAATTTCGGCGTAAATCTGTTGGGTATGATGGTCCCGCTCCTGATCATTTATAACACCTGTACCGTAGGCAGTGTCTTGGGTGGCTGGCTTTCCTCGTCACTGATCAGCCACGGCTGGAACATCAATGCCAGCCGTAAGATGGCCATGTTCGTGTGTGCGCTCGCGGTCGTGCCGATCGTGTTCGCATCCAGCACCCCGAATCTGTACGTTGCCGTGGCGCTTGTGAGCCTGGCAGGCGCCGTGGGAGGCATGTTGCTCGCAAAGATCGTTGGCTATCTCCTGCAATGGACCGGGTCCTATCTCCTTATCTTTATTCTCGCTGGATCCGCTTATCTGATTGCTCTCGGCATCATTCAGCTCCTGGTGCCGAAGCTTGAACCCGTGCAGCTCGAAACAGCACAAAGCTGAAAGGAACCCATGCTGCAGATAAAATCGAAGGCAGAGTGCCGCTGGGACCTCATTAGTCTGGGTGAAGTGATGCTTCGTCTCGATCCCGGCGCGGAACGCGTTCATACGACCCGCAGTTTTCGCGTATGGGAAGGGGGCGGTGAGTACAACGTGGCGCGCGGCCTGAAGCGCGGCTTCGGGCTCGATTGCGCGGTTGTGACCGCTTTCGCGGATAATCCCGTCGGACGGCTGATCCAGGATCTGATCTACCAAGGAGGTGTCGACCAAAGGTATGTCAAGTGGGTGCCGTACGACGGCGTCGGCCGTGCGGTGCGCAACGGCCTCAACTTCACCGAGCGCGGCTTCGGGCTGCGCGCGGCGCTGGGCTGCTCGGACCGCGGCCACACGGCGATTTCCCAGATCAAGCCCGGGGATTTCGACTGGGAACAGATTTTCGGACGCGATGGCGCTCGCTGGTTTCACACTGGGGGCATCTTTGCCGCTTTGTCCGAGTCCACGCCATCGGTCGCCGAAGAAGCCATGCAGGCAGCATCCCGCCACGGCCTGATCACCTCGTACGACCTGAACTATCGTGAGTCCCTTTGGAAGTCCATCGGCGGCAAGAAGCGGGCACAGGAAGTCAATCGTGAACTGGCGGCTCGCGTTGACGTTCTGTTCGGCAACGAAGAAGATTTCACCGCAGCGCTCGGCTTTTCTGTCGCGGACATGGACGAGAATCTCTCGAGCCTCGATCCGGAGAACTTCCGTCGCATGTTTGAAGAATTGGTCGCGCGGTTTCCCAACCTCGAGGTCGTCGCCACCACACTGAGGAACGCGCGGACCGCATCCAACAACGATTGGGGCGCCGCTTGCTATTGCGGCGGGCGCCTGTATTGCGCGCCCACGCGCCGGAATCTGGAGATCTACGATCGCATCGGCGGCGGCGATTCGTTTGCCTCGGGGTTGATCTACGGATTTCTGAGTGGGCGCGACCCACAGTGGGCAGTCGAGTGCGGAGCCGCTCACGGCGCCCTCGCCATGACCACGCCGGGGGATACCAGCATGGCCACCCGGGAAGAGGTTGAGAGAGTGATGAAAGGAGCCGCGGCTCGCGTCGCCCGCTAGGTCCCTGGATTTGAAGATGAGGTAGAATGCAGCTTATTTGAGGAGTTGCTAGACGCTTGTTAAAGCCGCGCATCGTGGAGAAATTGGGATGATTTTCTGTCGCCCCGCCAGGGCTTTTCGTGCGTCATTGGTTGACCGGGGGCTGCGCTTGCCCCCGGCTACTCTCTGGTGACCCTCTGGGTCAGGTGCTGAATCGGAGATTGGCATCTTGCGAGGGAAAAGCGCGCCGGAGGCGCGTAAGAGAGTAACCCCGGGCGGCGCTTCGCATGCCCGGGGTGGGAGTAAGGCCGATAGCCCTGGAAGGGCGCCAGATCAATCTGTCCCTATCCAGGCGCCATTGGAGACAAGGTACTTTCCACATTATTTCGGTGATGGAGGATTGAATATGTGGCATGAACAGGGCGATCGGCGAGAGTTCGTCAGAAATTTCGCGATAGGCACGGCCGCGATGCTCCCCGTCATGGCATCGGTCAAAGATGCATCCGCTGCAGTCTCGCAAAAAGCGCCTGCAAGTGCGACGTTAGTGTTCAACGTCGCCGATTACGGCGCCGTCGGCGACGGGAAAACGCTATGCACCTCGGGCATTCAGAAGGCGGTGGACGCGTGCTCCAAAGCAGGCGGCGGCAGGGTTGCTTTCGCCGCGGGCACGTACCTCACGGGGCCGATCTTTCTGAAAGGCAACGTTCATGTTGAAGTGCCAGCGGGCGCGGTCCTGCTAGGCAGCACGGACTTCGATAAAACGCCCTCTATCCCCGGGCGCTGGGAAGGAATCGACCGCGTTGTTTATGCATCGATGTTCACGGGACTGGACCTCGAAAACATTTCCATCACCGGCCGCGGCGTGATTGACGGACAGGGCGATGCCTGGTGGAAAGCCTTCCGCGTGGTGAGCGAGATGCGCCAGAAGCTCGGCCTCCAGGAGCGCGAACCCGAAAATCCCCCGGGTTCTCCACTCAAGTGGCCGCGTCCGCGCATGATCAATCTTTATCGATGCAGAAATGTCCTGATCGGCGGACTGACGGTCGTCAACTCGCCGTCATGGAATCTCCACCCGGTGCTGTGCGACAACGTCACGATCGACCAGGTGACGATTGTCGCTCCCCCAGACTCGCCGAACACCGACGGCATCGATCCCGACTCCTGCAGAAACATGCGCATTTCGAACTGCTACATCAGCGTGGGGGACGATTGCATTACCATCAAGTCCGGTTACCGATTCCAGAAATCGAATCTGCCAAGTGAGAACATCGCGATAACCAACTGTGTGTTTGCGCGCGGACACGGTGGCGTCGGCGTCGGCAGTGAAACCGCCGGTGGCGTTCGGAACGTGACCGTCAGCAACTGCCTCTGTGACGGCACGGATCGGGGACTCCGCTTCAAGACCGCCCGCGGGCGCGGCAGCGTGGTGGAGAACTTCCGCGCCACCAACGTCGTGATGCGCGGCGTCGGCGACGCGCTTTCGATAACCATGTTTTACAACGCGGGCGATCCGCGCACCGCACAGCCTGTCGACGAACGGACTCCCATGTTTCGCAACATCCACCTGAGCGACATCACGGCGACGGACGTCAAACGCGCGGCGCTCATCGAGGGCCTTCCCGAAATGCCTATCCGGTCGCTCAGCATCAGCAACTTCCAGGCGAGCGCCGGCGCCGGCATTTCCTGTTCCAACGTCGCTGGAATGACGTTCGACAACGTCGCGATGGATGCCGGGAAGGGACCTGCCATGGCAGCAGCCGACCTGAGTGGCTTGGAAGTCTATCGGTTCACCGATCGCAATCCCCAGAAGGATCAGCCGGCAATGCGCCTGGAGAATGTCAACGACGGCCTCATCCAATCGTCAACGGCTGTCGAGGGCACGGGCACATTTCTGGAACTCAGCGGAGCGGGAACCCGCGAAATCAGCCTCATTGCCAACCGGCTGGGGCGGGCGTCAAAGGAAATCTCATTCGTATCGGGCGCTGCCGAATCCGCGGTCATCAAGCGCCTGTGAAGTGCCTTGCGACTCAAAAAGCAACAACCTTTCGAAAAGGGCGGATCAACATTGCTTCCGGCTGTATTCCCGTATCTTGTTTATCTCGTCGGGCTCAATCCCGAGGGATTCGAGAAACTCCTGATGAGCCTGGGGCTCCATTTTCTCAAACTTAGCGTGCCAGTTGTGCATGTCATCTTCGCTGAGCCCTGCCGCCCGCATGATTTCCACCCATCGCGACTTGTTTATCATTTCGATCTCTTCGTGAATTGAATCCTGTTTGAGAATTGCGACGATACAACGCTGTTGCCGCCGCAACTCCGCGATCTCGCGGTCCAAGGTCCGGAGCCGCCTCCGCAGTATTTCCACTGATGCATTCTTTCCGGGTGCACGAAGAACCGTTCCAATCTCGGTCAGTGAAATACCCATTTGGCGGTGCATGCAGATCTGCTCCAGTCGTTCCTCGTCGGCGGATGAATATAGCCGATACCCCGCAGCACTCCTCTGCCCGGGCCTTAGCAAGCCGAGCCGATCATAGTAAAGAAGGGTGCTCCTCGACAGCCCGGATGCCCGTGCCAGTGCACCAATCGTCAAACCTCGCTCTTTCATATTTTCCGGCCTTCCATGTCGATCTGGGTGAATCTTAGAGTGTAAAGCTTTAGACGGGTCAATAGGAATTTCGGGGACAGGCACCATAATCTGTAAGCGTCATGGAAAACAGGTTCATCGTACCGCAAGTAATCTCCGCAAGTAATCTAAGGTCATGGCGCCTGTCCCCGAAATTCCTCACTGTTTGACATGAATGCACAACTAGCATACAATGCAGGCATGACAAACATTCAATACACGATTCGAGGCGTCAGTCAACGCCTCGACGCCCGCATACGGGAACGCGCCTCCCGCGAACGTAAATCTTTGAATCAGACCGTTTTAGATGTGCTGAAAACGGGCGCAGGACTTGCGGAAGAGGTCACGCGATACAAAGACTTGGATGATCTTGCCGGAACATGGGTGCATGATTCCGAATTTGACAAGGCGATCGAGGAAATGCATCGCGTCGATCCGGAGCTGTGGAAATGAGAATTGCCGTTGACACAAATCGGTATCGTGATTTTTGCGCAGGCATGCCCGAAGCGGCAGAACAATTCTCCGCGGCCGGCGCTCTCTATTTGCCTTTTGTCACCGTGGCTGAACTCCGAGCTGGATTTCAGTGCGGCAGACTTTCGCGCAAGAACGAAGCCGTATTGACGCGCTTTTTGGGACGGCCT
>JBEKIX010000065.1:0-21158 GCA_050011535.1 Acidobacteriota bacterium
GATGGAACTGCGAAATCTGTGAGCACCCAACAATCTGCGAAACAATCATCTTGCCCCCGACTTGCCACGATCATTCATCGAATCATCGATGGCTCAGCAATGGTTCCGGGCCTGAAGTCGCGATATAGGAAACTTTAACCATAGATCCCTTTGAAAATCGCATTCAGTACCGCGACCACTAAGTACCCGTGTTCATAATTACGGTAACGTCTGCTGGTGGGCTTCAGAGGTGATTCAGTCAGAAGCATTTCTTATTTTGATATTCTGGTATCAAACACATCCCGCAGGGCCCACCAGCCCTTCGGGCGCCAGCGGGGGCGGCCTCGTCTGCGTTGTCGCTCGGCCTCGACGATGTCCCCGCATCGCCGCCTCCTCCTCGTGCCTCGATCTCGTTTCGCAAGCCCATGTGCGCGGTACCTCCTAATATTCGGACGGGCTCCTTTTCGTATGTGGCTCTGCACCACTGGTTTAGTCCGAATCGTAGTGTAACCCACGACCTACGAATTCGGAGTCGGTCGTTCCATTGTGACTAGATGATTTAGGCTGAATTTTTTTCGATCCGCATAGCACGGAAAGATCGTACGCTTCAAACTGAAGCTGATTGGCGCGGAGAATTACATACCGATTCTATCGGCCCCGTTTGCCCGCCCGATCATATCAACCGTAACTCATTCCATGGCCCGGTTAATGCTAAGGGGCTGGCTATTTCTTTTGGCGACTTATAGCTTCTTCAAGTTTATTCAAAGTTTTGTCAGCAATGCAACACCGCGGGGACCGCGGTGCCACTCTGCGTCACTTCACCCCGGCCATGGAGACGCAGACCAGCTCTTTGTCGTTGCGAGCGTAGAGGCAGCGATTGGCAAATGCCGGATGGCTCCAGACAACAGATCGATCGAATACCACGTTGGTCGGCTCCAGCACATGCTGACGTCCCAGCTCCTCATAGCCCTGTCGAGTTAGGTTGGCCAGAATCAGGTCACCTTTCTCATTAAACAGGACGAATCGATTACCATTCTTCACGACGAATGCCGTTCCATAGCGAGCTCGTCCTGGCCCGCCGAAGGTCGCAGCCGTGGTCTGCCATAGTCGCGTCCCATCCTTCAGATCCACGCCCATCAATGCTCCTGTTTCAATGTCGCAGCCGTAAATCGTGCCATCATCGATGAAGGGAGTTACGTTGGCCGAATAAATTGCGTTTTTGGGCTCGCCCCGCCATTGAATCTCGGCACCCGGCTTGTCATTGTCCAGCTTCAACAACGCAGCCACGCCGAAATTCGATGCCAGGAGGTAAGATTCCCACTTCCGAGGCGCGGCAATCGCCATTCCGACGAATGGTTTTAGCGCAGCTGTCCAGTAGACCTTGCCGGTCTTTGGGTCGAGGCTGTTAAGTGATTCGGAGTTCCAGATCAACAGCTGCCGAACACCGGCGTGCGTGATAATCGACGGTGGACAGTACCCTGGCTCGCGCGACGAAAGTGCTCGCCAGACCTCCTTTCCCGTATTCTTGTTGAAGGCAACTACAACCGAACCTTCACCGCCCACGACACAGTAAAGCAGATCACCGTCTACCAGGGGATGAGCGGCGAAACCCCATATCGGAGTTTTGGCCCCGTAATCCTTCACGTAGTCAACGCTCCAAATCACCTTGCCGGTCCGGGCATCGAGGCACCATAAATTCCCTTCCGCTCCCAGGGCGTATACCTTCCCATCCGCAACGGTAGGCGTAGTCCTGGGGCCGCCGGCGAACGACAGGCTGTAAGAGCGATCATACTCGTGCTTCCATAGAATCTTTCCAGTCCTTGCCTGGAGACAGAGCACACGTTCCTTGCCCGTCGTCTTATCGCGAACATCCGGGTTGTTGGTAACCTTGCCCGACTTCAACAGATAGTCCAACACGTAGACGCGTCCATCCGCCACAGCGGGCCCCGCATACCCAAGGCCAATTTTCGTTCGCCAAAGAACGGGAAGTCCGTTCTCCGGAATTCGCTGCACAATTCCATCTTCGCGCCAGACGCTGTCTCGTTGCGGTCCCAGCCACTGCGGCCAATCATCGGCCCAGGCAGTCACGCCAAGGACACACAACAGGACGAGCGAGCAGAACCGCATCCAACGCATAGTTTTGACTCCTCTCAGTTGATGCTGCATTATAGGTGCTTTCAAAATCTCTATTCTAAGCCTCAACCTCGTCGTAAAATAGCGTGGATTTCAACTAATCGGCAAGGTCGGATGTCCGAAGTTTACATAATCTGTCGGTTGAAAATTGCTGTTACTCCTATGAGTCGCGTTCGCAGAAGTTACCCAGTGCAGATTCTCAATGTCCCAGATGGCAGTTCAGGGGAGTCTTAATCCATCACTTGTCCGGATCGCATGCTTTCTTCTTATCATCGCATCGCCCTCGTTTCCCTCGGCAAATGCGCGTGATCTCCACGGAGAATTCCCAAAACTTCGCAAAAACGATCAAGATTCGCTCGCGAAATATCGCTTATAGTACAGGATATCGGAAGAGATAAGCGATGAGCTACATACCGAATGTACTGCGCGCGGTCGACTATATGGAACGGAATCTTACCTGCCCCGTATCGGTGTCCGATGTCGCGTCGGAAGCGGCGTATTCGACTTTTCATTTTGTGCGATTGTTCAAAGCGCTTACCGGATATACCCCGGGCAGCTATTTGCGAAGGCGCAGATTGACGGAGGCTGCCGGAGAACTGGCGGGCGGTAGAAAGCGCATCATAGAAATCGCATTGGATTACCAGTTCCAGTCTCAGGAAGCCTTCACACGGGCGTTCAAAGACTGCTTCGGCATCAATCCCAGCGCATTCAGGAAAAAGGGAGGCGCTCATTTGCTGGGAGCGGCGAGGCGGATTGACGAATTATTTCTCATTCATTGCATGGAGGTGATAACCATGGAACCCAGGATTGTGAAGAAGGAAGCGGTCAAGCTGATCGGAATCATGTATTACGGCGACAACAAGAATTGGGAGATCCCGATAATTTGGCAAGAATTCATTCCCCTGATGAAGAAAATTCCTAGCTGTCTTCCCGTGCATGCGTCGTACGGCTTGTGTTTTTATACGGAGAGCTTCTCGAAGACAGGATTCTTCTATTATCTGGCAGGGCTGCCGGTATCCAGCCTTGAGGAGATACCGATCGAACTTGTTGGCAAAATTCTTCCCGCGTCTGAATATGCTGTGTTTACGCATAAGGGGCCGCTCGTCGGCAAAACCAACACTGTCAAGGATACATACGCCTACGCTTACGGCACCTGGCTGCCCAAGTCGCCCTATGTGAATCCCCATGCTTATGACTTCGAGTATTATGACGAGCGATTTAAAGGCAACGATAATCCGGAATCCGAAATAGACATTTGCATACCGATCAGGAAACGATAGGGACACAAGGAAAGCCCGAGGTTTGCATCTCCATGTTTCTCCGTAAAAGTGAGATCCTCGCTTTCAACAATCCCACACGCTATGTGGGAGGGGATTTCTACGATTTCCTGCAACTGAGTTCAGGGGAATGGGTGGGGGTTTTGGCAGATGTCTCCGGCAAGGGGATGCCCGCGGCCCTGTTAAGTTCGATGGTGCTGGGCGCTCTAAGCATGGAATTCCGCGCAAGGACTCAACCGAAGGAGGTCTTGAACCGGGTTAACCAGTTGCTTTTCGAAAAATCTCTTCCCTTCCAGTTCGTTACGCTCTTTCTCTTCCTCCTGACCCCGCAAGGCATCGGGCAATTCATCAGCGCGGGACATAATCCAGCCTATTTGTTCCGTTCCGCCACGGGCAAGATCGAGGAACTGTCCGCCGGTGGTTTAATCCTGGGAGCTTTCGATTCTGTCTCCTACAACTCCTGCCCGCTCCAACTCTACAAAGGAGACATCCTGGTGGTTTATTCCGATGGCCTGACAGAGGCTGAAAACCACTTGGAAGAGATGTTCGGGACGGAAAGACTGCTGGAAATCATTCGGCGGGAAGCCCCCGCGGGAAGTTCGGCGCTCAAAGGAACATTCTTGAAAGCCATCGAGGAATTCACTATGGGCATGCCGCAAACTGACGACATCACCTTCCTGGTCGTTGAAAAATGTCAATGAGAGAATTGACGTCGCGGGATCCAGCAGCTACTTGCCTGGAGGCGGAGAGGCCGAGGGCTCGGAACCGGGGGACTGCGCCGGGACCGGATTCAATAACGGCAAGCCCTGCACTCCCGTCCAGCCGCCCAAGTCCTTTCCTTCCAGCTTCATTCCGTTCTGGTCTCTGATGCTCTGCATGAGCTTCTCAAAAGGAATCGCCTCCGTGGGCGGCGCGGCTACGGGCCCCGTGGCAGACGTTCCCGGCGTCCTCGGCACGGTGTCGGGCCCGCTCAGCGCCCCAGGGAACTCCAGACGCGGCGGCTCCTGGCCCTGTGCCATCGGACGAAGGACTTCCGGCGTCACGATGACCAGCAGTTCATTGTTCTCCTTCGTGGTCGAGCGCGATTGAAATAACTTGCCCAACACCGGGATGCTCGAAAGCAGCGGCACCTTCTCCAGGGTCTCCGTCATTTGCCGGTCCAACAGCCCTCCTATGGCGAAGCTCTGGCCGGATTCCAGTTCTATTTCCGTCTGGACCCGCCGCGTCGTCAGGCCGGGGATCGTGACCCCTTGAAACGTCAGGCCCGACGTGAAATCCAGCGCGCTGACCTCCGGCGCCACGGCCAGCCGGATCGTTCCCCGCGGCGTCACCAGGGGCAAAAAGTTGATTCGCACGCCGAACTCGCGAAACTGAACCGTAACTGTTCCGACCCCAGCGCCTCCCCCCTGCAAAATGGGGTAAGGGAACTCGCCGCCCGCCAGGAAGCTGGCCTGTTTGCCGTTCATGGCGAGAACGTTAGGTTCGGCCAGAATTTCGAACAGCCCGCGCGACTCAAGAGCCTTGATGGTTGCGCCCAGGTTCAGGTCCGGCCGGAACAGGAAGAAGTTGAGCGCATCCGTGAGGGTGATGGTCGTGGGCTGGGGCGGCTGAAACGTGACGGTCGGCGGCGAAAACTGCCCGGTGCTAAACCGGCCGATCGTACCGGCCGCTCCGGTGCTGATCAGGTTCAGGCCAAGTTGGGTGCTGGCGGTTCGATCCACCGTGGCGAACTGGACCTTGAGAAGTATCTGCGTCTCGGCGGGCGGTACGTCCACATAAAGAAAGTTCGCGACTTTCCCCACGGTAGAGGCAACGGTCGCCGCCCGGTCAACGCTGACCAAGTCCTTGGCCGTGCCGGTCAGGAATACCGTGTCGTTATCGTACGAGACGTTGATGTTCTGTCCCGGCAGCAGCTCCTGGAGTTTCTGGTGGAGCGTATCCAACTTCGCCTTCAAATCCGACGTATTCGGCCGGACGGTGACATCGAAAAACAGCTTGTTCCCGCCCTGCTGCCATAGAATCAGGGACGTTTCGCCGGGCGCTTTGCCGTCGATCAGCACTTCCTGAGGGCTCACCGCCCTCGCCTCGGCGATGTCTCCGAAGCCAACGGCAACGCGCTCGATGGGCGTCTCGCTGTTGATTACGAGCGACTTGCCGACCGTCAGCACCAGCTCCCGGTGAGCTTGCGGCGCCTGTTGTGCATAAGCCGGCGCGGCCGGCGGCGCCGCCATGCCGGCGAACCCTGCCACCAGACCGGCATAGGCAAAGAGAAACGCCGCCATCCGTTGCGTCAGTGTGTGCACTCTCACTTCTTTTCCTCCGTGGGCCTCGGAAATTTCGCTTCGGACTGTTTATCCCCGTTGAAAACTTCGATTTGGTAAGGCGGCACCGAAGTAACCTGCGCGGGCGCCCGCGGCGGCACCTTCGCCGGCGCCACCGGGGCGCGCGGGCGCGCCGGAGCAGCCGGCGGCGGGCCGCCGAAAAGCGCCGACTTCGTCGTCCCCGGGGGTTTGGTCAATTCCGTATCCAGCGGATTGCGCAGTACCAGTTGGATGCGAGTCTCGTTGCTGGCAAGGCTGAGCACTTCGGCCTGCTCCGGAGTTACCAGCAGGTTTACCACCTGCACCACTACCGGCTTCCCCTCGCTGTCTTTCTGGTAATTCTGTCCGGCCGAAAGCACCTGGATGTTTTGCAGGATCGTCTTGACTTGGGGATTCTCGTTATTGCTTTGCGGACCGGGAGGAACGCCCGAAACCAGAACGTCCACCCTCATGCCGGGGACGACGAAACCGGCAACGCCGACGATCTCGTTGACCTTGACCGCCACCGCCCGCATGCCCGGCGGAATCGTAGCGGCCAGGCCGCCGCCCGCGCCGGGAGCCGCCAGACGGTTCTCCATGACCGGTTCGCCGGCGTAAACGGGGGCGATCACGCCGCGGCCAATCAGTCCGTCTTTTTTCGTGACCATGCCCGGTGGCGTAACGCCCGTCCAAGCGCCCATCTGGATATCGCCGTCTTTAATCAGAGTGCCGATTTCCAGCGTACGCGCAGCTACCACCACCTGCGTGGTGGGCGCGCCGGTCTGCGCGCCTCTCGAACGAATCGCCCGGTACACCAGAAACGTGGCGCCTCCCGATATCACCAGCGCGACGAGCAGGATCGCCGTTACTCGTTGGTTCATAATGTGAAACCCCTTAATTCGCTTCCGCGATCTACTTTCACTGCGGCGGCCTCGACCTGGCTGCCGGAGCCACCGTATTCTTCAGTCCGCCGCTCTTGGTTCGCTCCCGCCGGCCACTACATGCTTGTTCTCCCGTCTCCTTCAGGCGTCTACGGCATGTCGTTGGGGATCAACCGGGACACCGTGAGATCTCCCGCGATCTGCGTGAAGATCGTGTTCAGGTCAGAGGTGGGGCGGGCGCCTGCGGTGCAAGTACTGCTGGTGTCTTTAAAGAACGTCGACGCATTGGAGGCCATCTGCTGCATCGTGGCGCACGGGCTGATGGATGGGGAGGTGTCAGTCGAGCATCCCGATGCCTGCGCGCCGTAGGCGACCGAGTATACCCTGGTTCCCGCGGCTGTCGCGGCCTGGGCCGCGGTGACCGCCTGATGGCATTCCTGTTTCGTGGATATGTACGTCCCCGACGTGGTTGAGGCCCCCGGCATTTGAGTTGACGTGGCGCTTACGTTGCCATCGCCGAGGATGATGAGCACGTTCTGCGCATTCGGATGTGTTGACTGTTGGGAGACGAGATTCGCTTGCGCCTGATAGATTGCTTGCGCGTAGTAGGTTCCCTGGCCGCCTACGGCCTGTAAGCAAGGGGTACTCGTACTCGTTGCCCCTACCGCCGTCACAAGGTTGGAGCTGGCGTACAGCGAAACAGCGGTGTCGGAAGTGCGGTAATCGCTCGAGTAGTTCACGATCTCGTATGTCGATGTCGATGGGAAGGGGGTCGCGTACTTCGCCGTCGCAGGCGAACCCGAGCAGTTGTAGTCACGCGCAACCGTAGCCGTCGTCACCGGTGGAAATGCGTATAGGGCGACCGTATCGACCGCGTTTGCTACGTTGCCGCCTCCACCACTGCCATTCATTGTAACCGGGCCGCAGCTCGATGCGCTCGCGGGGCAGGGCGAGACGCCTTTCAGCAGAACCTGGACGCCGTTCAACGCGCAACGGATTCTCGTGTTGCCGCAGCCGCTGTCGCTGCTAGTCATCGACGAGGATGTGTCGACGACGAGCGCCACGTTGTACGGGCTTCTCGCCGAGCCCCTCATGGCCGCGGTCGCGGTCGCCGTGAGCGTAACTGAGCTTATGCCAAACAGCTTCATGAAAGTCGTCGGCACCGGTACTTGTTGCTTCACGACGACGGCGTTTGCGTTCGCGGGAGCGACGCACAGGACCCCCCAGCCAGTCAGGGTCGACGAGCACTTCAACTGAGGGTACCCAGACACCATCGTAACGTTTGGCAGATTGGAATGAGCGTTGTTGCTTCCCGCCACGCTGCTGAACGCCGTCGCGGCGGCTGTTGCCGTGGTATTGGGCAGGCTCTGCGCTCCCGCCAACGCCGCCGCATCCGTGGAAGCTTGGAGTTGGGCATGGCTATAATAGAGCCGCCCGCCGTCGATCGCCAAACCGGCAAATCCAAGGAGCAGGACTAAAGAGGCCGCCGCTATGAAGAGCATCTGTCCGCGCTGGTCCTTGCGCGCTCGCCGTACAAATGATTCGCTGTTTCGTTTCATTGGACCATCTCCGAGATTCGCGCCGTGAGTGTACAACCGGGCGCATAGTTGACTCCGAGGACCGTGAGGTTGCAGGGATAAGTGGCAGTTACCTGGGCGGTCGTGCCCATCGCCAGATTCCCTGCCGCCCCCGTGGTGGTACTAGCGCTCTGGCACGACGTCCCAGTGTACGTATTCCCATTAAGCACAATGGTGAACGAAAGATTCGCGGGAACGAGGATCGGCGCTGCTCCGTAAACCGCCGCGGCAGTGTCGGCGCATGGGTTTGTGGTCTGCCCTCGGCTGACCGCAAGAAGCCGCCCGCCGACGCTCACGGCATAGTTCAGCATCATATAGTTGTTGATTGCTATCCCGAACGTAAATATTCCCATCATGATGAGCAACAGAATCGGCAGGCACAGGGCTAATTCCACAACCGACTGCCCTCGCTCGTTGCTGGTGCGGAGGCGGGCGCGGACACGTTCACCCAGGGACCGAATTTCGATACTCGCTCCCAGCGACGCTGCGGTACGCTTCATAACGTTCAGTATAACCCCAGCCGCCATCCTTTTGGTCCCGCGAGTTGCATTCTTTCTTCCGGGAGCCGCGTAGAAAAAGCCGCCGAAATTCACCGCGTTCACGATCAGCATCAACAAGAAAGGGAGCAGCCTGGCGAACTCAACCAGTGCTTGGCCTCTCGTTGAGCACCTGTCTCCCGAAATAGAACGGTTCACGTTTCTCTCACCGCTGCATGCGCACCAAGGGCCAATGAAAATCGTCGATTTCCTGCTGGTACTGGAAAAAGAACTCACGCGGATCCCATTCGGAATCTTGCGCAACACCCGTGCCCTTGCTGTCGTCCACAAACGGCGGAACGGATTACTTGACCCGCTTCCGGTGCCGTTGGATCAGCACGTAGAGAATGATGACGAACAAAACCGCCGCCACTATCCGAATCACCGTCGCACCTTCCATTGGACATCTCCTTTCTGATCTCTAATTCCGCATCACTGGTTGACCTTGGCAAAGTTCTCCGCCATCGAAATCAACGCCGGCCCGAGCGTGACCACGAAAACCGACGGGAAAATAAAGAGCACCAGGGGAAACACGAGCTTCACCGTTGTCTTCGCCGCCTGCTCCTCGGCCTGCTGGTGTCTCTGTGTCCGCATGGTCTCCGCGTAAACGCGCAGAGTCTTCGCAATGCTGGTGCCGTAAAGATCGGCCTGGATCAGCGTGTTGGCCAGCGCCCGGACCGTGTTGAGGCCCGTGCGCTCGGCGAAATTCTTCAGGGCGTCGGCCCGAGGCAGCCCGGCCTTCTGCTCCAGAATCACCAGGCTGAGTTCTTCGCTGATCTTGGGATGGCTCAGTTTCAACTCCTCGGAAACCCGGTAAATCGTCTGGTCCAGTCCCAGGCCGGCTTCGGTGCAGATCACCATCAAATCCAGCGCCTCCGGCAGGCCTGTCCGGATCTTATACTGGCGATTCGAAATGCGGTTGCTCAGCCAGTAATCCGGCAGAAGGAATCCCAGTCCGGCGGCGCCGACCAGGACGATAAAGGGACTCCACTGATAGGCCCCGGTTGCGATGGCAAGCACGAGAAGCCCGATGGGGATGACCACCTTGGTTCCATAGAAGAGGCTGACCGCCGAAGGCTTCCGGTAGCCGGCCCGGATCAGGCGCTTCTGGATCACCGTGGCTTCGGCCGCGCTGCGCGGCACGATATTTTCAAACGGCTTGATCAGCGTCTCTACCGACGCGGTGCGCCGGCCCACGATCCGTTCGAGCACCCCCTGCGAAGAGCCCAGACGGTTCCCCACCACGGTGGAAAAACGTTCCATCACGGTGTTGCGGTGGAACAGCAGCAGCCCCAAACTCAAGACTAGGAGAAAAGTCGCGATAAACGTAATTGTCAGCAGCGCCATCTCTTCCTCCTATTATATCCGGATCCGGATGATCTTTCGGATGATCACCGCGCCGAGGCATTCCATCGCAATGGCGCCGTAGAGCATCTTCAGCCCTAGCGGACGCGTCCACAGCAGGCTCATGAGCTCGGGGTTCACCAGGTACATCAGCACGCCGAGAATTACCGGCAGCAACGAAAGAATCCAACCCGTCATGCGCCCCTGCGCGGTGTGCACCCTCACCTGGCGCTGGAGGCGGAACTCCTGCCGGATGAGCGTCGCGACTTTTTCCAGGATCTCGGTCAGGTTGCCGCCGGTATCCCTCTGGATCAGGACGGCGGTGGCGATCATCCGGGTATCCGGCGTGGGAACGCGGTATGCGAGGTTCGCCATGGCCGTGCGCAGATCAAGACCGTAGTTCTGCTCTTCGAAACATTGGCGCATCTCCCGCCGCAGGGGGTCCGGCGATTCTTTGGCCGCCTGGCCCATGGCCGACATGAGGCTCTCTCCGGCGCGGATGGCGGCCACCATCAGGTCGAGGGCGTCGGGCAGAAGCAGCCGGATCTGGTCGAAGCGGCGGTTGCGTTTTTGAAAAACATACAGGAACAGCGACGACCCGCAGACCAGGGCGAGGAAGAACGCCAGCACAAGCGCGTGGATTCGCCAATTCACCAGGATGCCCCCCAGGAATGCCAGCAACATTGACGCCAGCAACAGCTTGGACACGGTCCACGAAAGATCCGCCTGGTACAGCAGCAGCCGGATCCGTTCGGAGATGTCGGCTTTCCCCAGCAGGCGGTCCAGCCAGGGAATCGAGCTGAACACTTCCTCTTCCCGGACTACGCTGGGAGCCGGTTCCACATCCACGGCGGCGGTGCGGACGGCGATCTTCTCGAACCGGGTGCGCGTGCGCTTTTTCTCTTGCGCGCGCCCCGAAGTAACCGCGAGCAGCACCAGGGCGACCGAAGCAAACGCCGCCAAAAACACAACCATCAGAACCATAGGCTCCTCCCCAATGTGGCGCGGACTCTCAGTCCGCTCCGGCTCTGAAGCGGGGCGAGACGCGTCGTCGCGGGGCGCCCTCCGGGCCCAGCAGGAGCGCCTGCGCCACGGTGACAGTTCGAGGTGCGCCGCTGTCCCATGCTAGTTCACTTCCGTCGTTCGCTCGAACAGCTCTTGCGGCAAAATGATTCCCGCTACCTGCAACTTCTCCAAAAACTTCGGCCGGATGCGGGTCGGCCGGAACGCGCCCACCACCTTCCCGGTGGGCCCAATACCACGCCGCACGAAGCTGAAAATGTCCTGCATAGTGATGGTGTCGCCTTCCATCCCGGTAATCTCCGCAATGTCGGTCACGCGCCGCGTTCCGTCGCTCATGCGGGCAATCTGCACCACGAGCCCGATCGCGGACACGATCTGCTGCCGCACGGCCTTCTCCTGAAGGCTGAAATTCGTCATCGCCACCATGGACTCCAGGCGCGAAAGGGCATCGCGGCAACTGTTCGCATGGATCGTGGCCATGGAGCCTTCGTGGCCGGTATTCATCGCTTGCAGCATGTCGAACGCTTCCTCGCCGCGGACTTCGCCGATGATGATCCGGTCCGGCCGCATACGCAGGCTGTTGATCAACAATTGCCTCTGGCGGACCGCTCCCACGCCCTCCACGTTCGGCGGCCGGGTTTCCAGGCGCACAATGTTTTCCTGCTGGAGCTGCAACTCCGCCGCGTCTTCGATCGTCACCAGGCGTTCCGATTCGGGAATGTACTTCGAGAGCATGTTCAGGAACGTGGTTTTTCCCGCGCCGGTGCCGCCGGAGATCAGGATGCTGATCCTGGCCCGCACGGCCGCGGACAGGATCTCCACCATCTCCGGCGAAAGGCTTTTCATTTCCAGAAGCCGTTCGGCGGTCAACGGCGTCGCGCCGAAACGGCGAATCGACAAAGCCGGCCCATCCAGGGCCAAGGGCGGAATAATGGCATTGACGCGGGACCCGTCCGGTAGCCGCGCGTCCACCATGGGCGACGATTCGTCCACGCGCCGCCCCACCGCGCCTACGATTCGGTCGATGATTTGAAGCAGGTGCCGGTCGTCCCGGAACTTGATGTTGACCTTTTCCAGGATGCCGGCGCGCTCGATATACGCCAAGTCTTTCCGGTTCACCAGAATATCGGAGATCGTGGGGTCCTTCAAAAGCGGTTCCAGAGGGCCGAAACCGAACACTTCGTCGAGCAGGTCGGTCTGGAGTTTCTCCTTCTCCGCGGCGTTCAGCAGGAGCTTCTCCTTTGCCACCAAGTCCTGAATCAACGCCGCTACAGCCTGTCGCGCGCGTCCGGTCTGCGTGGCCGACAGCCGCTCCAGGTCCAATTGCGAGAGCAGGAGCTTGTGAATCTCGGTTTTAACCTCTTCAAATCGTTCGATATCCAGCGGGACCCCTCGATCAGGTCGGGTTATAACGGGTTATTTAAAGAACCTAAAACCCTTTTTCGATTCTTCTTCCGGCTTGCCGCAAGCGGCTCGCGCCATCTGCCGGAGAATCTTTCCTACCGGTGACCCGCTGGCCAGAAGCGGCGTGCCGGCGTTGGACGCCCGGCGCGCGGACGCGTGGTCGTCGGGGATCTTCCATTTCGGCGGCACGCCCAAGGCCTTGGTGAGGCGCTTGTCGTCGAATTCGCTCTTCCGCCTATCGAATCGGTTCAGCACCAGCTCGATGGAGGGCGCGCCGTATTCCTGAAGATGGGAGATAAAACGCTGGCTGTTACGCAGCGAAGCGAGGTCCCCCTGCGCTACCAGGTAGATGGTGTTCGCAATCTGAAACAGCGACGCGGCGGCGCTGCCCAAGCCCAGCCCGGCATCGATCACTACGTACGGAAAGCAGCCCCGGACGGTATCCACGAACTTCCCCACCGTGCGCGCGTCCACCATGATGGACGTCCTGTATTCATCGGGCGCGGCGATCACCGAAACGCCGGAACTGTGCGGCGTCGCTAGGTTGGAGACAAACTCCTCGTCCATGCGTTCCGGGTCAAGCAGCGCGTCCGCGATGGTGAACCGCGGCGTGATGCCCAGGAGCACCGCGACGTCGCCCAACTGCGGATTCAAGTCCACCAGCGCCACCCCCTCTCCGGTCTCGGCCCGCAGCGCGATCGCCAGGTTCGCCGCAACGGTGGTTACGCCGCTTCCTCCCTTGGCGCCCCAAAAGACCAGGACCTTTCCACGGGTCTTCTTGGCGGCCTGTTCCGCGTGGCGGACCACCGCGCTGGTCAAAGCGTCGGCGAACTCGTTGGGAGTAGTCTCCACCGTGAGAAACTCGCGGGCGCCGGCCCGCATGCTGCGGAGAACCAGGTCCGGCTTCGATCTTTCCGAATAGACCATGACGGTGGTTGCGGGCTTCCGGCTGCATATGGTTTCCACCAAGTCGAGGGCAGTGTCGTTATTGGTATCGACATCAATGAGGAACGCATCGCACTCCACGTCGAGGATGGTCAGGAGGTGATTGTAATTTGGATAGTGGGCAACCTCGGCCGCAACGCGCGAGTGACGGGTTTCGATGATCCGCCGAAGCTTCCGCCGTTGGACCTCGTTCGGGGAAATGAGGACGACAGCGGCGGGCAACTGCGTGCGGGAACGGTTGGAGTGGGCCACTTCCGGGACAACCTGCAACCGAACGGGCGTGGGCTCAAGCTTGGCCCCTTCCTCCCTAGTCCTTATGTCGACGATGCTCATTCCATTTTCCCTTGGTTCAACGCGCAAAAAAAGAAAGCAGAGTCCCCACCGCAATGGCCGGCGCATATGGGATCGACTGCGCCTTCGCCGCTTCGCTCCCCATTTGCGGGCGTGGCCTGCCACGAAGAAGCAACAGGTCTCCGACGCGGTCCAGCGAACCGGCCAGGGACCCGCGCAGGAGCGCATAACAGACCGCCATGACTCCGCCGACGATGGCGGTCATGACGGAAGCCAACAGAAACTGGCCGGGACCGATCCACGCGCCGACGCCCGCGGCCAGCTTAAAATCCCCTATACCCATGGCCCGGAGGAAGCACGGTATGCCAAACAGCGCAACCGCCACTCCCACTCCGGCAAGGCTGCGCCACGCGCCGGGGAACCCATGCATCGCAGTCTGAACGATGAAACCGGACAGGAGGAACGGCACCACCAGCCAGTTTGGGATCCGCCGCGTGCGCAGATCTATCCCCGAAGCGATGACCAATACGATCACGTTAGGCCACCAGATTACCGCCTGCATCACTCACCGCCAAGAACGCCCAACCCGGATAGCAATACCCCGCACATGCCCGCGACTGTCCGAGATTCCTGCAAAGGCGGCCCGGCTACCTGTTGTGCGGACCGCCCCAAGGCCGACAGTCTGAACCTTAAAGGGCAGCCGTGACACTGGCGAAGACAGTATTAAGCTTGGTTGCCAAAGTGTTAAAGGCCGCAACGCAGGCCACCGCGATTAACGCGGCGAGGAGGGCGTATTCGATCAGGTCCTGACCGTGATCTTCGCGCAGCATTTGGGCCTTCGTGTACAATTCTAACATGAAATTACGCATCTTTTTCTCCTTTTGACATCTATTCCTTTTGATGTCTAGCGCAAGCACCTTTTGACGCTTATTGCAAAGATCTATGATAAGATCTATTGTCCGTCAAGTCAAATCAATACACTATTGTCAGGCTATAAGTCGAACGTATTAAACTTGTTATCGTATTCTGTAAATTATCTTGGGAGTTGGATGGCTGAAGTGCCTGTACAATAAACGATTTTTTGAAAAACGTCACGCTCAAGATCCGTAGAATTTGGTAGACGTAGAACCGGTTCTCATGTGGGCTTGAGCTCCAGGCGGTCGCCGACGCACACCGAACCCTTCAGGACGCCGCCCGCGAGCTCGAGCACGCTGCGCGCCGAGAGCACCCACGGCGAGATCCGCCATGGGCGCAG
The DNA here is from genome assembly GCA_050011535.1 of Acidobacteriota bacterium. GTDB lineage: Bacteria > Acidobacteriota > UBA6911 > UBA6911 > UBA6911 > JAFNAG01. The sequence goes on from JBEKIX010000065.1 coordinate 14,946, forward strand.
ATCCTCGATGACGCGCACCGCGCGCAGCTCCGAGTCCAGGAAGACCACGTCGATCGGGAACCTCATGAAAAAGGTGTGGATCATCGGACAGGGCACGATCCAAAGGCCCTCATCGGCCGCCAGCGAGTCGCGCCCCAGGAGACCTTTGGAACGGCTGGCCGGCGTGTCCGCCTTCGCCACTCTCGCGGCCAACGTTGCGCCTCGCGTCGCATTCAACGCTACTAAATATGACGGCTTCATCTCAGGACCGCGAGCCGCCCCCGCCCCGTGCCGGCGGAGGTGATCACCACGAACACGCAAGTGCCGCCCGCCACGCTGTTGCCATTGGTGTTCTTCCCGTCCAACATTGCCCGTTGAGCTCCTTCACCAGCTGACCATCGAGCATCTAGATTTATCAATAGTCAATTGTTAACCGGCCAATCCGGTATTCCAAGAGAAAAGATTTTCCTCCACCCTCCCCTGCTCAGGGTGAGATCTCTTTCTTTCTGAAGCCGCCCCAGGGTCATCTCTCTGAAGCCCGTATCTCGGGAATTATGATCCGAAACGGATAGCAACCTATTCGTTCACAATTACGGGATTAATCAACTACTGCTTGTGGCTTGGCTGCGAAGCGTCTTTGTTACCAGACGCAGCGGAGAACCCATGGAAGGATGCCCATGTTTGAAAAAGGGGCTTTATTCGAACCTATCAGCATCAAAGTCAGTAATGTTTTCATATATGTTGCTCGTATATCATGATGTATCAATCCGAATCATTCCGCTTTAACGCTTCATATTCCTATACGACTGTAGCTCACCCTCCGGCATTCCACCGCCACTGGTGACAACACGATGCTTGATCAGCCAATGGCCGTTTTGTTTGACGAGTTCGGTATGGTCGCGGCCGTACTCGGTAACACTCGGAGGGCTGATCAGCGTTTTGGATTCCACGCTGCTCCAGAACATGTCGGCCGTTGCAGTATTGCCCGTTACCTCGACTTTAAGGTTGGTTAACTGCATATTGAACATGCCTCGCGGTGGTGCGTTGGGATCCTGCTTTGGCGGCGCAGCAGCGGCGCCTCCCGAGGCACGCACGTAGAGTGCTTTAATTTCTTCCGCTCCTTTTGCGACGATGCCATTGACATCCAGTACGCCATCCTTGACGAAATACTGGCCGAAATTGAACGAGCTGTTGCCTATGTGCGAGTAGTAGTCCACCATCAGATTTTCGATAACGGCGCGGTCTATCAGTGCGGTGACTTCGGGAGATTGTGCAGCGGGAGGGACTTGCGCTTTTACGCCGCTTGCGATGCAAACCAAAGTGAGAAAGGATAACACCAGGAAACCAAGCAATCTGTTGATCGTATTAATCTTCATCTTTTTACTCCCTCAATTTGATGTTTGTCTAAGCAATCAGGAAAAGACCCGACCAATCCCCGAATGTTGTACCACTTTTTAATTTAGAGAAATAGGGGGTGTGATTATCGCTCAAGTCTGTTTCTGAAAATTTGGAATGAGCTGTCGCTGGAAAGAATCGTTGCAGTGGGATGTAAATTTACATCCCCTTTGCTGTCTCCGAGCTTAAATGAATTGAAGAGGTTCTGGCGGGAACATCAGCCAAGAATCTGACTATGCAGCTCATGGTAGGCTTCCAGGAAATCCTTTCCTTCGGCAATCCGCGATATTGGTCGAGCCTGCAATCCGGCAACTGCCCTGCCGTCGATCCATGTCGGGAGAAGCCCCAGCCTGAAATCCTCAGTTTCCCATATTGCCGTTTGATCGGCATAGGGGCGGTGGTCGCCCACCGACCCTATGCCGATCAAGTCCCGTTCGAGGAAGTGACCTGGGCACCAACAGGCGGCCCGGCGGCCGGGTGGGTTATGTCCCAGATGCCTAACGTTTCTGGACCGCGACCTTGGTGCCACATTGTGCGGCCCGTTGACGTTGTTGTGTTTATTCGTGGCCGCCATGTTGACGCAGCAATTCTGCTACGTCTTTGTGGCCATTGCTCGCTGCCGCGCGCAAAGGTGTATTGCCCCCTTTGTCCTTGGCATTGATCTCTGCTTTGTTTGCCAAAAGCAATTCCACCACGTCCTTGCGACCATCCCAAGCCGCCAAGTACAGGGGCGTTTCGCCGTAGTTGTCCTTGGCATCGACCTCGGCTTTGTTGGCTAGCAGCAATTCTGCCACGTCTTTTTGGCCATTCCACGCCGCCCCGTGCAACGGCGTCTGGCCATCGTTGTCCTTAGCATTGACATCGCCCTTGTTGGCTAACAACAATTCCACCACGTCCTTGTATCCATTAACCGCTGCCCAGTGAAAAGGCGTCTCACCGGCGTTGTTCTTAGCATTGACATCGGCTTTGTTGGCCAGTAGCAATTCTGCTACATCCTTGTGACCCCCCTGCACCGCCCAGTGCAAAGGCGTCCAGCCTTTATTGTCTTTGCTCGAAACTAGATCAGGATGGTCTTTGAGCAGCGCCTTGATCTTTGCCAAGTCGCCATCCCGGGCCGCATCATGAATCTCGCCGCAGAAGGCGAGGCTGCTCCAGGCCAGCGCGATCAGCATGACGACGGCGAGGCGGGGAATTGGGGAATGGAAGAAACGGCTAAAGAAAGAGCCTATTTTCATGGCTGCTCCCAAATTATTTACTAGTTTATCACAATTGAATAGGCAGTTGGCTCCCGATCGGGGAAACGATCCGCCGCAGATTCTCAGTTTCACATCCTTGCATGCTCGATTTTCAGGCATTTTGATTGAACAGCGACAAGTCCTGCATCTCTAGCTTTGCGGGCCGATTCATTGTGGGTCAGACCCATCTAGCTTTGCGGGCCGATTCATTGTGGGTCAGACCCAGTTGCATCCACACTACCTTTGCTTTGATCTTAATGGCTTCATCCACAATACCGGGAACAGCCTCGATATTTCGGAATATATCCACGATATCCACCCGGGAAGGTATGGATGACAGGTCGGGATAGGATTTTTCACCGAGGATTTCGGTCTTGGCCGGATTTACCGGAATGATCGTGTATCCATGGTCTTTCAGGTATTTGGCTACCCTGTAGCTGTCTCGTTCTGGTTTGTCGGAAAGACCAACTACGGCGATGGTTTTGCTATTTTCAAGGATTTCTTTGATTTCAATTTCCAGCGGATTCGATTCAGGCATTTCACAAGATTGTTTTTCCATCATTTTGACTCCATGCGCGTTGTATGCTGATTCAAATAATTATTTTTGCAGTTTTTTGATCGATTCTGCAATTATTGCGGTATTTCTCTGAATTGAAAGGATGAACTGACATGGCGGAAGATTCCCAGTCCGATTCAATGGATCGAACGGACGCTTTTCAGGATTATTATCCGGATGATTATGCTCACTGCTTTGGCTGCGGTCGCTTGAATGAGAAAGGGTTGAAAATCAAAAGTTACTGGGATGGCAATGAAAGTGTCTGCCGTTTCCTTCCGAATGACTACTATACCGGTGGAATGAAAACTATTCTTTATGGCGGGATCATCGCCTCCCTGATTGACTGCCACGGGGCGGGTACCGCGGCGGCAGCAAAAGCACGGGAGTTGGATATTCAGGTCAAACCGGGAAATATGCCGCGATTTGTCACCGCCGCCCTTAAAGTGGACTACCTGGCTTCGACACCGGTGGGGGTGGAACTGGAGCTTAGAAGCATCGTCAAGGAGATCAAGGGGCGCAAGGTCATTGTCAAAGTAACCGTGTCGTCGGGGGAAACCCTATGCGCAAAGGGTGAAGGGGTATATGTTCAATTGCGTGATGAGAGCTTATAACTAATCCTGGACGGCCCGGCTCGGCGCCCTCAATTTCCCCTTTTGCTGTTTCTTTGGAGTTTGAATCCAGGTCACATACCCGGGATCCCGACTTGAACATTAGAAATAATGCAACGAAGAGAGCAAGAGATCCGTCCTGTATCCGGAGGCTAAAATGCTGCCACGAAAGAGAGCTTTGATACGCTTGCTTGTGGTTGGCTGTCTGGGAACGTGTTTTATGCTTGGTGGTGGACCATATCCGGTTGTTTCAAGAGCGCAGACCAAGTCATCCGCCGATAAACCACAGATGGACACTATCCAAATTAGCATGGAGCGCACGGGCGGATACGGGGGAACCCATGAATTATTCAACATATATCCTGACGGCCGGATCACCAATACGGCGGGCCAAGTGCAACAGGTTCCTGCCCAAGCACTTGAAAGTATCCGGCGGAAGGTGGAGACGCTCGACGTTCCGAAGTCCTGCGACATCAGGGTATCCGGAGGTCTATGCTCCGATTGCTTTCAGTACCTCATTATCTTTTTCGGTTCCTCAGGCATGAAGAGGACGATTGTCATCGATGATCCGATATATGGTTCCGATAGCGTGTCGAGCGTAGCTAAGGACGTTCGTGATCTTGTGCTTGGTTTGAAGTGGAAGTAATCCCCCGTCCGGACAGGGCACAAATGGGACGTAGTGGTCGCAAAACGCGCTAGTCATAGTGGATCCCCTTCAAGTGTTTCAGGTTCTCGTCACCGCCTTTCTTCGGGCTTTCCGCCAAGCTTTGTGACAAGATCCGTTGCTTGCTTGTTCAGAGGATGAAAGTTTTGAGTTTGGGTTTGTTCTTGGAGTATTCGTTGTCTACTGCAAATTCCGATTGCCATTTGTGCTGCGATAGCCTTTCGGTCGGGCTGGAAGCTCTGAATCGCAATCGCTGCGGTTGATTGGGAGTGTCATCAGGCTTTAGTATGGGTCGGAATCAAACAAGTATTTGGGAGGGGCATATGACGGACTTTGATTTGATCGGTGAACACTTCCAGGTGACGCGGCGTCATTTTTTCCAACTTGGGGGCACAGCAATGGCAGCCTGGAACCTCTCCGCGCGCGCCGTCGGCAATGCCCCTATGGACCCCAAACTTGAGGAGGCCGTTGCCAAACTGCAGTACCTGACTCCGCTCGACCGAATTGGCAACATCCTGGACAAAGGAAAGGCTGGGGTGGCAAAACTTCCGCCGGAGAGGCTTCGTGAAATCGGACTGGTTCCAGAGACTTGGTTCCTTGATGTTGTCCCCGACCCCACAAGCAACTGCGTCGTGGAACAACCTCTCTCGCGTGAACTCGGCAACGCCCTGGACTGGAATGGACTGATGAAGTTGGCCGATAGGCATGCAATCCGCTTCATGCAGGTCTGCACCTGCACAAACGGCCCCGATCCTTTTCACATGAGCCTTTGGGAAGGGGTCCCGCTCCGTGAAGTCATCTGGCTGACCCGGCCCAAAGACAATGTCAGACGGGTCTATTATCAAAGCTATCACCCCGAGAACTTACCCCCGTTCCAAAGCTCTCTATCACTGGGCCAGATTCTGGAAAACCCGCCGGGGCAGATGCCGGTCATTCTCGCCTACAAGAGGAATGAGCAGATTATTTCCGCCTCTCACGGCGGTCCCGTTCGGATGATTGTTCCGAGTGCGTACGGCAGCAAGTGCATTAAATGGGTTCAGCGCGTTGTCCTGACCAACGAATTCAAGGCGAACGATTCAGACGCGGATTTGAACAATGACCCGGAAAATGCGCTGAAGACGAGGGCCAGGTTTGTCAATGCTCTCAAGGAGATTCCATCCGGAAAACCCTTCGCCTTGACCGGAATGGCGCAGGTTGGCGTTTCGGGTCTCAGCAAAGTTCAGTATTGCGTGCATTCTCAGCAGGACCGGTGGCCCGCTGATGACCCGTATCTCGCCAAAGCGGACTGGAAGGACTGCAAGATCCTGCCGCCCCCCAGTAACTGGGGAGGAGGGCTTCCGGAGGGGAAACTGCCCGCCACAGCCCAGACCGATCTGGCAACCGGCAAGCCTCTCCAATGGCCATTACGGTACGCGATTGTCCACTGGGCGGAATTAGTTGCTGGCCTGGTTCCTGGCACGTACGAACTGTGCTGCCGCACGATCGACGATAACGGTACGGCACAGCCCATGCCCCGCACGTTACCAAGGACAGGCTTCAACGATATTCAGCATGCCACTATTGTCGTAAAATGATTGAAGTGAGCCCCGTGTGAATCGCCCTCCAGCGCAGTCCTGATCGCGTGCTTCGCGCGAGGGGTTCTTTGGCGGCTCATGACCTAGTACATCGTCCGGTTAGTTCTTTATAATATGATCTTTCGTCTTTCTGGACTTCCGCTTCGGCGGATGTTCAGTCTGGTACTGTTTCGTCGCTTCAATGATGCGTTGCAGTTTCTCT
>JBEKIX010000066.1:0-17386 GCA_050011535.1 Acidobacteriota bacterium
GATGCCGAGTGCGAAAAGCAGATGGAGAGCGCGATCACGAAGCTCGGACTGTCGGCTCGTGCCTACGATCGCATTTTGCGGGTCTCGCGCACGATTGCGGACCTGGAAGGATCCGAAAAAATCCTGGCCGGCCACGTCTCGGAAGCGATTCAGTACCGTACTCTCGACCGCACTTACTGGCTGCAAGGCATCTAAGCGCCTGCCCGCGGCGTTTGGGAACGCGGCGCCCCGGCGCCGCTGATGATGAAAAGATGCTCGACACGATGAGGCGCAACACGCATCGGGCGTTCTGCTGGAGGGGAAGAGGTTTGTCGCTGATCTCAAGTTCCACTTGGGCCGCAGCCTGCGTGCACGCCCTATTGGCTGGCCAGAAGAAAAACAGTTGAAGGCTGGTGAGAATTGTGCGCTTACAACCATTATCCGCGCACGTCCTGATTCAGCTCAGGAGCTATGGTTCAATCTCTGTCGCTGCCGGAGTTTCTACCAGTAAACACTCCGGCAGCGGATTTGTTGCAGCAAGGCCCGCTATTTGCTCAGAGCTTTGCTAATTGACTGGGGCGCCATCACGATGCCGTAACCGGAGTCACGATCTATCCCTGCGGCGCGAATATCCAGCGCTGTCGAAATCATTGCCTGATAGATCTGCGCGTTGGTCAAACCAGGCTTCGCCGACTTGATCAAGGCTGCAACGGCAGCCGCATGCGGGGCAGCAGCCGATGTTCCGAAGAACGGGAAGAAGCCTGGAGTGCGGCACCCCACCCCGTCAGCGGCGGCCATGTCAGGCTTGATAAGAAGAAGGCCGCCATTCGTGCCGAACAAAAAGTTGCCCAGTGTGATAGGTGTCCCGTTTGGATTGTAGAAAATTCGGCGCGGGCCATCCGAACTGAATGTCTCTGTGGGATTCGCGGCCCCACCCACAAAAGCTCGTGTGCCGGTTCGAGCACTGTTCCAGTACACTGCGGCCACGCTGATAGAATTGGCCCCGCCGTTGTGACCATGGGTATTCCCGGCAGTTGCAGTGCCCAATCTGCCGCCCCAGGTATCCAGATGCAGAGCGCGCGTGGTGCCGTTGAAAAGGCCGATCACGATTCGACTGTTAACTGGGATAGCAGAATTGGTGAAAATCCCCTCGAACGGATCCTGAGTGCCGTTCTGAGGGTCCGTAGAGGCATATAGAACTGCAGTGCCGGCCGCATTGAGAACGAAAAGATCATAGTCGTTGTTCGAGGCACCTAGAGGATCGGACCACGAGAGGGTGACTGCGGTCGTAGACGAGGTCAGCCGGTCGAAGGTCTGGCCACCTCCGAAGTTGTGCAAAGTGTAGGAGCCGTTGGCACCGCCGTTTAAAAAGTCTCCCTCCCATGTGCCGGAAGTGCCCGAGGTGAGATTGCCGCTGTTGGCTACCGAGGAAAAATAGAGTGCGCCATCCGCCGTTACATCATTGACCGCTTGTGCGACGATGGAATCCTGAAAAACTGCTTCATCGAGGTAGCTGACATCATCGACGATGACATCGCAGTGGTACACATTGCGCAGGGCCACGATATTGTCGGCAAAACTCTGCTCGCCGTTGAAGGCAGAAGCAAAGAACAGTTTAGCGCCAGGGGCCATGTCGTGAATGATTTCCATCATGGCGGTTCCTTCGCTGGTGCCTGGACCTCCATTCAAAGTCTGATCGATATCCTGATAATCAACGACGTCGGGAGGCAGATCGCCTGTGCCAATCAGAAAACTGATCTCTTCGGCGCTGTCGGACAGCACCCCCACTTTGACCCCCGTGCCGTCGATCCCATACTTGGCGCGAGCCGTATTCGACTGGTGGCTTACATCCCCTTGCGTCACCAGCGACCCGGCGAACGTGAATGCTTCCAGCAAACGAGCCACTGCAGCCGGAACCATGAAGCCCCTTGAAGTCGTCACCACTGGGGCAGGCGCCGGTGACGGTCCTCTTCTGTTCAGAATTGCCCGTGCACTTGGCTTGATGGAACCGACATCCGTCCGTCCGGCGATGGAATCGAGCTGGTTCAACGGAATGCGGGCGCGAATCGAGCCCTGGGGCGCCGAGGCATACAACACCACACCTCCCGCCCGATTGATACCCGCCACTAAATCATTATTTGGAAAGCATTTGATGTCGACCAACACCCGGCTGGCAACGTCCACGTCGAGACTGTCGATGGCGTTTGGGAATGATGCGATGGTAGGAGTTAGCCGTTCTCCACGTGCTGCCTTTATGGAGTACACCAACGAGGAACCGAGCTTGCGCTGAACCGCCGTGCGAGAAACTTTTTCCTGCACCAGATCCCGAATCTGCTGCATGGCAGATGGGCTGATTGCCTGAGAAAATGCGGGGCGCGTAAGAGGCTGCGCAATCAGGACCGCAATAGCGGTGAGGGCAAGCAATACACTCTTGGTATGTCTCATTTGAATAAACCTCCGTGTTTATTTAGAGCAACTAACCGGCTGGTTTCGATTTCTCCGCGCGCGAACCAAGCCCAGGACGGCCACGCCGGCCCCGATCAGCAGAATCGTGGCTGGTTCCGGCACTGTGGGCGCTCCATCGTAGTTCTGATCTATAAACCCCTCCACCAGTAGATCGAACGACTTGCCACTGCCTCCTCCATGAGAGACCTCGTTCACAACGATCTGCAAGTCGGTGAACTGAGGAACCTGGATCTGAAAGTAGTTCGGGTTACCGAACCATTCGCCACTACTCCCGGGGTCTCCAAGATAGTTGATGTCAAGGCTGACAGGGGTGTACGGCTTCAAATAAGCCGAATCGAAGAAGGCAACGAATGGATCATCGAAGCTGACTTGGATAAAGGAATAGACCCCCGAGTTGAAATCGAACAACTCATAAGCATACTGGGTCCCTGTGTTAATGACTCCGGGGAACGCCTTCTGCTCTGCCCAATCTGATGTAATACCATCTCTGGAGAGACGCCCCAACTGATCGCCCGTTGGCGAAAAAGCTACCACGCCCATGTCGAAAATGAGATCCGCGCGTGCCATGCCTGTCGACATTAAGAAACTCGCCAGAAGCACGAATCCAAGAATGCATTTAGTTTTCATTGATGCTCTTCTCCTGGTCTGAAAAACGATGTGCGAGAAAAAGAAAACTCCCTCAAAAAGGCAAGCAATAATCAATCCATTCACTGAACATGAGAATGGGAGACCTGCGGTCGCTCGCAAGTCTTTTAATTGCAATATCCTGATGTAATTACAAATTGTCCAATAAATCTGGCAGTGTTGCGGCACACAGAGCAGTTCTGTAAAGCTTCCCGACACTCCTTCTGAACGGAATTCTCTTAATCATTATAAGTGCTTGAGCCATTGCTGATTGCCGTCTCGAAACATAGTCCCGCGAATGTGTAAAATTAATTGACAGTGTGTGCAGGTTTACAGGCCGAAAGGACTTGCGGCAAAAGTGTTGGTGACTTCCACGGGAAGTTCCGAGATTTTGCCTCCGGCTGGGGAGGCGCCGGACTGAGATAATGCGGATCGGGGGATTCAAGCTCTGCGGGTTGGAGGGCGCTTTGTCAGTGGGCGCCGCCTGGATTCTGCGGACCATATCCATGCCTTTTGTCACCCTGCGAACGCCGCGAACCCTTGACCATCCGGGTTGCGCGCCGCCAAAGTCGAGCGAGGGCTGGTCGCCGATGCAGATGAAGAAGTCGAAAGTGGCGGTATCCGGGCCGCTGGTAGCCATCGAGATCGTGCCGTCCTTGTGGAGGAGTCCGGTTACCGAGGTGCGCTCAAGCGGAATGGGAGGGAACCCGTCCTTGCCTCGATCTGCGTTGATGCTCGCCTGGATGACTTCGATCTTCACATTGTTATTCGGCTGATTGTCGGGTTTCACCGTGCGGTGAAAGCGTCCGCCGTCGTAAAAACCGCCATATGCGCGGGAACCGGCTGATCCACCAGTACCAGGCCCGACGACAAAGAGCAGGCAGCCGGAAACATCACCACCGTCGCCATGCGCACTCAGTGAGAAGCGACTGCGAATGAGAAGCCATGGGCATGATTCACGATTGGAACAATTCGGCATGTTTTCATACCTAGGTTACTGCGATTTTGTATTTATAATTGAGAGTTATGATGACTAAACAACTCCCGGAACCGCAAAGTGACGCACCTGCAAAAAGGATCTGGAGACTTTGGAAGTGGATCGGACTGACTCTCTATGCGGCCGTCCTTCTCTTCAGCCGCTGGCTGCCGTCGCTGATTGTCGCTGTCGGGTACCTCTACGGAATTGTGGTTATTGCTAATCTGTTATTCCATCTCTTCCGGTATTTAAAGAACCGCTTTTTTTGGCGCGTTCGCAATCGGCTGATTGGCTCCTTCGTATTCGTGGGCTTGATCCCGCTGCTTTTGTTTTCCGGCGGGGTGTTTCTCTCGGGATTTGTACTGTTCGGGCAACTGGCGGGACGCTATCTGGATAATTCCCTGATCGAACTGGAGCATCAGATCACGGCGATCAACACGGAGCTGGGCGGAAGGCTATCGCCTTCGATGACCGAAGCCAAATTCGATGATCTGACTTCTAGCGTCTTCGCCGACCATGCGGTGCAATTCTCCCATTTGGCGGCGCGTTTGCTGCGGAGGAATTCCGAAGGCGAGTTTGACCTCATGTTCCCGTACGACCCGGCGCGTCTCGAAAAGACTACATCGCGCTATCCAGGGAAGGCATGGCTGGGTGGCATGCCGTCGTTTGAGGGGCCGGTGGTTGATGGAGGGACCCTACTCATGATCAGCCTGCAACCCCTCCCCAAATCCGACAAGGTCTATCTGGCGGTATCCGCACCCGTCGATCGTTCCACGGAGGATCGATTGCAGCGGGAAAAGTCCATCTATTTCGCCCTCATCGGCGTCGGCAGAACCAATGTGGTCATCAACAGGAGTTCGGTGCAGGTGACGGTCAAGAGCGACGATCCGGAGTCGAGCCGGCAGGATACCCGCGAATTGAACCTGCTGGAATCCCGGCGCTTGAGTGACCCGCGGCGCATGGTCACCTGGTACGTAACCATTGATGGCAAGGAATACTCCACGGGTAAGACGGGCCACGGCGGCGTTGCCATTCTGCACGTACCGCTGGGAACCGTCTATCAGTACAGTGTGGGTAAGAGTGACGTTCAGGGCGAGGTGCTTCTCAAAATAATCTATGTCCTGGGCGGCATGTTTGTGCTTGCGGAACTCGTGTCACTGGTCATCGGCTTTGTGATCAGCCGCCGGATCACGCGCTCCGTGCACGATATGTATCAGGGAACCCTGGCCCTGCAGAAGGGGGATCTGCAACATAGGATTCCGGTGCGGCGCAAGGATCAACTCGGTTTGTTGGCCTACTCTTTCAATCAGATGAGCGCGTCGATCTCGCGTCTGCTGGAAGAGGTCAGCGAGAAAAAGCGGCTGGAGCAGGAACTGGAAATTGCCAGAGAGGTTCAGGCTACACTCTTCCCAAAGCAGCTTCCGCACCCGCGAGGCATGGCTATCTTCGGAGGATGCGAACCGGCGCGGGTCGTGAGCGGCGATTATTATGACTTCATCGTGGAAGACGAAGCCCGGCTCGACATAGTGGTCGCAGACATCAGCGGCAAGGGCATTTCCGCGGCGCTGCTGATGGCCAATCTTCAAGCCGCGATGCGCAATCAACTGCTCTCCATCAAACACGACAGCCCGGAAGATATCGAGAATAGCTTGGCCGAGGTCGTGACACAGCTGAACCAGCAGATTTACCTCAACAGCCCGGCCGAAAAATACGCCACTCTTTTTTTAAGCCGATACGATGCGGAGACGCGCCGCCTCTCATATTGCAATGCAGGACATCTTCCCCCGATCCTGTTGGAGGGGCAGGGCGTGCAGATGTTGGAACCTACGGGCATGGTTGTCGGGCTCTTTCCGAACGCCAGTTATCAGGCCAAATCGGTGGAGATGTCGCCCGGCTCGACGCTGGCCATTTTTACCGATGGAGTTACCGAGGCAGTAAACGGAACTGACGAGGAATTTGGTGACGAGCGGTTGCTCGAGGCCTTAAGAGGATCGCGTGCGCGCACACCGGAAGGGATATACAAGTTTGTAATCGAAAAAATCCGTGCTTGGCAGGGCGATCTGCCGCAGCACGATGACATCACGTTGATCATAGCCAAAGCTGGATAGCTGCAGTGGCTGCAAATGCGTATGCTCCAAAGCAGGCTTGCGGTTGGCAGGCGGGCATCGTACAATCTGGCGTTCTTGCTCGCGCATGAAAAGCGCCTGCATCGCATCCGGAGAGGTGGCCGAGAGGTTTAAGGCGCACGCTTGGAAAGCGTGTGTAGGGGAAACCTTACCGGGGGTTCGAATCCCCCCCTCTCCGCCAGAGCTTCCAACCCCTCATATCCATCAACGCGCAGTTTTGTGCGCACAACCATTCTTCTGCTCGAGAGGTGCGAGGCGACGGATGCCGGGCACAAGTCTGCATCCCCTGCCATGAGTCAGAAGTCTGTCCGCAGGCTCGATTGGCTTCTTACCGTTTTCACGGATGGATGTGCAGGTGGGCCTTGATGAGCTCTCTGGCCGGCGGCTGGATGGCTTCCCAGTGCGCCTTGGGGTCCTTGGTCAGCACGATCAGCTTCTTATCTATGACAACCTCGACGATTCCGGGAATGTCAAACAGTCCCTTCACCAAGCCGTCGTCCTTTGCGGGGATCTCCCGCCGGTTGTGATAGGTGCGGGTCGAGGGCGAAACGTCCGTTCCGAGGTAGAAATAGCAGGAGTCCGAAACAGTGGAAATGACTTCTGAAAGGATCCCCTTCGGATCGAACGGCTTCTCCGGGGGCTTATCCTTTTCCTTGAAGGTATGGAAAACAAACGCGCCGACGCCTCCCAGTGCCAGGATGAAACAGAGGAAGAAGATCAGATTTTTCGATTCATATCCTTTTAATGTCTTCGGTTTCCTGGGTCTCCTGGCCATCTCTCCCCTTCTACCATCGTGGCTTCCCGCCGTCCGCCTTGCACAGCGCACGCCAAAAGCATTGCGCCGAGAGCGCAAACTGCCCTTCGAGAGCTCTCAGATACAAAGACGTTCAACCGCCGTTTCTATTTCGCTTTTGCGAACAGCAAACATCTTCTCTCATATCCGGCGCGGGTTCAAGCTGCCGGTCATGAAAGTCGACGTGCGAAATTGACTGGCGTCACCAGTTTCGTCATCGTATCGTAGTAGAATTGGCAACAAGGGAGATAAGTTCCAGCTTTTAATGCCAGAGGAGAGGTACGAACATGCCTGTGGAGTCATTGGCCAAACGCAAAGAGAGAACCGCTGACATCATCGAGATCCTCAAAAAGGCCTATCCCGACGCGCGCATCGCCTTGAATTTCAGCAACCCGCTGGAGCTGCTGATTGCGACGATTCTTTCGGCCCAATGCACGGACAAGCGTGTGAACATGGTGACCGGGAATCTGTTTAAGAAGTACCGCACGGCGGCCGACTACGCCGCCGCCGACCTGAAGGTGTTTGAGAATGAGATCAGGTCGACCGGGTTTTATCACAATAAGGCGAAGTCGGTTCTAGGTGCCGCCGGGAGGATTGCAAAAACCTATGGGGGCAAAGTGCCCGACAACATGGATGATCTGCTCACTCTCCCCGGCGTGGCGCGCAAGACAGCGAACGTGGTGCTGGGCGGCGCTTTCGGCAAGAATGAGGGGATTGTCGTCGACACGCATGTCATCCGGCTCTCCCAGCGCATCAAACTCACGGCGCACAAGGACAACTCGGGCGACAAGATCGAAAATGATCTTATGGCACTCGTGCCTCGGAAGGACTGGACCGAATTTGGCAATAGGCTGATTCTGCACGGGCGCATGATCTGCACCGCGCGCCATCCGGACTGCGGCGAATGCGCGCTCCAGAAACACTGTCCGTCCGCATTCCAGGCAAGATGAATAGTCTCACCCAAGGGTAAAGAGCAGCCGCGTTTTTATTCCCCAAGGGAAACCACCGTCTCTGGCAGTTCGACACGACAATTCTTTGCTGTTCCGGCCTAGGTTAAGAACTTTGGGGCTCTTTGAATATGAGTTCGACTGATGCTCTCGATGCGCGCCCTGGAAGGGCGGATAGAGGGTAGCCCCGGCCAAGCGCAGCGCAGCCCGGGGTAGCATGATGCAGAGTGATAGAGCCCCGGTAGGGGCGACAGATTGAGGGCGGAGCCTCACCCGAACAACGAAACGCAAAAGTTTCGCAACTGTTGATTGATGCAGTGCGCCTGTGCCGTGGGCCTGAAACTGCTTGCAACGCCAATCTAAAACATCTAGGTTATGCGGCATACGAAGGAGATCTCCATGAAGTCATCCGCACTCACATTTCCTTTTCTAGCGCTCGCGCTGCTCGCGGCGAGTTGTGGGGGGGCGCAGCCAAGCGAACCCGTAAAAACGGCCGCGCAGGCGTTTGCCGCGATCGACGGCAACGCCGTTCTCGAACATACAAAAATGCTTTCCCAGGACGCATTCGAGGGTCGGGCTCCCGGCACGAAAGGCGAGGACTTTACGGTCGCCTACATTGTCGATCAATTTAGAAAGGCCGGGCTGAAGCCTGCCAGTCCCGATGGCACCTTTATTCAGAGAGTCCCGCTCGTTGGGATCGTGCCGGACCCGCAGGTGAGCCTGACTTTCAAGAAGGGGAGCCGGGAGCAGAGCCTCAAGTTCAAGGATGATTTCGTGGCTTGGTCCAAGCGTGTTACCGATACTGCCGAACTCAAGGATTCAGAAATGGTTTTCGTCGGCTACGGAGTCCAGGCGCCGGAGTTTTCCTGGGACGACTACAAGGGAGCGGACCTCAAAGGGAAGACCCTCGTTATGCTGATCGGCGATCCGCCGGTCCCGGATCCTGCCAATCCGGGCCAGCTTGATCCCAAAGTTTTTGGCGGCAGTGCCATGACCTACTACGGGCGCTGGACCTACAAGTACGAAATCGGCGCCAAGGTGGGAGCTGCGGGCATCCTGATCGTTCACGAAACGGAGCCGGCCGGTTATCCATTCTCCGTGGTGCAGAACAAGATCACCGAACAGTTTGACCTGATCGCACCCGACAGGAACATGTCGCGCGCCTCGGTTGAAGGCTGGATTTCACTGGATCAGGCCAAGAAGCTGTTTGCTCTGGCCGGCAAGGATTTCGACGCTCTTAAGAAGGAAGCCGTCACCCGCACGTTCAAACCTGTGCCTCTCGGCGTCGATGCCTCCATCACGATCCACAACTCGGTGCGCACAATCATTTCGCGGAACGTGGCCGGCGAGGTGGAGGGCAGCGACCGCAAGCTCAAACAGGAATATGTGGTCTACACGGCACACTGGGATCATCTGGGCATCGGGCCTGAAGTGAACGGCGACAAGATCTACCATGGCGCCCAGGATAATGCCACCGGCATAGGCGGCTTGATCGAGCTTGCACGCGCGTATGTTTCCATGTCGCCCCGTCCGAAGCGGTCGATTCTCTTCCTGGCGGTGACGGCCGAGGAGCAGGGGCTGCTTGGCTCACAGTACTACGCTTCGAATCCACTCCATCCCCTGGCCAAGACACTCGCCGATATCAACATGGATGTGTTGAATGTCTATGGGCGAACCCATGACATGACCATTGTGGGTCTTGGAAACTCGGAGCTGGATGACTACGCGCAGCAGGTTGCGGCGGAACAAGGGCGGGTGATCAAACCCGATCCGACTCCTGAGAAGGGATCCTACTATCGATCGGACCACTTCCCGTTCGCCAAGCTGGGAGTGCCTGCCCTGGCCAGCGGCAGCGGCATTGACTATGTCGGCAAGCCACCCGATTATGGAAGAAAAATCAAAGAGGAATTCACCGCACACATATACCATCAGCCCGCGGATATGGTGCGTCCGGACTGGGATATGAGCGGAGCGGTGCTTGACCTGCAGTTTTACGGGCTAGTCGGATACCGTGTCGCCCAGGCCGACAGATATCCTGCGTGGAAAGCAGGCAGCGAGTTCAAATTGATTCGCGAAAACCAATTGAAGGCCGCGGGAAACCGCTAGGAATATCGGTTATTCTCCTGCTCTGGCGAGCGTCTCCTCGACGCTGCGAATCTTGTCCTCCATGGTCTGCTCGCGGTCGATCCGGGTGCCCAGTCTGATTGACGAGTTGATTCTCGGCACTCCCATGGCGTGCAGCGCACGGTGGCACTCCTTGATTGCTGCGACGACATCATCCCACTCGCCTTCGATGTTGGTCCCGTAGGCGTGCAGTTTGGTCTTCAGGCCGGCCCCCCTCAGGATCCGCTCGCATTCAGCGACGTATTTGCCGAGGCTCACGCCGACACCCAATGGAACAAGGCAAAGATCAGCAATGACTTTCATAACGATAACTCCTTCCAGTTGCGGACCATTCTGAGGGGTTTTTTCCCCTATGGTACTAGGGACCAACCTAGTTTTTCCTCCCTGAGCCGATTGCTAGTATCCACCCTGTTCGCGTGGGCACCTGCCTGGCGCACCTGAAGGTACTGCCGAATACGAGGGCAGGTACAATGAATGGAACCAACGATTCGCATGGTCGGCCAGGAATCGAAAATCTGAGAGGCTCTATGAAGTGCCAACGTTGTAATGGTCTGATGTATCCCTTCGAACTCCGCGACAGAAACGCACATGCGCGTGCTGCCGGCTTGGTTTGCCTCCTATGCGGAGAGATCATGGATCCCGTTATTGCAGGAAATCGTTCGAGTTCTCCTGAACTGATGCAGCCGATCAGATCCGCACGCCGCCGGAGCAGAGTTCGTCGGGCATTCGCTCGGTAATCGTCCAGCGAGGAGGATTGCCCCGCGACGTTGCCGTGCCCGCAAGGATGCTTCGATCCCCCGGGTTTGGCCGGAAATTCTCCCGGAATGCCCGGGGAATCGAAATTTCTTCCGAAAGGCTTATTCAAGCCGCTCCTGCCTTTGTGTTTTCCGCGCTTCCCGCTTTGGGCGCCGACGCCATTGCGTCGCACACTACCAGGGTTGCTGTATTCACGATTTCGTTGACATCATTCCCTGGAATCAACAGGTACACCGGTTTGTGAATTCCCATCAGCATGGGTCCAATGGCCGTCGCAACGCCAAGACGCGCCCTTCATACCATCGCAACAATGCGCGCCTTTGATTGTGGCCGTGCCGTGCTGCGCGATGATTCCGGCCTCATTATTGCGGTGCTTTTTCACATTACTGATTTGCCACCCTCAAGTCAAACGTCGTGGTCGTAATCGTGATCGGCTCTTAGTGTCCGGTATCTGTTGAGCCTTGGAGGTTTGCTTTTGCCTTTACTCCGAGAATCCCGAACCCGCTCGACTGGCGTTGACTGGTTCTGCCTCGCGAACGTAAAATATATGATTTGGCCTGGCTATGTTGGAAAAGATAGTGGTGCGCGGGGCGCGCCAGAACAATCTCAAAAATTTTGATCTGGAAATCCCGAGACACAAGCTTACGGTCGTCACGGGGCTCTCAGGTTCTGGAAAATCCAGCCTGGCGTTTGACACCATTTATGCGGAAGGCCAGCGCCGCTACATCGAATCACTCTCCGCGTTTGCCCGCCAATTCCTCGAGCAGATGGAGAAGCCCGAGGTAGATAGCGTGGAAGGGCTGTCCCCTGCCATCAGCATTGAGCAGAAGACCACGAGTCGCAGTCCCCGTTCTACTGTCGGAACGGTGACCGAAATCTACGACTACATGCGTCTGCTGTTCGCCTCTATCGGCAAGCCGCATTGCCATTTGTGCGGACGCCCCATCACCCATCAGTCCGTGGATCAAATCGTCGACTCGATCCTGGCCTACCCGGAGGACACACGGGTCATGATTCTGGCGCCCGTGGTGCGGGACAGAAAAGGTGAGTTCAAGAAACTCTTTGAAAAGTATATGAAGAAAGGATACGTGCGCGCCCGCGTCGACGGACGCATTCACGATTTGGACGAGGAGATCAAGATTTCGAAGACGAGATCCCACACGGTTGAAGTGATCGTCGACCGCGTGCTGATCCGGCCGGGAATTCGGCGGCGGCTCGAGATGTCGACGAAAACAGCCATCGATTTGGCGGAGGGCCTGGTTACAGTAGCGGCCATTGATTTGGAGGAAAAGGTGTTTTCAGAACGTCAGGCGTGCATCGATTGCGGGGTCAATATCCCGACTCTGGAGCCGCGTTCCTTTTCTTTCAACTCCAAGTACGGTGCCTGCCCCGAATGCGATGGCACAGGAATCCGCATGGTCCTCGATCCGTCGAAAGTCATTCCCGATCCCAGTCAGCCGATCAACGCCATTTCCTTCTCTCTTGAGAACAAGCGAGTTGCAAACTACCTTCGAGAGGCTCTCCTCACATTGGCCGCCAGCTTCAAGTGCGGCCCGGCCACTCCATTCGCGCGGCTTCCTGCCAAAGCCCAGAGATCTTACTTTTTCGGCAGCCCGGAATCCCCCACGGACACTTACGATGCCAGCCGTGATAGCTCGGGGTTCCGCGGGGTGGCGGCGTGGCTGGAAGGGCTGCGCCGGGAGGAGGAAAACACGCGTCTTCAGGAAGAGGTGGACGTGCTGTTTTCGGCTCAGGCCTGCCCCGCTTGCGGCGGTTCCCGCCTCCGCCCTGAGAGCCGGGCGGTCAAGCTCGACGGCATGGGAATCGACGAATTCTCACGCCTGCCGCTGGGGAATGCCCTTGAGTCCTTCAGAAAACTTACAGTGACCGAGCGCGAACAAAAAATCGCCGGCCAAATCCTCAAGGAGATCAACGAGCGCCTCGAGTTCCTGCTTGATGTTGGGGTGAGCTACCTCTCGCTGGATCGCCCTGTTTCCACACTCTCCGGCGGCGAGGGACAGCGCATCCGGCTGGCGACTCAAATCGGATCGAGGCTGCGGGGAGTGCTCTACGTCCTGGACGAACCGTCGATCGGCCTGCATGCGCGCGATAATCGCCGGCTCCTCGATACGCTGGCCGGACTGCGCGACATCGGCAACACAATCATTGTAGTAGAGCACGATGAAGAAACGATTCGGGCCGCCGACCACATCGTTGATTTGGGGCCGGGCGCCGGAAGCGCCGGTGGATGGGTCGTCGCATCGGGCACATTGGATCAGGTGCAACGGCATCCAGAATCGCTAACCGGAAAATACCTGAGCGGGGAGCTGCGCATTGAATGTCCACGGACACGCCGTACAGGCAACGGCAAGCGCCTGGTCGTCACGGGCGCAAGACACAACAACCTGCGCAATATCACCGTCGAATTTCCTCTCGGGCTTTTCCTCTGCGTTACCGGAGTGTCCGGCTCGGGCAAGTCTTCGCTCGTGGATGATATCCTGTTCAAGGCACTTTCCCGCAAGCTGTATCACGCTCTTGCCGACCCCGGAGCGCATGACGAAGTTTCGGGCGTCGCATTTCTGGACAAGGTCATCGAAATCGACCAGTCCCCCATTGGCAGGACGCCCCGTTCCAACCCGGCGACATATACCGGCCTTTTTAACTACATCCGGGATCTGTTCTCCCTGCTGCCCGAATCGCGTGTGCGCGGATATAAGCCGGGGCGCTTCAGCTTCAATGTCAAAGGAGGGCGCTGCGAGGCATGCCAAGGGGAGGGGTTGCGGCGCATAGAAATGAGCTTTCTGCCCGACGTGCATGTTCTCTGCGAGACTTGCCGCGGTAAGCGCTACAACCGGGAAACGCTGGCCGTCAAGTACAAAGGCTGCTCGATCGCCGACCTGTTGGAGATGAACATGGCCGATGCACTGCCGCTTCTCGAAAACATCCCGCCGATCGCGCAAAAGCTGCGGACACTGAACAGCGTGGGCCTGGGTTATGTCAAGCTGGGACAGTCGGCCACAACGTTATCAGGAGGCGAAGCGCAAAGAGTGAAACTGGCGCGCGAGCTCAGCCGCCGAGCCACAGGCAGGACTCTGTACATCCTCGACGAGCCGACGACAGGCCTTCATTTCCAGGACGTGAAGAATCTTCTGGATATACTCAACAGCCTGGTTGATCTTGGCAATACCGTAATTGTAATCGAGCATAACCTGGACGTCATCAAGATGGCGGACTGGATAATCGATCTGGGGCCCGAAGGAGGCGATGGAGGAGGCCGGATCGTCGCCCTGGGCACTCCCGAGGAGGTCGCCAAGGTCAAGGCTTCCGCTACCGGCCAAGCCCTACGCCATGTGCTCCATTGACGGGTGACAAAATCGGTCAGGCTACTATTTCACCAAACTTGAGGACGGCCTAGTTTTCTGGTTATGGCTTGGAAATTGGTGAAATAGTAGCCTGACACCAATTTTCTATCTTGACTTGTACGCTGCCGGTAGCCGATCTTTGAGGCCATGAACGAGCTCGTGCGTAACGCTGTGGCTGAAAGCGTGCGGCTGAAAGAGTCATTCTTCGGTGCCAACGAAGACCTCATCGTCCAAGTGGCGCGGGAAATATGCCGGGCGCTCGAGAATGGGAATAAAGTCCTCATTTTCGGCAACGGTGGCAGTGCCGCGGATGCCCAACATTTTGCCGCCGAGATGGTCGGCAGGTTTGTGCGCGAGCGGCGTCCTCTGGCGGCGATTGCGTTGACGACCGACACCTCCATTTTGACATCCGTGGGCAACGACTATGGGTACGAACAGGTGTTTGCGCGGCAGATCCGGGCCCTGGGCCGGCCAGGAGACGTTGCCATCGGCATTTCCACGAGCGGCAATTCTCCAAACGTTTGCGAGGCCACGGCGATTGCTCGCGAGATGGGCCTGGTCACCGTGGCGTTTACGGGAAGCGACGGCGGGAAACTCGGACGAGCTGTGCAATACCACCTCCATGTGCCGCATCGGTCGACGGCGCGCGTGCAGGAAGTTCATATCATGATCGCTCACATTCTGTGCGAGCTGATGGATGCAAACCTGAAGGATCTCTAGTCCCGATGTCCAGATATCCGATACGTCCGTTCGACCTGAGACGCGTCCACACTTACCCGCTGAAGGACCGCCAGAGCAAAGTGGATGTGCGCAGCTTCGGCCGTCCTCATGTCAAGGGCGAGTCCTTAGCTGATTTTCTGGCTGGGCTGCCCGACATTCTGGGCGCACGGAGCCTGAGATATCTGGCAGAAGCAATCGTGCAGGCGCACAGCGCCGGCAAACCGATCCTCTGGGGATTGGGAGGCCATGTAATCAAGACGGGTCTGAGTCCCATTCTGATCGACCTGATGGATCGCGGCTTTGTCTCCGGCATCGCTCTCAATGGAGCGGGACTCATCCACGATTTCGAAATTGCCCTCATCGGCTCAACCAGCGAGGACGTCGAGTCACAAATCGATGAGGGAGCATTCGGCATGGCCGAGGAAACCGGGCGGGACATCAACCAGGCAATCAGCGACGGCGTTATGGGCAATCTAGGCCTGGGTGAATCCGTGGGGCGCTACCTCAGCGTGATCCAACCGGCATGTGGCGCGTTCAGCATTTTATTGCAGGCTTATACGCGAGCTATCCCTGTTACGGTACATGTCACCATCGGCGCCGACATCATTCACAACCATCCCGGCTGTGCCCCTGCTGCGATCGGCGAGGGCTCCCATCGCGATTTCCGCACGTTGGCAACCCTCGTGGCCGGAATGAACGGCGGCGGAGTCTATTTGAATTGCGGATCCGCCGTGACGCTGCCCGAGGTGTTTTTGAAGTGTGTGACCCTGGTGCGCAATTGCGGCAGCGAGCTGAAGGATTTCACTACCGCCAATCTCGACTTCATCCAACATTATCGGCCGCGCGAGAATGTCATCAAGAGACCCGTGCAAAAGGGAGGCGTCGGCATTCCAATCACGGGCCACCACGAAATCCTGATTCCTTTGCTCGCTGCCTGGCTAGTGGAATTATCTCCGGGCACCGGGACCGATCACTGAGACCCGGGACCTCAGATCCGCAAGCGCCAACCTACGATCACTACCGCCCGATGTAACTTTTCTCAGAAATTCCCGTATTGTCTGCGATCGTGAAGTAATTCCAGGCGCAAGACGCTCTCAGCCGTAAAATGGGAAGCCTCGTCGACGGTGAAATCCGATGACTGATTTCCAACAGATCTACCAGCGTTATGCTCCGGATGTTTACCGCTTTGCCCTCTATCTTTCCGGCAATCCTGCACTCGCGGAAGACATCACGTCCGAGACTTTCGTGCGGTTGTGGACTTCGGACGAGACGATCCGGATGCAGACCGTGAAAGCTTACCTGTTCGCCATCGCGCGGCATCTCTATATCGACGATCGCCGGGCAGCAAGGCGGCGCGCGGAGATCGGATCCCAATTGATGGAGACCGGCAGCAGTCCCGAAACGGTGGCAACTTCCAGGTCCGAACTGCAGTGGGTGCTGAAGCTGCTGCAGGATCTGCCGGAGACGGATCGGGCCGCGCTGCTGATGCGGGCTCAGCAGGAACTCCCTTACGAAGAGATCGCTCGTGCGCTGGGGCTTTCGGTCGTAGCCGCCAAGGTCAAGGTGCATCGTGCCCGTATGAAGCTCGCGGCTGCCAAAGCAGGCATGTCCGCGGCAGCAGAATCCGAAGGAGGTGTTCGATGAAAATCACTCGAGATGTCGTAACCGATCTTCTCCCGACCTATTTGGCAAATGAGGCAAGCGCCGACAGCCGTGCTCTGGTCGAGGAGTTTTTCCGCCAGGATCCGGAGTTTGCGCGCCTGGCGAAAGATAGGCAAAAGGAAGACTTGCTTGGCGCGCCGCCGCGCGCGCCGCTGGGAAAGGAGCAGGAGCTCGAAACCTTGATTCGCACCCGAGCCGCGCTCCACGTGCGCGCATTATGGCGCACGTTCGCGATTCTGTTCACGCTGCTCCCATTGAGTTGCGCATTCAGTTCCAGGGGACTCGTATGGATCATGATCCGCGACGCCCCGGCGTTTGCCGAAACCTGCATCGTCATCGCCATCATCTGCTGGGTGATGTATTGGAGGACCCGGCGCAAGCTCCGGTCCACCGGGATCTGACCAACGCTCACACAGCAAGGCCGTTCACCGGCAAGGGGACTAACGACGCAAAATATCAAAAACGTTTAAAAACTTCAGGTCGTGCCCCCGGGTCGCTTCTGCCAACTGCGGCTGGATCATTCTTGGGTAGCGCCGGGGTTCTGTTTCACGTACAGTAGATCATCGCAGCAAATAATCGACGCCGACAAGACATGATATCGCGTGAACGCTGGCTCTCTCTTTTGCTGGGCGAAAAACCCGACCGCATCCCCACGGATTATTGGGCAACGCCCGAGGTGACCGATCGTCTCTTGAGAGAATTGAGGTGTTCTGATCTGGAACAACTGTATCAGGCACTTCACATCGATGCCGTTGTGCAAGTTGAGCCGCCGCACAAAACCAATCATTATCCCAATGACCGGCTGGCTGATATCTGGGGGTTGCGGCGCAAGAGGGTTAGCTACGGAACCG
>JBEKIX010000067.1:0-17093 GCA_050011535.1 Acidobacteriota bacterium
GCCTTGGCGAGGCTTTCTGTTCGGCGCAACATCCCAGAGCGGCGCAAAGGCCTGAAACTTTCACGCATCTCAGGTCAGCTGTGCCGCACCTTCGGCGCTGGATGATGAGGCGCATCTTATTCCCGGCCTGACGGCCGGGCCTACTCACTGGCGGCCAAGGAGCAGGCCTTGGCACCGCACCTGAACGGGTTGTACTTCCCGACATAATCGGATAGCTATCGCTTCCTTCTTTTGCCCGTACACCAATTATGATATAGCTAATTTTTTGAACAACGACGGAGCCACCATGACGGGACACAGACGAAGAATCGTGATCGGCATCACGGGTTCGAGCGGGCCGATTTACGGCATCCGCGCGCTCCAGATCCTGCGTGACCAAGCCGACATCGAGGTGCACCTCGTGATGACGGAGGCGGCTCGCCAGACCATTTCTCTAGAGACCAATTGGGCGCTGGAAAAAGTGCTCGAACTGGCCGACGTGGTCCATGAAAACGTCGATTTGGCTGCAAGCATCTCCAGTGGGTCATTTCTCACCGACGGGATGATTGTCGCGCCGTGCAGCATGCACACACTAGGCGAAATCGCGCACTCGATGGCGGGGAATCTGCTCACGCGTGCAGCGGATGTCCATCTGAAGGAAAGGCGCAGGCTGGTCCTCATGGTGCGGGAAACCCCGCTCCATTTGGGACATCTACGCAACATGGTGGCGGCCGCAGAGGCCGGCGCCATTATCCTGCCGCCCATTCCCGCGTTTTATCACCATCCTCAAACCATCGACGATATCATCAACCACTCGGTGGGAAAAGCTTTGGACCTGCTTTCGGTTCACCATCGTCTGTTCAAGCGTTGGAAGAGTCCGCCCGAGTAACAGGAAGGGTCCATGCCTGACAGCATGCGTGCCAAGGACTACCGTCTCATCCTGATATGTCTCTTCGTTTGCGCCGCCAGCCTTTGGGTCGGAATCCGTTACTTCTACAGGGTGTTTCCTGAAGCCTCGATCCAGTTCAACGTGGACAAGGAATCCTCTGAGCCGATCGCGCTCGGATTTCTCGCAGCACAGGGAATCTCCCTGGATGGATATCGCCACGCCTCCGCGTTCCTCTACGACGACGAGACAAAGGTATTTCTGGAACGACAGCTGGGATTGAAGAGAGCCAATTCCCTAATGGGAAATGAGGTCAAGCTTTGGCGTTGGGGCCACCGATGGTTTCGCCCCGTCCAGAAGGAGGAAGTCCGGATCGAAGTGACGACGCGGGGCGAGATTGCTTCCTTTCTGCATACGATCACCGAGGATGCTCCGGGCGCCGATCTGCCGGCGGATGCCGCACGTGCGCTGGCTGAGTCATTTCTATTTCTGGAAATCAGCCGGCCGATCAACGAGCTGGAATTCATCGATGTCCAGTCCCAGAAACGGACCGCGAGGACCGACCACGTGTTTACCTGGCAGGTGCGGGGAGTGGCCTATGCCGGCGCTAGCCACCGCATCTCGGTCACCGTCCAGGGCAACCGCGTCGACGGTTTCCGCGATTACCTCAAAATACCGGAGGAATGGAGCCGGAATTATTCACGCCTGCGCTCGCTCAACGAGAGCACAAGCGAAGTGGATCTGTTTTTTTTCGTCCTCCTCGGCGTCGGCATGCTCGTGACGCTTGGGCGCAACGTTCGGCTGCAAAACGTGCGCTGGTCGACAGCGCTGACCTTCGGAGCCATCTGCTTTGCTCTCCAGTTTCTTTCCAGTCTGAATGAGTTCCCTCTCACCGAATTCGGCTTCGACACCACGGATTCCTATGCCGGGTTCCTCGGGATGACCGTCTTGTCGGCAGCAATGGAGGCGCTGGCGTTCGGCAGCATCATCGCTTTGCTCACCGCCTGCGTCGAGCCGGTCTATCGCCAGGCGTGCCCCAAACACATCTCGATTTCCAACATCCTGAGCTGGCGCGCGCTGCGGACCGGTAGTTTCTTCCGGGCTTCCCTGGTTGGAATCAGTCTGACCTTTTTCTTTTTCGCTTACGAAATCGGCTTCTATCTGCTGGCAAACAAATTTGGAGCTTGGTCGCCCGCCGAAGTGCCCTACACAAATCTCCTTAATACACACTTCCCCTGGGTGTTCGTGCTTCTCGGAGGGTTTTTCCCGGCGGTCTCCGAAGAATGGATGTTTCGTGCCTTCTCAATTCCCTTCCTGCAGAAAGTGCTGCGCCGCCGGTGGATCGGCGCGGTACTGGCAGCCTTCATTTGGGGTTTCGGCCACGCGAACTATCCGAACCAGCCATTTTATATTCGCGGGGTGGAAGTCGGGCTGGTCGGCCTGGTTCTTGCCTGGGCCATGTTCCGCTTCGGCATTCTGGCCCCGTTGATTGCCCATTACAGCATCGACGCCTTCTATTCCGCATTCCTCCTGCTCCGATCGGGAAACACCTATATGACGGTAGCAGGAGCGCTGACCGCGGGCATCAGTCTCATTCCGTTGATGGTTGCCGCCGGGGCGTATGTCGTAACCCGCAGGTTTCATCCTGACGAGAATGTGAGCAACCAGCAGGAAGGCTTCCCGGCTGAACCGGACGCATCATCCCGGGATTCTGCCATGGAAATCGCGCGTGCCTACACTCCGCTCTCGCGAACTGCCTTGTGGGCAGCCGCTGCGATGATGGTTTTGGGACTGCTATCGTTTTTCCTGCGCGCGCCGCGGTTCGGCTCAACCATCGAGTTTCATCTGACATCGAAGCAGGCAGCTCAGTCGGCAAGCCGCTTCCTCGCGGCCAGGCAATTTAACGTGGATCAATACATGCAGGAGACTCAACCGATTTCAAGGGCCGACCCGTATGCCGTCCAATACATTTACACCGCAGGCGGCGTGGCAGACTTGAATCGGATTTACGAGAAGCTATCTCTCGCCTTGGTCTGGCGCACGCGCTTCTATCAGCCGTTACAGAAGGAGGAGTTTCGCGTCGACGTGAATCCGACCGACGGCCAGGTGGTGGCATTCGAACATTTGCTTCCCGAAGAAGCTCCGGGCGCCGATCTGAGCGAGCCCGATGCACGGACGGTCGCGATGTCGTTTCTCGATGATGCGCATCTCGATCTGTCGAGGTTTGAACTACAGGAGACCCGGTCTGAAAAATTCGAGCGCCGCCGCGATACGACGCTGGTATGGCAGGCGTTGGCCACGACTCCCGGCGCCGTGGGAGAGTCGCGCCTCAGGGTTCTTATCAGCGTAGTCGGGGATAAGGTGGGAGTCTGGCGGGATTTTATCAAGGTGCCGGAGGAGTGGGAGCGGATCCGCGATCGTGAGAGCCTGTACGCAATCGCGGCCACGGCGGTACGCGGAATTTTTCTTGCGGCGCTCTTCTCCGCCGCACTCCTCAGCCTGGTGCGCGGCATACGGCGAGGCATCATTCGCTGGAGGCTGGTTGTCTGGATTGCCGCGTTGGCGATGCTTATCGAGTTCATGGACATGATCAACTCGATACCCGCCTTTCGGTTCCGGTACGACACGCAGGTTTTGCCCCATGTTTTCATGCTCTCGGGATTCGTGGAGGCAATGCTGCTCTTGACGGGGATCGGCCTGGCGGCGGCGTTCGCGGCCTCGCTCATCATGTCTTGTTATGCGGATGCGCCCGCGGCACTGCAGCTCAAGAACCATGCCATCTGGGGCCGCGATGCCGTCCTCGCCGCCGCGGCAACGCTCGGCGCCTTTCTGGTGCTGCAGTGGTGGGCGACGCTCCTCCAGTATCAAGCCAGCCGGTTCGCGCTCGCGCCGTTCCTGTCGCTTCCGGCGGGACTGGGATCCTATGTGCCCTTGATCAGCGGCCTCCGGGAGGTCGCCCTCAGTGCGCTGCTTTTCAGTGCAGTATTGGCTTTCAGCATCAGCCTCTGGAAAAGCCTGGCAAGCCGGCTGTGGCTGCGAGTACTGCTCATCGCGGGTCTGCTCGGCAGTTTTCTTCCCTTCACTGCCCGGCGCTTTTCGGAAGTCGTTCTTGATGCCTCATCTTCCGCATTACTGGTCCTGATGGCTGCACTCCTGATCCTGATCTTCTTGCGCGACAACTATGCGGCATACGTGTTGTCCACGGCGACGCTATCCGTCACCCGCGTTTCCCTATCCTGGCTGAACCAAGGGAACCCAGGCATGGTATTCCATGGCTGCCTCCTGTGGCTGCTGATCATGGGCGGCGCTGCATTCCTGTTGTTCTCCCGGGCGCCATGGCTGCCTCACCGGCACCGCGTTCCAAATCAACTCGGGTGAAGAGAGATGCTTGTGTTGAGTGCACCGTCCCGGATCGCCTTCGGTGCGGTTTTATCGTTGTGCAGGCAAAGAGAGCACGTCCCGATAATGCTCGCCCTTGTCGATTGGGTTCTGCAAAGGCCGATATACACAAACCGCAAAGGCATCTGACGCGATCGCCTTATTCGCCTGATCCCTGGCTGGAATAAATTTCCATTTCTTCGTGCTGTCTATCACCGATTGAGTGAGGTCTCCGAGTTCCTGAATTACATGAACGTCCCCTACGGCGCCCGACGATGTGATCTTCAGGTGCAGGACGGCAGCTCCCATCACTACCATGGAAACGGAGGGGTAAAAAGGATCAACAACCAGGGTGGGAACCGCGACGCCGCCTGGATACGGAGCTGCCTTTATTGTATGGCTCTGCGGCCCGAGCACAATACCCTTACCGGCACTCTGCATAGTAAGGTATGGATCCCTGAAATTCACGACCACAAGGGCAGACTTATCCCCCAACTCGGCCGGCAACCGCCATTGAACGAGGGCAGAGCGCGTCGGCTCCACGAACGGTTCATCGCCGTGCAAAATCACCACGCGATTGACAAGACCTTTGGCGGTTTCGAGAACCGCTACAACGTTGCCGCCCCGAACTGCATTCACGGGGTAAGAAGGGCAGACTACGTTCAACACGCTCCCCAGCTGGCATCCAATCAGGAAGGCACAAGAAATGATATTCATTCTCTTATGTTGCTTATAGTACAGCCAGTGGGCGAGTGCAAGAAAAACGAGAGCCATGCGCAGGTTATCGGTCGCTCCTGCATAGCAGGCAACGGCTCAGTAGTCCAATATCACCTCGACTCTTACTGCTGATATCACTGTGCAGATGCCTCGCCTCAATGTTGTGCTGGTTTGCGTTGGAGAAGAATGCAAATATTTAGCCGACTTCGACGCGACTGTCAGTTCTCAATTCCTCCCGCGCTGAGATCTGCTCTCGTATCTTTGCCGCCGTGCGCGGAGGGTAGGTAGCCGGCATCGTGCCGGATCCAGATGGAGCGTGGCTGATCGCCGCCGGTAATCGCCTGCCGCGAAAATATGCGGTAGTTGATTCCCGACTCCTGGAATTGCAACATGGACCCGTCGGCCACGCCTTCGATTGCATTCTCAAACGGTTCAAGCGCGATCACTAGTCGCCCTTCGCCGGGGACATAGTACCTTAGGGCTCCGGGCATTCTGACCGTCGCCGAAACCGTCACGCCAGCCCCCTCGAGAATAACTTCCTTACTACGCACTACGATCGGGCGGTCCAACCGCAATTCGTCGTCACGTATTGGTGGTTGATCCCATACATAAGCGGCCGACTGCATTTTCACTATTCGACTGTTCACGCTCAACACGCCTATCCCTTCGACCGGAATCTGGAGTGTCTGTCCAGAGGCCAACCAGTAGTCCTTTGGGGGGATTTGTTTGACGAGTTCTTGTGCACTCCTGACGTCGATCGGCGCCGAAAAGCCCAGCACGCCGACTTCGATATGAGCTGTTGCGTCACGAATCTCAACGGTTCGCAGCGTGAAGCCAACGGCTTCCGTAGTTCCGCGAATAACCCATGCGCCGCGCGGCATTCCTGCTGATTGTATGATTCCGGTCATCCCACGCACGCCATCTACGCGGCCTGGGTTCACGGTGAACGAGAGTTGAACCCAGGGTCCTTCGCCCTGCGCGTGGACTACGAACACAGCAAAACCGATGCTTAGCCCAACGATGACAAGCGCCGCGGCTGCGGCCACGAAGCGCGGAACGACGGTACGTCCGGTCAGAAAAGCCGGCCAGCGCCAACCGCGTCTGGTAGTGCGTGCAGACTGAATAGAGGACCCTGACAATAATGCTATAGAGGGAGTTGTACGCGCCGACAAGAGTCGAAGCCCCGCTCCGATTTCTGAGTATTCGCGTAAACGCCGGCTGCATTCGGCACATTCGGCGATGTGCTGCGCCTCTTCGGGGAGTATCGGCTCTCCATCATGAAACGCCGAAATGCTCGCCGCCATAGTTTTACAGTCGATCATAGGTGTGTTTTTGTTCTGGCGTTCCATAGCTCGCGCAACTCCTCCCTTGCCGCGAATAAACGCGACTTCACGGTTCCTAACGGAATGCTGAAAATATCCTCTAACTCTGCGTACGAGTGTCCTTCGACCTCGCGCAGCCAAAGCAGCCCTCGCGCGTCAGGCTTCAGCCGATCAAACACATCTTCCACCAGCATGGCCGTTTCTGTCCTTGACTGATCCTGCAGGCATGCTCCCTGCCTCTCGTGTCCAGCTTCGGGCTCACAGTTTTCATGTGATAGGCCAGAGTCATCAGAAAACCGGCCACAATGCCTCCGCCACTCAGCCGCACGGTTGCGAGCAATACCAAAGACATAATTGATCAGGCTGCCTCGCGCGGGATCGAATCCGTTCGTACGCTCCCATAGGTGAAGGAAGACCTCCTGCAATATGTCCGAGGCTGCCTGATGGTCGCCGGTCATGTGACGCAGGAACTGAAGGATGCGTCCGGCGTTCGCGTGGTAAAAGGACTCGAACTCTCGTCGATCTCCCGACCGGATGCGTTCCGAAGCAGCCTCTTGATCGCTCACATTAGCGCCCTCTATCAGTCAATTCGGGCCAGGAGCCCAAAAAGTTCGCCAGGAAATTTGTTCTCGTTCACATTCTGATACCAAGTGCCATCGATTTGGTCGCAAAACATTACGATTGGTTTTCGGTGGTGGATATACCGCCCGGCATTTGCGTCTTGAGGATTCGCAACGATTCAGCTCCTGACGTCTTTGTGAATTTAGAAGGACTGGGAATTCGGCTGGGCTGTTTTTTTCGGCGGGCTGGTAGTGCATCCTACTCTGAGGGGAAGGGAATAAAAATTGTCGAGGAGGACCGATCCAGGGTGTCGATCGGAATACGGGGTTTGCCCTCCCGAATGTACGCAATAGCTTTTTGGGCTTCAAGCAATCAACACTCCAGCTTATACTCAGCACATCAACAACATGGGAGCGGAAATCAACATGGCGCCAGAACGGAATTCACTAAGGAAACGAGGCATAAACATTGCGGGCGCGGCTGGTTGGATTCTGATGGCCGCTGTGCTCTCGGCAACCGGACAAGGCAGCGCCGGCAAGCCTGAAGAGCTCTGTTTGGGCGGCCAGCCGAATGCGCCGGTGAGGATCGAAGTTTTCTCGGATTTTGAGTGTCCGCACTGTCGCGAGTTTTACCTGGATACCCTAAAACCCCTCATTGCCGATTTTACAAAAGAGAAGAGGATCGACAAGATTTACATCCTCTACCATGATTTTCCCCTGGATATGCATCCGAACGCGCGCAAGGCAGCGAGTTATGCCTTGGCGGCGAAGCAGATTAGCCGCGAAGCATGGCTGAGGGTCATCGATGTGCTTTATCAGGATCAGGAACTGTGGTCCCAAAATGGCAACATCGAAGGAGAACTTTCGAAGGTTTTGAATCCGGTGGAGTTGGCGCGCGTAAGGAAGCTGGTTACGGATCCATCGATTGAGCAGGCCGTGCGGCTTGAAGTCCAGTTAGGCCAAAGTCGCGAGATCACCATGACACCGACGTTTTTCATCATCTCACAGAGCGGACGCCAACAACGGGTCAATGGCAGCCTAGGATATCTTATAGTGAAGGATAGCCTTGAGCAGCTTCTTAAGTAATAGGATTCCTCTTCGCCGCGAACTTTTCCCGGGCATCATGCGTTATTAGACCGAAGACTCCACCCGTAGCAGTGTCGTGAAAATCACCGGGAGCATTTATGCATAGCCTCTGGCAAGATATCCGTTACGGATTCAAACTGCTGCTCAAGAATCCCGGCTTCACCGCCGCGGCCATTTTCTCACTGACCATTGGGATCGGCCTGAATTCGACCATTTTTTGTATCGTGGATCGAATGATCCTCCAGCCACTGCCGGTCGATCGGCCTGAAGAACTGGCGATCATCAAGCTTCATATGGAAAAAGGAGGGCCGACTTTCTCCCTTCCCTATCCTGAATATCTCGAGCTCAAAAGCCAATGCAAGGCACTATCCGGCATCATGGGCTCCGCGCGCCATGCAGCCATCCTGAGCAACGGAGATGTCTCGGAGTTGGTGCCGAGAGAAGTCGTCACCACAAACTACTTCACGGTTCTGGGCATTAAACCTCACCTGGGACGGTTTTTCCAGGAGAATGACAAAGACGCGAGTACGCCGGTCGCGGTCATCAGCTACGGTCTCTGGCAGCGCCGATTCGGCGGAGATCCATCAATCGTGGGCAAGGCGATCGAGTTGACCAGACAACAAATCACTGTCATCGGCATCGCCCCAAGAGGGTTCGGAGGCACGAACCGGCCAGCCACCACCACGGATGTCTGGTATCCGGCAGAGACATGGAGTTCTTCTCTCACGGGACCGAGGAGTGAGGAGTTCAATCTGCTCGGCAGGGTGGCAAGCG
Source organism: Acidobacteriota bacterium (assembly GCA_050011535.1). GTDB lineage: Bacteria > Acidobacteriota > UBA6911 > UBA6911 > UBA6911 > JAFNAG01. The sequence continues at coordinate 8,703 of JBEKIX010000067.1, forward strand.
GCGTCTCCCTTGAGCGGGCTCAGGCTGAGGTCGATACGGTCGTGCGTCGATTGACGCCGAGCAATCCTGCGGCAGACAAAATCACGGGAGCAAGCCTTGCCTTTGAATCCAAAGACTATTTCGACAGGTTAGGCATTCTTGGGTATTTCGTCCTGTCTGTCACGGGGTTGATCTTGCTCCTGGCTTGCGTGAATGTTTCAAATTTGCTTCTGGCACGATCCCAAGCGCGGCGCAAGGAGATTGCCATCCGTCTGGCACTGGGCGGCAGCCGCTTGCGGCTGACTCGCCAGCTGCTCACGGAGAGCCTCGTGTTGTCGTTGGCGTCGGCCTTGGTCGGCTGGCTCTTGACGCATTGGGCAGTCCGGGCTCTTCCGTCACTTATGCCCGCGATGCCGATGCGACTGATCCCCGAGATAACTCCCGACGCACGGGTTCTCGGGTACACCATTGGCCTGGCATTTCTCAGTACGCTGGTTTTCGCACTGATCCCTGCTCTTCACGCCTCGAAAATCGAACTCGTGCCGATGCTGAACGAGTCAGCCGCGGCTTCGCAAGGCGGGCGCCGATATCTCGGCAGAAGCGGTCTCGTGGTAGGCCAGCTTTGCATCTCGCTTGTTCTCCTGACCCAGTCAGCGCTCCTGGTGAAGAGCTTCATTCGCAGCTTGCAGGCAGACGTGGGATTCGAGAAAAAGGACATGCTGCTCGCGGACTTTGCGTTGGGCATTTACGAGTATAACGACACCCAGGCTCGCGCCTTCTATCAGACCTTGCAGGAACGACTCCAGGCGCTGCCCGGCGTAAAGCACGTAAGCCTCGCGCGGCGAGTGCCTCTGAGTCTCTCGGGTGGCGGACGAAATCAGCCTGTGGTTCTACCCGGAGAGCAGATTCCCCGAAACATCAAATACAACGAGGTAGGATCGGATTACTTCCAGACCATCGGCACGCGCATCTTGAAAGGTCGCGGCTTCTCGTCTCAAGACATTGCCTCGAGCGCGAAAGTGATTCTTGTGAACCAGGCGTTCGCCAGGCGCTTCTGGCCTGGCGGCGAACCTCTTGGGCAAATGATTCGGATTGGCGATCAGCCCCGAGCGCAAGCATTCACGATCGTAGGCGTGGTCCAGGACGGTCCGATCAATCGGATCGGAGAAGAACCAGAGCCATACATGTATCAGCCGCTCGTGGGCGGTTTCGGAGGCGAGCTCACGCTCATGGTGGACACCTCCGGAGATCCGGGAACTCTGGCGGCCCAATTCCGGCAGATTGTACGAGCCATCGACAACAATGTGGCGCCGTTCTCCCTGGGCACCTTGAAGGGAACCATCCGCCAGGGGTTGTACGAGCAGGAAATGATGGCGACATTCATGGGCTCTTTCGGCTTTCTGGCCCTGAGCCTGGCCTCCTTCGGCCTGTACGGCATCATTTCGTATACGGTCAGCCAGCGCACACGCGAAATCGGCCTGCGCATGGCCCTCGGCGCACAGCGCAGCGACGCGCTTCGCATGGTTCTCCTGCAGGTCCTTTGGCTTGTGTTCCTCGGTGTGGCAATTGGCCTGCCGCTTGCCATGGTCGCCAGTTCCCTTCTGCGCACCGTGCTCTACCAGGTAAGTCCGATGGATCTGACAGCCATCGGAGCGACCGTGATCGTCCTGTTCGCCGTCGCCCTCATCGCCGGCTATATACCCGCGCACCAGGCCGCAAAAGTAGATCCCATCGTGGCGTTGCGTCAGCAGTGATATTCCTGCAGGCTGCGCACAAGGATCGGTTCGCTCCGAAGAGCCCGAATGGCGCTCACCGCTGCGCGCGCGCCCGAGAGGGTCGTGATGCAGGGAACGTTGTACTGCGTGGCTGCACGGCGGATCGCCCTTTCATCGAAGTGCGATCTGCGGCCCAAAGGAGTATTGATTATCAGATCCACTTTGCGGCTCTTGATCAGATCGACGATGTCGGGCTTCCCTTCTCCGACTTTGTAGACAGAATCCACTTCCAATCTGTCCGAATTCAGGAATCTGCCAGTACCCGAGGTTGCGATCAGGTGAAAGCACAGAGCCTCAAACCCATGTGCAATCTGGAGCAGTGCTTTCTTGTCATTGTCGTTGACGCTGAGAAACACCGTGCCTTGTTGTGGGAGTGGAGCGCCCGCGGCAATCTGAGCTTTCGCAAAAGCAACGCCGAAGCTTTCGGCGACTCCCATGACTTCGCCCGTCGACTTCATCTCAGGACCCAGAATTGTGTCGACCCCGAGAAACCTGTTGAACGGAAAGACCGGTGACTTCACAAAGCAGTGCCGCACCTGCAGTTCATCCGGCAGCCCCATATCCTTGAGCTTCTCGCCAACCATCAGGCGCGCTCCAACTTTGGCGAGCGGCACGCCGGTAGCTTTGCTGACATAGGGAACGGTTCGCGAGGCACGCGGATTGACCTCGAGCACATAAACTGTACGGTTCTTCACCGCGAACTGAAGGTTCATGAGGCCGACGACGTGCAGCGCCAGTCCCAGCCGGCGTGTATAGTCTTTGATGCGCTCGACCAAATCGGGTTCGCTCGTGATCGGCGGCAGAGCGCAGCTGCTGTCACCGCTGTGGATGCCGGCCTCCTCGACGTGTTCCATGACGCCCCCGATCACCACGCGTTCGCCGTCGCACAGAGCATCGACATCATATTCGAAGGCATCCTCTAGGAACTCATCGATAAGGACCGGATGCTCGGGAGAGACCTGGACCGCGGTCGCCATGTAGTGATTCAGCGCATCCTCGTCGTAGACAATCGCCATGCCGCGGCCGCCGAGAACGTAGGATGGGCGCATCAAAATCGGATATCCGATGCCGGCGGCAACGTGGCAAGCCTCTTCCGGCGAGCGGGCGGTCCCATGGCGCGGCTGCGGAATGTCGAGTTCTCCGAGTAGGCGGCCGAATCTCTCTCTGTCCTCCGCCAGGTCAATGTTCTCCGGCGATGTCCCCAGGATCGGCACGCCGGCAGCCTGGAGCTGGAGAGCGAGATCGAGAGGGGTTTGACCGCCGTATTGGACAATCACGCCAAAGGGTTTCTCCACCTCCATGATTTCCATCACATCTTCGAATGTGAGCGGCTCGAAATAAAGCCGGTCCGAGGTGTCGTAGTCTGTCGACACCGTCTCCGGATTGCAGTTGATCATGATCGTCTCGAAGCCGATTTCGCGAAGCGCAAACGATGCATGGCAGCAGCAGTAATCAAACTCGATCCCCTGGCCTATCCGATTGGGGCCGCTCCCAAGGACGGCGACTTTTTTCCGATCGGTAGGAGCTGCCTCGCATTCGCCCTCATAGGTCGAGTATAGATAAGGAGTGAAGGATTCGAATTCCGCCGCGCACGTGTCCACTCGCTTGAAAACGGGGTGGATTCCAAGCTCATGCCTGCATCGTGACACCTGATCCGCAGTCACGGGGATGCCATCTCCCGGCAAAAGCAGCGCGGCAATCCGCGCATCCGAAAGACCCGTGCGTTTGCAGGCAAGAAGCAGATCCGCGCCGAGCGCGTCGAGGGTCTTTCTCATTAGAAGCTGCTCCTGCGCGACGATTTCTGCGAGCTGATGCAAAAACCAGGGATCGATCCGCGTGAGCCGGTGCAGTTCCTCGAGTGTGTAACCGTTCCTCAAAGCAAACAGGAGATTGTCGAGTCGCTCCGGCAGCGGAGTCACCAGGTTATGCGCCAGATTTTCCGCAACCGGCTTATAGACGACTCTTCCCTTCTCAAGGGAGCGCACTCCCTTCAGCAACGCCTCTTTGAAGGTGCGCCCGATGGCCATCACTTCACCCACGGACTTCATCTGAGTTCCGAGGGTGGCATCCGCTTCCGCGAATTTTTCGAAATTCCATCTAGGAATCTTCACCACGACATAATCGATGCTGGGTTCGAAGGACGCCGGAGTCATCTTGGTGATGTCGTTGGGGATTTCATCGAGAGTGTAGCCGACAGCGAGTTTGGCCGCGATCTTGGCAATGGGAAATCCAGTGGCCTTGGACGCGAGTGCGGAGCTGCGGGAAACCCGCGGATTCATCTCGATGACAACCAGGTCGCCAGTCTGCGGGTTCACGGCAAACTGGATGTTCGAGCCTCCCGTTTCCACACCCACCTTGCGAATGATGCGGATCGCCGCATTGCGCATGCGCTGGTACTCTTTGTCGGTCAGAGTCTGTGCCGGAGCCACAGTAATCGAATCGCCCGTATGCACACCCATCGGATCGAAGTTTTCGATCGAGCAGATCATGACCACGTTGTCGTTTAGATCGCGCATCACTTCCAGTTCGTACTCTTTCCATCCAACGAGCGACTGCTCGACAAGAACCGCATGGACGGGAGAGACATCGAGTCCGCGAGCCACGATCCGATCGAACCCATCCAGATCGCGCGCGATTCCTCCGCCGAATCCGCCCAGGGTGAAGCTGGGCCGGATGACGGCAGGCAGGCCCGCGAGTGCGAGGAAACCATGCGCATCCTCCAAATTGTTTACCACCCGTGATTGCGCGGATTGGAGCCCGATCTCGGCCATGGCCTCCTTGAAAAGCTCCCGATCCTCTGCAATTTCGACCGCGCGCCGCTTCGCGCCAATCATTTCAACCCCATACTGCGCCAGGATTCCCGCCTTCTCGAGCGCAACCGAGACGTTTAGCGCGGTCTGACCTCCCACAGTCGGCAGCAGGGCATCCGGCCGCTCGCGTGCGATGATGGCGCCAACCGATTCGCAGGTGAGCGGCTCGATGTAAGTTCGATCGGCCAGATCGGGATCCGTCATGATCGTAGCGGGATTGGAGTTTACCAGGACCACTTCGTATCCCTCGGAACGCAAGGCCTTGCAGGCCTGCGTGCCTGAGTAGTCGAACTCACATGCCTGGCCTATTACGATTGGACCCGACCCAATGATGAGTATCCGCCGGATGTCGGTGCGCTTGGGCATGAGCTACCTGCGAAACTCCGCCATCAATCGTTTGAATTCTTTGAAGAGATAGTGGGAGTCGTGCGGGCCAGGCGAAGCTTCCGGGTGGTATTGCACCGAAAAAGCAGGCACCTGGAGATGGCGGATACCCTCAAGCGTTTGGTCGTTGAGATTGACATGCGTCAACTCGACGCGCCTCGGACTCAGGGAGTGTTCGTCTACGGCGAAGCCGTGATTCTGAGCGGTGATCTCCACGCGACCCGTGTTGAGATTCTTCACCGGCTGGTTTGCGCCCCGATGTCCGAACTTGAGTTTGTATGTTTTCCCGCCAAACGCCAGTCCCATCACCTGGTGGCCAAGGCAGATCCCGAAAAGCGGTGTCTTCCCCATAAGGCGCCGCACGTTGTCAATCGCGTAGCTCAGCACTGCCGGATCCCCCGGACCGTTTGAAAGGAACACCCCGTCCGGGCGCAGCGCAAGCACATCGTTCGCGCTCGTTTGCGCGGGCACGACAGTGACGTCGCAGCCGGAAAGCGCAAGGTTGGCCAGAATCGTCCTCTTTATGCCGAAGTCATAGGCGACCACCCTGAACCGATCGATTTCGTCTCCACCTGGATCCGTCCAGGTGTAAGGCGCCGGACAACTGACGAATGAAGCCAGGTCCCGCGCTATCATGCGGGGAGCCTGCAGCGTCCGCGAGACGAGTCGGGGAATGTCGGAATCGATGCTGCTGAGGATGCCGCGCATGGCCCCGAAAGTGCGGATGTGTCTTACAATCGCGCGTGTGTCCACATCTGAAAGGGCCACGATCCCGTGGCGCTTCAGGTATTCACCGAGCGATTCGCGCGCGCGCCAGTTGGATGTAAAGGAGCTGAACTCGCGCGCGACAAACCCCTGGACAAAAGGCCGCCCCGACTCTTCATCTTCCCGATTCATTCCGTAATTGCCGATGTGGGGACAAGTCATGACAACGATCTGGCCGGCATAGGACGGATCCGTAAGGATTTCCTGGTAGCCCAAAAGAGAGGTGTTGAAAACCACCTCTGCACATACCTCTCCCTCGACGCCAAAGGAGCGGCCAGTGAAGGAGCGGCCATCTTCCAGTGCCAGTATCACTCTTATCATCGTTGCGCGGAAAGCCGCCTGGAGAGGGCGAAGGTCAGCGCCGAACTGGCTGCCCCGTCCGGTCTTTCCCGGATCCTAGTTTCTGTGACGGTGACCGTTTAGAGGCAGCGACAAGGATTTGGTGTCCTCGGAATAACGACACGACCAACCTCCAAGGTTCAAAAGGCTCGAAGAATCTCCGGAGCTACTCCACCATACCCACACGCGAAACGGGCCAGTAGCGGAAAATCGCCTTGCCGTATATGAGACTCCTTGGTACGAATCCCCAGTTGCGGCTGTCGTTGCTCGAATTTCTGTGATCCCCGAGCACAAAGTACTGGTCCGGAGGAACTATGGTTCTGTGGAACGAGTCGTGATCTCGAAACTCAGCCTTGAGGTAAGGTTCCTCGATTTTGGTCCCGTTCACGAACACAACACCACTGAGGATTTCGACCCGGTCACCGGGGATAGCCACGACGCGCTTGATAAACGATTTATCGGTGTCCCTGGGGTACCAGAAGACCACGATGTCGCCCCGATGGATATCCTCAAAGCGGTAGATGAATCGATTAACGAAGATCCTCTCCTGGTCTACCAGGCGCGGCTGCATACTCGTTCCTTCGACCTTCACGGGCTGGATCAAAAAGATCACGATAAATATGGCAGTCGCAACCGCAAAGATTATGTCGCGAAGCCAGGACTTCAATTCTGAAAACAAATTGCCGCCAGAATTCGTGGAAGGTGCCTGTTCAGGCTGGCTTGAGGTATCGGGAGGAGGGATGAGTTGTTCTTCCATTAAAATATTCGGCGGCAGTTCATGATTGCACCCGAGTGCAAGGTACGAGTGCAAGGTAACAGACGCGTACGTAAAACTCAACTGGATTTACCCTGGTTTCCACCCTCATCCCGCACATCCCGGCCCGTAACAATTCACTCATTCTTCCGTACATACCCAAGTGTAAGGTGGAACGCCCCGGAAGTTTGTTGTGGCTGCGGATGCTGCTATAATCGGGAGTGGGTGGGGCCCCGGATTTTGCGAATGACTCATCAAGGGGTTTTATGAAGATTGTCGTACTCAGTGCCAGCCGACAGAAGAACTGCACACTCAAAGATGTAGCGGGAGGATTTGGGACGGTTTTCACCGTCGGGAATTCTCCCTTCGCCCGGCTTCTCGAAATTGCTAAGCGCCGCATTGCTTCCATCCCCAATATCACGCTTGCTTATCTCCACTCCATCCTCGAAGCACATGGCGCGGAGGTTCGCGTGCTCGAGGTGCGCCGCCTGGATCAGCTCGAGCCGGCCGATCTGTATTTGATTGCGTCCTCGATCGTCGACTGCACTTTTGAGCGGGAAATAGGATTGGAAGCCCGGCGACGCTACGGGAGCAGGGTCGGATACTTCGGCCCCTTCGCGGCAACCGTGCCTGATTTCTTCGAGGAGAGCGCGGACTTCGTCATCAAGGAAGAAATCGAGAACATCGCTCCGGCGCTGGCGCGTGGAGAGATTCCAAGCGGGATGGTTTCCGCCGGTTTCGTAGCGGATTTAAACGCGCTCCCGCATCCAAAATGGGACCACTTCGACCTGGGCCGGCTCCGTTACCAGATCGTCACCAACCGCGGGATCACGATCCCGATGCTGGGTAGCCGCGGGTGTCCAGACACGTGCAACTACTGCCCTTATCTGGTCTACTCGAAATACCGGATCCGAACGCCGGAGAACATCGTGGATGAGATCGAGCATCTCATGGGCAGGTACGGCATCAAGGGCATTGCCTTTCGCGACCCCAACTTGACACACAGCAAGGAGCGTGCGCGGCAAATGGCTGACCGCATCCTCAGCCGCGGCCTGAATGTGCGCTGGGGAATGGAGGCGCGCACCGATCGCCTTGATCCTGAGTTGATCACTTTCCTGCATCGCGCCGGCCTGCGCAGCGTGGAGGTGGGAGTGGAATCGGCGAGCGAAGCGACTTTGCGAGCCAATCAGCGTCGGGCAATCCCCAAGACGCAGCAGGAACGCGTGATCGATCATTGCCACCGGCTCGGCATCCGGGTCATTGCCAATTACACTCTCGGCCTGCTGAGCGATACCGCCGATGGCATCCAGGACACGATCCGCTACGCAAAAAAACTGAACACCTTTGCGATTCAATTCACTGTCACTACCCCCTATCCCGGAACCCAGTTCTATCGCAACGTGCAGAGCAGGATATTCGACCGCAATTGGGAGCACTACAACGGTTGGACAAGCGTGTTCCGGCACCCGGAGATTCCGTCGGAGGAATTGCACCGCCTGCGCGAGTTCGCCTACGTCTCGTACCATTTGCGCCCGCGGTATCTGTGGAGGTTTCTGCAATCAACAGTCTTGCATCCGCTCCTTTT
>JBEKIX010000068.1:0-20483 GCA_050011535.1 Acidobacteriota bacterium
CGACCGATAACCTCCATGGCACGTCCCTGGCCTCCCCAGATGTTCCAGAGCTTCTCCCTGAAGTTGAGATCGAACGAAATCACGGCGCCGGCTGCCTTGGCAGCCTTCATGCCTTCAATACCGTGTCTGCAGTGGAGTTCATCCGCCGGTTCCTCCAGCACGTCTTGCCCCGGGGATGTGCCAAGGTACGGTACTACGGCATCTGGAGCGGTTCTTGTCGCAAGCGGCTGGATCAAGCCCGAGCGTTGCTTAGCGTTCCACCATCGGATGCGCCCGTCGATTCCGTGTCAGATGCTTCCCGATCTGACCGGCCTGTCCGTTCCCCAGCACGCTGTCCTTATTGCAAAATCGGCCTCTTGATCGGCATTGAACTTATCCATCCCCTCCGGAGGACTCCTCCTTGATCACTGCGTGTTCTCTCCCATCTTGCTTGCAATACAGGCGTCAACGACACGTCCCCGCACAGCTCTGTCCTGACCAGCTATTTCCTCATCCATGCAGAGCGATGCAACCTCAGGGAATCTGACACATTTTTAGAACCCTGTTTTCTCCATCGCGGAAACCCACGGCAAAACGCATCTAAACTCCGAGTATCCAGATCCAGATTTAGTCCAACTCAGGATTTTGTCGGGGCAAAGCGCGACAAGAATCCTTTATTTGTCATATGACTATTCAGTACTTGATAATCCTAACAAGTGTGGGGGATTCTGCAGTCGTGCTGAGCGGATTAGTTTGGAGCGTTAGCCCTTTCCAGTACCGTGGAAATCGCGCCTAGGAGTTTGTCCGAGAATTAGCGAATTCGGTTGCCATTAATCACGCACCCCGTGTACAAAGTGGCTCATGGAAAAACGGTACAAATCCTATGAGCCTGAGCAGTCGCTGCTGTTTCCACCCAACATCAAGGACTGGCTTCCGGAAGGCCACTTGGCCAACTTCGTCAGCGATGTCGTCGACCAATTGGATCTCTCCGAGATTGAAGCCGTCTACGAGAAAGACACGCGCGGCCAGCCGCCCTATAACCCGCGCATGATGACTAAAGTACTTCTGTATGGATACTGTATCGGTGTCTTTTCGTCGCGAAGGATACAGACCGCTTTGATCGATGAAGTACCCTTTCGCGTTCTTGCTGCCGGCAACCAGCCCGACTTTCGCACGATTTCCGATTTTCGAAAGATTCATCACAAGGCTTTGCAGGCTCTGTTTCAGCAGGTTCTGCGCATGGCCTTGGAAGCTGGCGCGATGAAGTTGGGCCGCGTCGCTTTGGACGGCAGCAAAGTAAAGGCGAATGCGTCCAAGCATAAAGCGATGAGTTACGGCCGGATGACAGAGAAGGAAGACCAGTTGAGGCAGGAGGTCCGGGCGCTGCTTAAGGAGGCGGATAGGATTGATTCTCGTGAGGACAAGTTGTACGGCCGCAACCGCCATGGAGATGAGTTGCCTGAAGAATTGAGTCGCCGGGAGACACGCCTGGCGAAGATTCGCGAGGCCAAGCGTGCCCTTGAAGAAAGGGCCCGCGAAAGAGCAAAGGCGGAAGGCAAGGACCCGGAGACTGCGAAGCCGGCGGACAAGGACCAATATAATTTCACGGATTCCGAGTCGCGCATCATGAAAGGCGGCGATGGTTTTGTGCAAGCCTATAACGCCCAGGCGGCGGTTGAAGGCACATTCCAACTGATTGTCGGCCAGACGGTGACGCAAGATGCGAACGACAAGAAGCAAGTTGAGCCAATGGTAAAGATCATCGAGGCGCAAGCGGGAGAGAAGCCGGATCAACTGCTTGCCGACAGCGGCTACTGCTCGGACAAGAATCTGGAATATATTGCGGGAAAAGGCATTGATGCTTATATCGCCACGGAGAAACAGAAGCACGACCCGAAAGAGCCGAAACCGAAACGTGGTCCCTTGCCGCCCAGTGCGACTCAGGTTGATCGGATGAGACGCAAGCTGCAAACCCAGAGAGGTGCAGCGATCTATGCGGCAAGGAAGTCTATCGTGGAACCGGTATTTGGACAAATCAAGCAAGGACGTGGATTCAGGCAGTTCCTGCTCCGGGGTGTCGAAAAAGTGAAAGCTGAGTGGGCGCTGGTGTGCCTGACGCACAACATTTTGAAGATGTACCGCATGTGTTATGGATAGAAAGTGGCGGAAACTAGTCATCGCAGTAAGCCAAGAACCGAAAAGGCGGGTTTTATAACTTCAAAAAAGCTCCATAACGATCAAATCAGCGAGATTCGGGACACCGAACCCAAGAACCCGGGCGGAGGGAGCCGAATTCGCTAATTCTCGGACGCGCTCCTAGCGGCCCGATGGCGCAGCGACGACCTGGAAGTCGGTTCCGGTGACCAGCGTTTTGTTCGAGATTTTGTCAAGGACCTTAATCTCCAGCGTGTACTTGCCGAGCGCCATCTCTCTGATCGGAATTGCGGTTACGATGATGACCCGTTGAGGCGACGTATGCTGAATTGTTTCTCCCTTTGGATCCTCGATATCCTGGGCGACCTTGTCGCCCGATTTGATGGTGTAGGAAATCTGCAGGGATGGCTCCAGAGTGGTTTGATCGATCGCCGCGTTGTAGACCTGCAAGTAGGGGATTAGAAATTGCCCCTTAGCGTACGTGCACCCAACGTTCGGCCGCACCTTCATGTCGCCGATGACAAACTGGTCCAGATGATCGTAGGTCGGAGCGATCGGACGGATCGTATTTGCCAGTATGACGCTGCTCGCTTGCAACCCTTCGCCTTCGAACATCGGAATTTGGAGCCCGTAACTCATTGAGCCGACATAATTGCTGTTGGTGTCCTTGAGGATCAAATCCAGCCGGTAACGCTGCCCGCCATCCAGAAGCACCATTTTCTGGTAAATGGACTTTTCAGTACTTCCCGCTGCAAAAGACTCGTCGGTATACACCGTCAGGATCGTGTCTTCAAACTCGGCGATTGTCCTTCCTTGCAGGTTAGACACCTGCCCATAGACGTTGACCGTAGCTCGATTGAATTGCAGTTCTTTCTTGAACTCCAGGTTTTTGTTCTCAAGTTCGATTGTAATCGGCACCAAGACCCTGCCCTGCGAAAGTCGGATGAAGTCCGTCCGCATCGTGTAGGGAAGTTGCGTATAGGTGATGCGCGTCGAAACGACCCCTTTGAGGTCCGCGAACGCAATCTGCGGTGGGCGCTGGACGTTGAAATAGCGCGTCAAGCGTTCAAACGCGTCATCCCGGGAGAGCTGCAAGGTCCGCTGCTGCGAGGCGGGATCGTCTGTTTGCCCGGGGTTCGCTATATCACCACTGCCAGCCACATTCGGCTCCCTCACCTGGCCCGCGAGACTGGACTGCATGTCCTTTTCATTCGGGTCCATCGCGAGCTTGTATTCGCCCGTCAAGGTCTTATCTACGAACTCCAGTTGGACATTATCCCCAACACCTTCGATGTGACGATAGCTCCAACGCTCAAAAGGATACACCGTGCTGTTTCCGCTTCTTCCCTCGTCTGAGATGTTCCAATTGTAGTTGCCGCCCGAGGGGCGGCTTTCCTTGCTATCGGGAGCCCCATATAAGATGTAGATGCGTCCTCGGTCGGTCATCCACCCAGGAAATCCAGCGTCGAACTGCTGGTTGGCGTATGCAATGCGGCGATAATGCTCTATCTTGAACGCATTGCCGCTTTCGCGCGGATCCGGATCCCGGCGTGCCCAGAACGCATTGATGAAGTTTTCCCGCTCTTCGTCGGTTGTAAGAGCTTTGAAGACATTCTTTTCTTCAGGGCTGATGATATAGACCACGTCTTCCTCGAGCCATTTCTTGTAATACTCCGGAAGCTTGGTTTCCTTTGCCGATTTAGGCTTTTCCAAATCGCGGGGTTTAACCTTCTGCTGTTCCGGCGGGCTGGCTTGCTGTTGTTGCGCAGCCCCAGTCATGTCCTGCTCGGCAGCCCGAGTCTGATGCCGCCCGGAGACCGGTAGGGAAAGGAACCCTAAGAAAGCCGGCATGAGAGAAACACTTATGACGAGAGAGGAAACTCGTTTGGTGCGCATGGGACTTGCCCCAGGGAATAGGGTTGGATTTACTATTTAATTTTAAATTTTACCGAGCACAATGTCAATCCCAGTCCCGGACAAGAAGCCGAGAGCCTTAGAGACGAGGTCGAGACAGTGCCGATTTTCTGGATTCAGCCGGCGCCAGGCAGATGGGTAATCTGAGAAATGCAATTTCCTTGGCTCCCCTTATAGCTGCTTTTTCACAAACTCACCGGCTTGCATCAGCAGCCAGACGTTCGGGTCGAGTACAACGGAGGCTGGCTCCTTCCCGATTCGCAAGGAATACTCTGCACTTGCTCATCGGCCGGCTACCTATCGCCGCAGATTCTATCGAAGTCCCACCCGTTTTGCGCGCACATTGCCGTCACATGGCTCTCCCATGTCGGCTCTTCTTCCGGCTTACCGCCGACAAAGCAATCCACGCTCAAGTAGCGCAGCGGCTGGAGACTGCAGCATTGAATGCGATGAAGAGTGTGCGGCGGAATGCGCACGACGTCTCCCTGAGTCACCGGATACGGCTTCAATGCTTTACCAATCTGTAAAACGCCGGCGCCTTCCATGACGTAAAAGACTTGTTCGGTATCATGATGAATGTGCAGCGGCGGCCCTTCGCCGGGTTCGAGGACGACGACGAAGACCTCGGACGTTTCCGCCTCGGCGCGATCCATCACCAGATCGTTGACGTGCGTGGGAAAGCGATAGTGGACCGTTTCTTTCGTACTAAATACGAATTTGTGTTTCTGCATTTCGCTATACCCTCTCTACCCGAATCTTATCCGCTAATCATCCTTCGGCTCCGCCGGCTCTTCTGATGTCTTTCACCTCGCCTCGATCACCGCGCGAAGGATAACCGGCGGATTGGCCCTCCGAGCAAGGAAAAGACGATCGTGCCCAGCACAGGAAGCAGGCTTGCCGTGATCAGGATCGGTGTGTAGGAATGAAAATGGTCCACCACGAATCCTGTTGCCAGCGTAAATAGGATAGCTCCGACCCCCGCGCCCACACCACCCAGGCCGGCCACCGACGCGACCGCATACTCGGGAAAAAAATCGCTGGGTGCAGTTAGCACGTTGTTGATCCAGCTCTGGAAACCAAACGTCACCAGGCTGATGAACGCAAGCGCAGCCATCGCGCTATCGGCCAAGGCAGCCGGGATGCCGGCGAACATGAGCAGCATGGCGACGGTGATGACGGCCTTGCGGGACCTGTTCACGGTCCATCCGCAGCCTATAAGAAATCCGGACATCCAGCCCCCGGAGAGACTTCCGGCGCCCGCCGCAACATAGGGCAGCCACGCAAACAGCCCGATCTGCTTCAGGCTGAATCCGCGCACATTGTACAGATAGAGCGGAAGCCATGTGATATAGAACCACCAGACTGGATCGGTCAGAAATCGCGACAGGATGATGGCCCACACCTGCCGATACCTCAATAGCTGCTGCCAGCGGATGTTGTGCGTGCCCGTGGCAGGGCCCCGCCCATCCTGGATGAGCGCGTACTCTTCACGCGTGATCGCCCGGTGCCGCTCCGGCGTTTCATAAAACAGCAACCACAACACCAGCCAACCAAATCCCAGTGCTCCTGTGGCCAGGAACACGGCCTGCCACCCGTAGCGCAACTGCAGCCAGACTATCAGCGGCGGCGACATAATGGAGCCTGCGGCCACACCGCAGTTGAAAATGCCCATTCCCAATGCGCGCTGGCGCACGGGAAACCATTCAGCGATGGCTTTTGCGGCACCCGGCCAGTTGCCCGCCTCCCCGATCCCGAGCAGAAAACGAAAGCAGCTCAGGCTGGCCAGCCCACGCGCGAACGCATGGGCCATGGCGGCTATGGACCACAGCAGGATCGAGAGTGAAAAGCCGCGCCGGGTTCCGACACGGTCATAGAGCCTGCCCGAAAATCCCTGGCTGGCGGTATAGGCAACGAGGAACCATGTGCTGATGCTGGCGAACTGAAGATTGGTCAGTCCCAGCTGGGCGGTGATGACGGGAGCCAGCACCGCAATGGTGAGCCGGTCAATAAAGTTGATCACCGTCCCGATAAAAACGAGCCCGATAATCCACCAGCGCAAGCCGTGCATAGCCCCCTTTCATGTCGAAGTCCCGCCAGGGCGCTTCTTCTACTTCGGTGTTGTGCTAGTTAGTTTCTGTCGCGGAACTCATTAGCTGAGCCGAAAGATCCCTCGATTTGACAGATAAGTGGGGGCGGGCTTTAGTCCGTTCCCGGCACCTCCAAATGGGAACACTAACGAATTAAACTCCAAATCTTCACTGAAAGAGAGGAATTACAGTCACCTGAATTATGCATAGAATCCGATGCTCGCGGCGTCGCTGAATTGATTTCTCTCCAAGGCCATCAGCGTTCATAAATGTCGAATCCGGAATTCAACTGCTCTCTTTAGCTTGCAGGCCGCGCATGAAATTCTATGCACGGATGCCGGAAACAAGAAGCGGCGGCACCCGGAGGAGCGAACGCCGCCGCGAACTCTCATGACCACCGAACGAAACTCCTATCGCTCTAAATAGTCGATCAGGTGTTGGACCGGGCGCACTTGCGCACCCTCATCCGACACGGTAATGGCCAAAATGCGAATGGATTGGTTGGACGGCAAAGTCAGCGTTTTTGCTCCCGCAGGCACATCGATCGCATATGCAAAAAGATAGGAATACGCGTACGGCTCATTGGAACCGTCCGACGCATGGCGATGCGAGGCGAACCAAGCCACGGGCGAAGGCTTGATGAAACCTGGGATCAGGCCGTCCATCACCTCTTGCATGCCGCGGCCCCCGCCGCCGCGTCCGCCGGCAGCCCCGCCCCCGCCGCCGCGTCCGCCGGCAGCCCCGCCCCGCGCCGCCTGCTGGGCCAATTCTTCCGATGTCGGCGGTGGCGCCGGCACCTGTTTCCAGATCCTGTTATCCCACTGGCCGATATAGCCGCTCCAATCCTGGATTGTCAGATCGGCGGATTTATCGCCGATGAGGAACGTGGCCGGCACATCGCTACCGGTTGTGGCTGCCAGCAGGTACAGGCGGCGGAAATTGCCCTCGGGAAGCGTGATCTTCTGGCCATGCGGGATTACGGCATTATGTTTCCCATACCCCGCGCCAGGAGCGAGACTGAAATTGATGCCGGCATAGGGAATCGTATTGGGCAGCATCTCCGCCGGCAGGGAACGGCCCTGAGTATCCCAGTACCCTGCTCCCGGTTTGCCGTCGGGCGTTGTGACACACAGATCGTATGTCAACTTGACCGCCTGCGACTGCACGGCGCGCACCTTGTTGGGGGCAGGGCCGAGCTTCACCGCAAACGTGCGGGGCTGGAACGCCGTGAAAGACGTCACCAGCTCGCCGTTCGTCACGGTGACGACACCGACGGGTTCCTCCGCGCCGTTGACTTCGCGGGCCGCGGCAACCGGAGCACCAAATGAGATGCGCACGTTCTGGGCCGGCTTGCCATCCATCTCGACGAGGCGGACGACATACTCATCAGTCTGCTCGGCTTTCTTGAGAGCCAGTACGCGAATGCGGCTGTTGCTGACCTTCATCAATGAGAAAGTCTTCCCAAGCGTTCCTGCGTGACTCGGACTCTGGAAGGCCACGAGGGGCTGATTGAGCCGGAGCGCCTGCCAGTCGGTCTGTCCCTGGCGGAAGTCCCCTGCATGGCCGGCGAGGCCATACACAAACTCATGATGTCCGATATCCTGCGTGCCCTGGTCGGGAGTGCCCCCGCGTGTGCCAGGTGTGCGGACGAGTGTCAGGCGCAGAGTGTTATCGTTGGGTTTGTCTGAGGCGTTCTTGCAGTCGGTAAGGATCGTCACGCCGTAGGATCCGCTCCTATCGGTCAGATCGACCCACTGGTGGGAGGGGACTTCGAATTGCCGCTCGTTTGCGGTGGGGCGCTCAATAGTGCCGATGTCCCAGTTGTAGATTGCGTTCAGATTCGACACGGTCAGGGGGAAGACTGCCTTGAGGTTGCCACCTTTGGTGTTCCAGTCCATGACGTGGCCGATCTCGACGCGATTGCCGGCGTCGCCTGCCGAAAGCCGGATCGTTTGCACGAACTTGGAGCCTTCGGCTTCGCGCGCGACCTCGACAGCCACGCGGGCCGGACCATTCTCTACAACCCGTATCTTCGCCGGTGCGCTGACGATCGTACGCGGCGCGGCCTGTTCCTGGTCAAAGTCCATATTCCAGGCCGGCTGTGATCTTGGGTCGTCCGTCGAGATTGCCAGCCGCATCGGGCCGGAAAGCAATTCTTTGTTAAGTGTCTTATCGAAAATGCTGGCGACGTCGCCATTCTGGTCCAACTTGATGCTGTAACGCGCATTTTCGAGCGACGATGCCGTCACCTTGAGCTGCGATGCGGCAGCGCTATCGCCGGGCTGAACATCGTAAACCGAATACCCGACCGAAGGCATCTTCGCCACGAACAGGATCTTCGCGGCACCGTCTGCCGCGCCATTTAACTGCGCGGGCACTTCTCCGCCGTCTGGCCCGAACACACGGACCGCCCTCGGAGTGCCGTTAGGGAAGGAGATGGTGGCTTCCACCACATCCTCGCGTGGTATATTTAACGGATTGTAGACAACGATAGCCGTGCCCTTGGTCTCGGTGTTCATACCGGAGGCGACCGCCTCCGTGGCGCTGGTCAGGACGCCGGCGAACTGGTTCATCGCAAGTATCTCGTCGTTCCACGAGTATTCGTACGCCTTGGGGATGGAAGTGCCGGGAAGGATATCGTGGAACTGCCCTCCCATTACCAGCGTCCATGCGTCCGTCAATCGCTTCAGCGGGTAAGGCCGGCCGCCCAGCAATTCTGCGGCCACCGAAGCCTTCTCGGCAGCATCCGCCAGCTCTTCGTTTTTGCGATTCCACCGCTTCATGAAGGTCTCGGAGGTGAGGGAACCGGGAGTATGGTTGATCAGCTCGAGATCGCCTTTGTACTTCGGCATCTTTGCGATCTGCTCGGGCTTCAGGTCAAGGAACATCTGTTCCGACGTGGCCGAGATCACCCTCACAGGACCGTCGCCCACCTGGACCTCAGGTCCCGGCGGTGGCGTCGGAGCCTGCGCCTGCCCCCCTTGACCGCGGCCGGCGCCTGGCTGCGGCAGCACTGTCTTGCTCTTGGTGACGATCGCTTCCACTAGTCGTATCGTGGATTCATTGGCGGACCCGCCGGTGTCGCCGGTCCCATAATACATCCAGTCCGCGAAGGCGCCCGTCACTTGCCCATCCAGCTGGATGCGCGCAGGCCAGTCGGTCCCTCCCCTTGTGCCTCGCCCGGGCTGGTCTGGATTCGGCGGCGGCGACGGTGGAGGACTCTTGCTGAGGTCGGTGCTTACTGAACTGCTGTAGGCGCCAGGATTTAGCGCGGCGACCACAAAATTGCCATCGAGACCTTCCCAAACACCGACATTGAATGGGATTCCCAGCGGCGTTTTTTCCGGTGAGTCCGGACCGCCGGCTAAATCTGCCGGATTCCAGTTCGACGACAGCTTTTGCGTTATAAAGCCCTTGATGCCGCAATGTGCCAGGATGCTGGGCACGGATGCAGGGAAGCCAAAACAGTCGGGGTCCATGAATTCGGCGCTGGTCTTGCCGAACTCGCGGCGGAAATACTCCTTGCCATACAGGATCTGCCTGATGATTGATTCTGCAGACGGCCCGTTGAGGTCGTTCTCTTCCATTGACGAGCCGGCAGGGAACCAGCGACCCGCCGCCACGTACTTCTTGATCGTTTGGTAGTCGGCCGGGTAGTATTCCTTTATCATGCGGTAGCGGTTGGCGCCGCTAAAATTGAAGACGTAGTGCGGATACTTCTCAAACCAATCGAAGTTAAGCCGCATCGTCTTCGGAAGGTAGTCCTTGATCGTGGTGACATAGTCCCAGCGCCATTGAGTATCCAGGTGGGCGTAGCCGACCGCGTACAACGTCGGCTGTTTGGTTAGATCCAGGCTTTCCGGCTTTGGTTTCTGTCCCTGGACCGCCGGCTTCGCTGCCTGACCCTGGACGCCCCCCGGCTTGGTGCTCTGCCCCAGCGCGCCGGCGAACATTGCCAGGCACGCCAGTATTAATAATATAGATAAACGTTTTAGTTCTCGTGTCATGCGCGTCTCCCCCTATGGGTCTCCTGCAAATCCAGGATCCTCACCCTGAATTATTCATGGATGGAACTATCTTTGGCTCACGTTTCTGATCTTCTGACCGTTGAGCGCGACTCTTCATTTACTTATTGTCTATGCCCAAATCTGAGCACGATTCCAAAACCGAGCCGCAGATCGTTCTGACTGTCCTTGCTGAACTGCGTTATGTAGTAGTCCGCCTAAATGAGCCGGATCGCCACGATGGAATAAAGGTGAACATCGACCCCGCCGCCGGCAGCCAGGGCGAGCGAATTTTCATGATAACGAAGATTCGGTACATCAGAGCTCAGGCGGCTGTCAAAGCGAGCGGCGCCAATCAGGACATGAGCAAAAGGCGTCAATTTCACTCGCTTGCGATAGGTAAATTGGGGCCCGATCAGGAAAGAGCGGAACTCATAATCGACCGACAAACTGAACGTCCCAAACTGCTGGCTCAAATCAACTGTAATCCCTAGAAGCCGGTTGACGTTGCGGGTGACGGCAGCATTCCATCCGTTCACATTCAAGGTGGTGCTCCCGCTCACGCGTGCAGGCGGGTATTGAGGTGGCCTTGAAGATCCCGCCCCATGCCCCTTGCCATACGCAGGCGCGGCACCGCACGACCCAAGCCCTGCCATGGTATTCATCAATAGAGCCTGTCTACTGCTTCAGTGGCCCATGCCTGCGGTCGGCGCAAACATGGGCCGTTGGTTATACAGCGCGGCAGCCTCGACTAGAACGAGAAGCGCAGCGAGACCTGCATTTCGCGGGTGTTGCTAGTCTTGGTGGTGATCATGCCAAAACTCGAGGACCGCCAATCCGTGGTTGGGCTGCCCCAGACGGGATGGTTGAGCCAGTTGAAAATCTCTCCGCGGAAAGTGATTTTCTTTTGCTCACCACGAATCTTGAAGTCCTTCAAGAAGGACAGATTGTGGCTCTGGTTTATAAGAGCACCTACATAGATACTCCGAGCACAACCGGTTTTGCAGTATGTTCCGTGAGCAGGCTCTATTACGATCGACGAGCCGTCGGGATTCTTAGTATTGAAATAGTAGTTGCCGACGCCAAATCCCCTCTGGTCCTTAGGAAGGAGCGGATTACCGTTCAAGAACATGTACTGCGTGCCGCCGCTCCCTCCGATCCCGATATCGTCATTGGGATCGGTAAAACTAACTTGACCGCTGCCCTGATTGACTCGGTCGATCGAGGTAACGGACCAACCGCCCAGAGTTTTTCCGAGCAGGCTCGCTCGGTTTCTGAGGAACGGGATCTCGTAGATGGCGTTGATGACCAAGTTCTTGGACGACGACCAGGGGCCCCACGACGTGGAGTAATCGTACACATTCGTCAACGTACTGTTGTCCCTTGACTGCGCGTATGTGTAGGCCAGTCCAAAGCTGAGTCCCTTGGAGAACCTGCGTGTCACCTGCAACTGCAGGCTGTTGTATGCGGAGTTCAGGTTGTTGACCGCCTCTTTGAGCAAGCCATAGCCCTGGTACGGCCGCAGAGAATCCAGGTTGGCGAGTGTCTTTCCACCAGGCAGCAAATTTGCTGGATCGTAGATCGCGCCGACCTGGAGCTGATTGATGTTATTAATGGTGCGGGTGTTACGTAGATTTTTACGGCCCACATACGCAATCTCGATGGTGGTGCCAAAAGGAATTTCCCGCTCGAAGGTGCCGTTCCAGGCCCAGGAGTCGGGATTCGGGAAGTCGTTCGATTGGATCGTCGGATTCAGAGGGTAGGTATGGGTGACCCCTGCCCCGGCAGGATTGTCCACACTCCCATTGCTCTCGGAGAACGCCGGCTGCAGTGGCGGATTGCCCCCTAAGAAGATCGAGTCACTCACTCCAGGACGATTGATGAAGCGCCCCACGCCGGCACGGAACACGGTCTTCCTATTAAAGGCGTACGTAAGCCCCAAGCGAGGTTGCAGGTCCCTTAAGTGCATCGTATAGAACCCACGGGGCGTTCCTGGGCGGGTAAGGAAGTTAAACTGGCCTGAATTCGCGACGTCGACCCGTCCGGGTCCCAGGGCGCTACCAGGCCAGCCATTCCCCGAGAACACCATGCCGTTGTACAGTTGTTGCAGGGTGCCGCTCACGTACCCGGTCGCCCGATCAACGGTGGCGGCGTTAGCGGGGTTATATAAGGTGGGATCGAAATTCGCCATATTGTTCCATTCAGCCCAGTAAGGCTCAATGAGACTGTGCCTTAGCCCCAATTCAAGGCGTAGCTTGCGGCTGATTTTCCAGGAATCCTGGAAGTAATACTCGACGTCCCAGCTACGATATTGCGTATAGGAACGAGCTCCTACCTCAGCATAGGTATTGAACAGACCAATGGCCATGTTGCCAAGCGCGTTCCCGGTTGCGTTAGTGGTACTATCGCTGAATTGGAACTGGCCGTTCTGATTGTTGGTGCTGCCGGGCGCCGCGCCGATGATGATCTGGTCTCTGTCGTTCTCGCCCGCTTTCTCCGCATAGACGCCGAACTTGATCGTGTGTTGGCCGTGGATCTTGCTCATGTTATCCTGCCACTGCCATATGGGACCTGTGTGACCCGCCGGATAGGGTGTGGAACTCGGCGTGTTAATGCCGCTTACCCCACTAACCGTCGGGATCTTGTTGGGAATGTCTTTCTCGTCAGCAGGGAAAATGTAGGGGTAATTGATTCCGAAGTTGTTTCTGTTCCAACCTTTGCCATTGGTATCAAGGAGATTATAACTATAGTCGTTACTGAAGGCAGCGACCATCTCGTTGATCCAATTGGGCGCCAATGTCCAGATCCAGTTGATGGAAACCCATCTGTTGGGGCGATTACGCCAGGTGTCGCAGTCGGCGCAAGGCCAAGTGTAGAAGTTGTTTGTATAGTTGATAACAGTCTGGGGAGGTCTGGAATTAAAGAACTGCCCGCGTACGCGAATCGAATGACTCGGGGCGGGATTGTAATCCGCCGCAATCGTAGTCTGGCCTTGGTTGGTTCCACCGGCAAGTTCGCCACTCCACCAGTTCGTGCCAGACGGGTACGGATTGAGATAGCCCTTGGGCTCAGGAAAGGCCCTCATGAAGGCCATGCCGTTCGAGCTTAGCCTATCGGGCGGAATATAGTTTACGATCCCATTGTAGCTAAAACAGGCAGACTGGTTTGTCACGCTGCACGACCCGGTCTTAAGAGGATCCTTGAGATAAATCGCCCTTTGAAAGAATCGGTTCGTGGGGTCCAGCAGTTCGCTGAAGTTCCCCTGCCTCATCGCATCCGAAGCCACTGTCATTGTCGTTGTTGAACCGCTGCGTGAGTGCACCCACTCCTGGCTGAACATAAAGAAAAGTTTGCTGCGGTCCCGATTGAACTTGGTGAACGGGAGCAGCACGGGACCGCTGATGTTCCAGCCATATTGGTTGTAGCGGAACGGGGCTGGACGGCAATAGGACGCCGCATAATTCGCAGGGTCAGAACAGGGTGCTGTGACCTGGAGAGGTGTGTTATTGCGGCTCCATGAATTGGCATTGAACGCGGAATTGCGTATGTAATCGTACACGCTTCCGTGAAATTTGTTGGAGCCGCCTCTGGTAACGACGCGGACCTGTCCACCGGAATAGCGGCCATATTCAGCACTGTAATTGTTCGTCAGAAATTGGACTTCCTGGGTCGCATCCATGTCAGCGGCGCCGGTGGTCCAGGTGTTATCATTCCGGGTTCGTGTTGCTATAGCGCCGTCAAAGAAAACCCCGGTCAGGCTAGAACCGTTTATGGAGGGTGGGAGGTCCGAGCCGTAATCGTTTGCGGAGATGTCAGCATTCACACCCGGCAGGAGGGCCGCCAGCATAACCGGATTGCGTCCATTCAATGCCATGGCTTCAAGCGTTTTGCCTTCGATCAGCTTGCCAGTCGTGGCGGTTTCCGTCTGCACCGCGGCCGTATCTGCCGTGACCGTGACCGTTTCGTTGGTGCCGCCGACTTGTAGAACGATATCGAGCCCAGCCTGGATGCCGGCGTCGAGATTCTTGTGGGTGGTCTCGGCACGCTTAAAACCGGGATGCTCCACGGTAACGGTATAAAGCCCAGGGGGCAAAGGCGTAATGACGTAATAGCCTCTCTCGTCTGTAACGCCGGACCGCTGCACCCCCTTGCCTTCCTCCTTGACCGTGACCTTTACGGCAGGCATTACTAATCCGCTACTGTCTCTGACAAATCCCGAAAGCCCGGACATGTCAGCTTGCGCGAACGCGGCGGCTGAGAAACAAAGGGTCAAGCCCAGCGCGCCGAGCAACCCGCACAGCAGGCTCTTCCCAATCGAACTACGTTTTGATTTGTTCGACATAATGCCTCCTTTGAGTACGGCAGGTGTTATGGCGACAAGTCCATCACAGACCCATGAAAGTCTCGATCCGCAAGGGCCTGGGAGGTACTGGAATTTAATCCAATTGTCTGAGTGCAGAGTTTGCGCTAGAATCATCCAAGAAATCTTTTCAAAGTCCTGAAAAAGTTCTAGAAAACTTTTGGCGAAGTTATGATATAAATGCGGAATCTCGCTATGAACTGGGTAGGCCAGCACTTCTATGAATTTGGTCCGTTCCATCTGGACGTAGAAGATAGGCTTCTATTGCGCGATGGGGAGTATGTCCCGCTGACTCCCAAAGTCTTCGAGACCTTGCTGCCATTGGTCGAAAACGCCGGGCACGTGCTTAGTAAAGAAGATCTGATCAAGAAAATCTGGCCGGATACCTTTGTCGAAGAGGTCAACTTGGCGAAGAACGTTTCCTCTTTGAGAAGAGTTTTCGGTGGGGAGGAATCCGACCGGTACATTCAGACAATCCCAAAACGAGGGTACCGATTTGCCGCCAAGGTAAGAGAGTTTTGGGACCAGCCCGGCGGAGCCGCCATTGTCTCGCAGATCTCGGCGTCTCCGGCGTTGAGAATCGTTCCCTTTACTAGTTTCTCCGGGCGGGCGACGTGTCCGGCCTTTTCGCCTGATGGGAACCAGATCGCTTTTGCATGGGAGCGCGAACATGGGGACAATTCCGACCTCTACGTCAAGCAAATTGGCCCGGATCAGCCGCTCCGGCTAACGAATGACACTGCTGTGGATACGTATCCTGCATGGTCCCCTGACGGCCGCTATATCGCTTTTTTCCGTCAGTCCGCCGAGAGGAGTGCATTTTATCTGATTCCTTCTTTGGGCGGCCATGAGCGCAAGGTCGCCGATGTATTTCAATATCAGCACCCGACGTTGAGCCACAGCCAGTACTACTCTCCGGATGGAAAATTCCTGGCCGTTGCGGACAAGGATTCGCAAAATCAGCCTTTCGCCATTTACCTGCTGTCGACTGAGACCGGCGAAAAGCTAAAGATAACCTCACCTCCGCGAGAAACAGAAGGCGATTTCTATCCAGGTTTCTCTCCGGATGGAAAGTCCCTTGCCTTTATCCGGTCAGCCTGTCTAGAGACCAGTGACATCTACCTTGTTTCCTTGGCGGGGGGCGAGCCGCGGCGGCTCACCTTCGACAATGCATCGATCCTAGGTTTTGCGTGGACCCCGGATGGCCGCGAGATCGTGTTCTCGTCGAGACGCGGCAGCAGCCTCCATAGCCTCTGGCGCATGCCTGTTGCTGGTGGAATGCCGCAACGCGTGCCGGCCGTGGGGCAGAAGGCGATCAGCCCAACATTCTCTTACCAGGGAGACCACTTGGCCTACACGCAGGTGTTGGATGACCTGAATGTCTGGTGCCTCAAGATGGATGCAGCGCGTCGCGGCCGGAGCGTCGCTCGCTTGATCTCTTCAACGCTCGCCGATGAAGGGGCAGATTACTCTCCCGACGGACGGAGAATCGTTTTTGCCTCAAACCGTACCGGCGACTTCGGGATCTGGATTTGCAATCAGGACGGCACGAATCCCGTGCAGTTGGTGAATCGCGGATCCTATCTCACGGGCACTCCGCGCTGGTCTCCGGACGGACATTGGATCGCCTATGACTCCCGTTCGACTGACTCTGACCGGGCAGGGAGTGCCCATATCTATATCGTCAGCGCGGATGGCGGAGAGCCGCGGCGCCTCACGGCGGAGATATGCGAGAATGTGATCCCGAGCTGGTCGCGGGATGGAAAGTGGATTTACTATAGTTCTACACGCACTGGCGGAATGCAGGTTTGGAAAACACCATTTGAAGGCGGCCAAGCCGTGCAGGTAACCAGGCACGGCGGATTTGAAGGCTTCGAATCCACTGACGGCAAGATCTTTTACTATGTGAAAGGCCGATACATTCCGGGCATTTGGCAGATCCCGGTGAGCGGGGGAGAAGAAACCCTGGTCCTCGACCACCACGGTGCAGGGTATTGGCGGCTGTGGAACGTAGTAAGAGAAGGAATCTACTTTGTTACAGCCAATGTGCCTTCTCAGCCGCTTATCGAATTCTTCAACTTTGCAACCGGCAAAGTGACTCAGGTCGCCGCGCTCAATAAACCGATATCTCGGTCACATCCGGGTCTGGCTGTTTCGCCCGACGGAAGATCGCTCCTCTTCGTTCAACTGGATCAGAGCGCCAGCGACATTATGTTGGTGGAAAACTTCCGGTGAGAGCCAACCCCGAATCAATAGCATCATTCGCTATACTGTGACTTGGCTGCTGCTTCCCGCCGTCGCGGCTCTCAGTGCGGATTGCGGCCTCTGGCGCAGTATTGCAGTGCCGCGACTCATCGCCACTGTCTGCATGGGAGGGTCTTTGTGGTGGCCGTGCCTAGCGCTGGATGCGAGCGGAGCCACCCTTGGCGAAGGCCCGGACCAGCTCGACGGTCGCCATGGTGGTGTCGCCGGGATAGGTTGTAAGCAGCGCTCCATGCGCCCAGCCCAGCTTGACCGGGATAGGTTGTAAGCAGCGCTCCATGCGCCCAGCCCAGCTTGACGGCCTCTTCCGGCGTTTCGCCGGCAAGCAAACCGTAGAAAAATCCGGCAGCAAAACCATCTCCCCCACCCACACGATCCAGCACATCCAATTCGCAAGTGGGAGAAACAAAAGTCCGGCCGTCGATCCACGCCACGGCGCCCCAGCTGTGCCGGTTGGTAGACTGCACCTCGCGCAGGGTCGTGGCGACGATCTTTACCTGCGGGTGCTTCTTGGTCAAATGCTCGATCATGCCGATAAAAACGCCGGGATCGAGCTTGGATTTCGCGGCCACCTCGGGACCAGGAATCCCCAAGCCCTTCTGCAGGTCTTCTTCGTTGCCGACGAGAACATCGACATTCTTGACAATCCGACCGATAACCTCCATGGCACGTCCCTGGCCTCCCCAGATGTTCCAGAGCTTCTCCCTGAAGTTGAGATCGAACGAAATCACGGCGCCGGCTGCCTTGGCAGCCTTCATGCCTTCAATCGAAAATGCCGCCGCTATGAAACCAGCGCACGCCGCCGGCGAAAATGGATTTCAAGTCGAAATCGCCGGGGCGCAGTTGAGCCGCAGCTTCGTTGGCCCGGTTATAAAAAACTACGGGGGCGCGGAGGCCATGGCCGCGATCGCTGTAAACGGTGGCCATGTTGGGACCGTTGACACCGTTGTGCTCGAATCGTTTGTAAAAGGGCTTGACCCCCGCTGCTCTGACTCGCTCCGCGATCAGGTCTCCGATCGGATAGTCGACCATGGCTGTCACAATGCCTGTATTCAGGCGGAAGCAGTCTGCCAGGTTGGCAGCAACGTTATATTCACCACCGCTAACGTGAATCTGGCACTCACTCGCCTTGCGAAAGGGAATGATTCCCGGATCCAGGCGATACACAAGGGCGCCGAGTGAGATGAAATCCATCGCGCCAATCTCACGGATGTTGAGACCGTATTTCATGCTGCACTCCTCGCCAAGCGGGGGATCTGCCCCGATCGGAAAACTCAGATCGTGTAAGCCGAAGAAGATGTATCGCCGCCGTGTCCCGTCCAGTTCGTGTGGAAAAACTGGCCCCGGGGCTTGTCGATGCGCTCGTACAAATGGGCACCGAAGTAATCACGCTGCGCCTGCAACAGGTTCGCCGGCAGGCGCGAGTTCCTGAAGCCGTCAAAGTAGATCAATGCCGTCGCCATTGCCGGCGCCCAGATGCCGTTGAGTACAGCAGATGAAAGTACCCGCCGCCATGCTTCCTGAGATTTTTCGATCGTCTCTTTAAAGAAAGGATCGAGCAGCAGGTTGGCCAGCCGGGGATTCCGATCGAACGCTTCCTTTATCCTTCCGAGAAAAGCCGAACGGATGATACATCCCCCGCGCCAAAGCAGCGCGATGCCGCCATAATTCAGGTCCCAATGAAATTCTTTCGCCGCGGCCTTCAGCAATACATAGCCCTGCGTGTACGAGACCAGCTTGGATGCATAAAGAGCTTTTTCCAGATCGTTCAGGAATTCCTGTTTATTCCCGGTGAACTTCGGCACCGGACCGCGCAACACCTGTGAGGCCGCGACGCGGTCTTCCCTCGTCGCCGAAAGGCAACGGGCAAAAACCGCTTCGCTGATCATTGTCAACGGAACACCGAGATCAAGAGACGCCTCGCTGGTCCATTTGCCTGTACCCTTCTGACCTGCCGTATCCAGAATCTTGTCGACGAGCGGCGCGCCGTCTTCATCCTTATAGGCCAGGATATCCCTTGTAATCTCAATCAAGTAGCTGTCGAGCGGCCCCTGATTCCATTTCTTGAATACCTCGTGCATTTCAGGAGCCGACATGCCTAGCAAGTCTTTCATGATCTGATAGGCTTCGCAGATCAGCTGCATATCGCCGTATTCGATCCCATTGTGCACCATCTTCACAAAATGCCCGGCGCCATCGTTGCCGACCCAGTCGCAGCAAGGCGTCCCGTCTGCCACCTTCGCTGCAATTGCCTGGAATATCGGTTTCACATGCGGCCATGCCGCAGGTGAACCTCCCGGCATTATCGAAGGCCCGCGCAAAGCCCCCTCTTCCCCACCCGAAACGCCTGTACCGACAAACAGCAACCCCTTGGACTCGAGGTAACGAGTTCTCCGAATGGTATCGGGAAAATGCGAGTTGCCGCCGTCAATCACGATATCGCCCTTATCAAGGTACGGAATGATCTGCTCGATGAAATCATCCACAGGCTTGCCGGCTTTCACCATCAGCATGACCTTGCGCGGCGTCTTGAGCGCTCCCACCAGCTCGTGAATGGAGTGAGCGCCCACGATCTTTTTCCCCTGCGCCCGTCCTTGAATGAAATGATCCACTTTTTCCACGGTGCGGTTGTACACTGCGACCGTAAAACCCCGGCTCTCCATGTTGAGCACCAGGTTTTCGCCCATCACGGCGAGTCCTACCAATCCGATATCCGCCTTCCCTTCAGCCATGGTCGTTTCCTTTCAGTTTTGCGTATTTCTCAGGCGATATAGCATTTCTCCGGCACGCCGAGCGCTCCGTGGCCGCGTCACTCACCGGCAGGCCCGATTGTACCTCAAAGCAGGCTCTGGAACTCGAGTTTTGCGCACACCTCTGCCCAATCGAAAACACCGTGCCCGATTTCAATCTCCAGCCGAAACACCATGTTGTATAATGCGAAACGAACTGCGGCGACGGCTGCAGGTTCCAGAAGAATTTCTCCGCGGGAGTGATTACAGAAATCCTGCGAACCAACGCAACTGAGCCAGCATGCTGCCAATGGAGTGATACCATGCCGCGCAAATCTTTATTGCCTGGCCTGCTCTTGGTGATTTTGCCTTTTGGCGGTGCGGCGCGTTGCCTCGCGGCCACGGACGCGCTGAGCTGGGCCGCAAAAATGTCCGAATCCGAAATGAAACGGCGCGGCGATTCCCTGGCCTTCGGGAAGGATTCCAAGGCGAAATGGGCTTATGAAACAGGCGTGTTTTTAAAGGGGCTCGATGTAGTCGGGGCCCGGACCGGCGACAAAAAATATGCCGGCTATGTAAAGGCCGTCATCGACTCCTACCTGGAACCGGACGGGTCGATCAGGACGTATAAACTCGAAGACTACACCCTGGACAACATCAACTGCGGAAAGCTGTTGCTCACCCTGTATCAGAACACACGAGATGAAAAATATCGACAGGCGGCGGTTCTATTGATGAAGCAACTCGAGAATCAGCCGCGCACGAAG
The DNA here is from genome assembly GCA_050011535.1 of Acidobacteriota bacterium. Taxonomy (GTDB): domain Bacteria; phylum Acidobacteriota; class UBA6911; order UBA6911; family UBA6911; genus JAFNAG01. Next base: position 20,257 of record JBEKIX010000068.1, read on the forward strand.
GAGGGCGGGTTCTGGCACAAGGAAATCTACCCCTACCAGATGTGGCTCGATGGAATCTACATGGCCTCGCCTTTCCTGGCCCAGTTTGCACAGATATTCAACAGGCCTGCTGGTTTCGACGAGGTCGCCAACCAGATTATCTGGATGGAGAATCATGCACGCGATCGTCAGACTGGTCTCCTCTATCACGGCTGGGATGAGAGCCGGACTCAGGAATGGGCGGATCC
>JBEKIX010000069.1:0-16935 GCA_050011535.1 Acidobacteriota bacterium
TTGGGTATCACGATGATGCCTTCCCGAATGTTGTAGCACTCATCATCCTTTTCCTGCAGGTTTTGCGCGTTGATGATGGAGACGCGGTCGCCGATGCGCACATTCTTGTCGATGATGGCGTTTATGATGGAGCAATCGCTGCCGATGGCGAGGTTCGGAATCCCCAGAGCAGCATTCGCTTTGCGGCCTTCATCATTCTCGAAGACGTCGGCGCCCATGAGGATGGAATCCCTGATCTTGGTGCCCCTCCCAATCCGGCTGCGCACGCCCACGATGGAGCGCGTGATGTCCGCACCATGGAGAATGCAGCCGTCGGCAACCATGGTCTGGCGCAGCGAGCAGTGGTTCAATTTGGAACTGGGAAGATTACGTGGGTGGGTGTAGATCGGCCGGCGCGCGTCATAAAAACTGAATTGAGGCTGCAGTTCTGTCAGGGCAAGATTAGCTTCATAGAAGGATCGTATCGTGCCGATGTCCGTCCAGTAGCCTCCAAAGGCGTACGCAAAGACTTTGCCTGTACCGACTGCCTCAGGGATCAGATTCTTGCCGAAATCGAGCCCCTTCGAGTTCGTTAGCAAGTCGATCAGAAATTCCTTCTGAAATAGGTAGATGCCCATGTTCGCAAGATAGTCGCGGCCGCCGTGCGAGGTGGAACGGTTCGGAAAGGGACAGAGAAGCGCCGGAAGCCGCTCGGATCCGGGCTTTTCGTGGAACGCGACCACCCGTGCGTTGTCATCGACCTTCATAATGCCCAGCGACGAAGTTTCCGCGGCAGTGACTGATGTACAGGCGACGGTGACGTCGGCATTCATTTTCTGATGGAATCGCAACACCTCGCGAAAGTCCATCTGATAAAGCTGATCGCCGGAAAGCACCAGGACAGAGGTGGCGTCGTAGTCCGCAAAGTGCTTGATGTTCTGGCGCACGGCATCGGCGGTGCCTTGAAACCAGTTTGCGTTGTCTGGAGTCTGCTCCGCAGCCAGGATGTCGACGAAGCCCCCGTCGAACATGTCAAACTTGTAGGTTTGGACCATGTGCTTATTGAGCGATGCCGAATTGAATTGGGTAAGAATGAAGATTCGATTGATTTCGGAGTTGAGGCAGTTGCTGACCGGTATGTCTATGATGCGATACTTTCCTCCCAGCGGGACAGCAGGTTTACTGCGAAATTTCGTCAAAGGATAAAGCCGCTGGCCGCGGCCGCCTCCCAGCACTAATGCCAGCACATCCAGCATGATCACCTCTTATGAGAAGACACCGCGATTATAGCAGGCTCCTGGCGATATTGGGGACAGTCCCAATTTCGCATGAGGCATCACCCTGCACGGATCACTCGGCGCCTTTGATCCGGACCGCGTCGCGCAAGGCGCGGGCGGCGGCCTTGAACAATGCCTCATGAGCGGGCAACCCCTCCTTGCCATCCACCAATTCCAGGTGGAGGGTAATGCGCGCTTCGGCTACAAAGGCTCTCCAGAATCTTTCGGCTGCCAGAGCATCTGGTGCGACGACAGAGGGAACGGAAGAGCGCGCGTGATAAACCAGGCATGGATGCCCCGAGATGTCGACGGCGGCGCGGGCGAGATTCTCTTCCACGGGCGCGTAGGAATGCGCCAGACGCAAGATTCCCTTCTTGTCACCGAGGGCTCTGTCGATTGCCAAGCCCAAGCACTGAGCAACTTCCTCTGCCAGCAACTCCGGGTCGGCGTTGCCTGCCCGGCATTCGACCTCAAGGTCGAACGCGCCGTAGCGGGCAAAAAGGCTCAACATGCGATCCAGGAAAGGAGCTCCGGTTTGCACGATCCCCGAACCTTCGCCGTCGAGGTTGATCCTTACCTTGACTTCTGCGCATTCCGTGCTGCGCGTTATGTTAGCCCTGCGGCCGCTCATTTCTGCCCTCGTCATTTTGTCGCCGTTTTCCCGATCTGAGCCAGCGCATCCTTCAGCGCTGAATCCATGACATTTTCCGGCGGAGGCGATTCGCACCACAAGCACTGCTGCTTCCATGCCTGTCCGAGAAACATCTCCATGCCGCCAATGGTCTTACAACCGTGTGTCGCGGCCTCTTCGAGCAAGCGGGTTTCAGCGGGATTGTAGACCAGGTCATACACCCATTCCCCGGTCAGAAATGATGCAGGGACGGGAGACTGATCTGCAGCGGGAAACATTCCCACGGGGGTCGCATTCACCAGCAGGTCCCAGCGCGTGTTTTCGAGACGGCTCCAATCCGCATGATCTGCCTGGAACAGTTCGGCCAGCCGGCGTGCCTTGGCAGCGTCGCGCGCCACAACGCAAACAGAGGCTCCCTGGGAACGCAAGCCATACGTCACGGCGCGAGCGCCGCCGCCGGCGCCGAGCACAACTGCTCGCAATCGCCCGGGAAGTACCCGCCGCTTGAGCGGGCGAAGAAATCCTTCGACGTCGGTATTTTCGCCGTGCCAGCTGCCCGCCCTGAGAATCAGAGTGTTGACCGCCCGCGTCTGCTCCGCCCCGACCGAAACGCTGTGCGCGAGTGCGTGGGCGTCTCCTTTGAAGGGAATCGTCACCGCGGCGCCTTGCAGCGGGTACGCTGCGTGAAACTGCAGAAAATCATCAAAGGATGCCGCCTCCAAGGGGAGGAACACGGCATCCTCGCCGCGCGCCGCGAACGCGGCGTTATGAATCTGCGGCGACAGCGAATGTCCCAGCGGCCTCCCTACCACGCCATAAAGACGGGTCCGGCACGATAGTTCACGGACGCGATACTGGCTTAGCAACACATCCGCGGGCAATTGACCTTCGGCGGTCGCGTCGCCGCCCGGCAGACTGGCGAAGGTCAGCCATGATCCCCAGAGCGGCCCCAAAATGCGGCTTGGCAAGCCCTCACGCCCCATCGCCAGCGCACAGATTTTCAGCCCGCGTCCGGCGGCGCCTTCCAGCAGTTTCGCAATACGCAGATTGTCGCCGAGGCTGAGAGCGCGCACGGCAATTTTGAGGATGCCGGCACCGGAAGCTGCCATGACATCCACGAGTGCGTCCAGGTCCGCGGGAGTTTTTTCGAAATCATGGTGAGAGAGAATCACTCTTTCCGGCGGCACTCCCTGGAGTATCACCTGCCAGGCGGCAGACGACTCAATATCAACGTAATCCGCGCCAGAGGCCGCGGCTTGCAGTATGGTCTCCAGGCGCCGCCGCTCCGACCCCTCGTAAACCCCTCCCTCCTGCTTGGAGCGCAGAGTGAAAATGAGAGGCTTGGTCTTCTTGCGCAGGAGCAAGCCGAGATCCAAGTCCTGGACGTAATCTGCTCGGATTTCCACAAGGTCGGCCCATTCCTCCGCTCGGGCGGCCGATTCAACCGCTTGCTGGGTACTGGACTCACGCACCGCGACGCAGATTTGAACAGGCATATCTCTCCATTCTGATGTAACCGGCAGGGAACTTATTGTACCCGACTTCGCGGCGGGGGCGGCGCAAAATCCATGAACCTGCGGAGGATTGCTCGGTCCACAAGAGTTTCGCCGGAGGCCTAGCGGTGATCGCCTCCGGCGGATGTGGACCCGAAGGAGGAAACATATAGGGAGCAGCCACGAGCGGACTTGCTGATGGGCAGTGTGGGGCAATAGGGAGTCGATGCCCCAATCGGGTCCGCTGCCAGAAGGCTGCTCCCCTGACCGGTGTGGACATCCTGCGCCACAACCAGAACAAGCTTGAGATTCCTAACCGCAATCCTGCATACGCTTTTCCTGCATCTTCAGCAGTCTAATCACATCTCCGGGCGATGCTTGAGACCTGTCTCTTTTCCTCAGTCCCACGGCGCCAGCTACCCCGAGACCCGTGGCGAGCAATACCAGCGACCCCGGTTCCGGCAATTGATCCGGTGGCGGATCCACCCCTGAATACAAATCGTCAGGCGATGGCCCGATGTCAGGAGCGAGAGGGAGCATTTCAACGCCTTGAGATGCTGGGTTGGCGTGAGTGGGAAATTCAACGAAGGTGCCGGAACCGGCATTCTCTAGCGGATCCACATATTGGCTTCCATCGGAGAGTGTCACCTGGACTATATCAAACACATCAATTCCCGGTAGGTCCATTGACCACATCAGACCGCTCACCACGGTCCCGGGCGCCGGGGGGTTACTGAAATCCAGGACAAGAGTGTCAAAGGCTCGCCCGGTTGAAACTCTCCCGTCCGTCGAATAGATCTCGGGAATCGACGAGATTATGACCGGGAACCCGTTCTCGTCCAGAGCGAGGGTTGATTGCTCGTAACTCCCGTAAGTTAATCCGCTAAAGTCATCAGAAAGGTTGGGCGCCTGCGGCGCTGCCGAAGAGGCCGTTTCGGAGTCGGACGGTGCCTGAGTCTCACATGCCGAACAGGATATCAGCAGCAACCCCAAAACGACGAGATTGCGTTTCATGTTTTCCTCCTCGGTACGTAAAAGAGCAACGCACCATCGACCGCCGACAAGCGCTTCTCAGAAAGCTGCGCGCCCGTGAACTGCCTTGACTGGACGCGGCATGTACGATTACCTGTTGCTTCCTGTCATGCACAGTGTAGAGATTTGCAAACGGCAGTGCATCGTGAGTTGCGCCCGAATCGGCTGGTCTCGTTGGACCATTTTGGCGCTGGGTCCCATAGCCAAATTCGGCCGTCACTTGGGCCTCATCAGGGCACGAGCAGGCAGCTATTTCGCGTGTTTCGCGGTGAGCGGGATCAGCTGGCGTGCAATTTTCGGGCGGCCACGAACGAGAGACCGCGTTCCGTCAAGGCGCGGGCAGTGTTGTTCGCGGCGTCGATCTTATCCATGAAGTTCAACTGCAGGGGTTCCCAATCGCCTGAGGCGATCACCTCTTGCTTGTCGCGGAAGTAGTCCAGAATGTCGGAGGCGTGCGCGCGGGTTTGCTCGATCTCCGGATCTCCTCCTTCATGCTTTGCAGAAATGTTCGGAATACGACCCGCGATGTCCAGCAATTCCTGTCTGCGGTTGTATGGCTGGCGCACGATGCTCTTGAAGGTCTCGGTGATATGGTGCTCAAATCGCACGATCTCCTCGAAACCAAGCGCCTTGCGGAACTGCGTCGTGATCTCCATGGTTTCGTTGTTGATGGAATTGCTCCAATTGAATCCAATGAGAGGTGTGAGGCCATCGTCACGCGAGAACAAGCGCGCGCCAATCAAGGTCCAGAGAGCCGCGTATGGGTTGTCGTTCCCCATGAACACGGAGATCTTGAATTCGATGTCGACGCCTAGCCGATGCAGCAGATATGCAGCCAGCACCGTGCCCGGGTTGATATTGAGCACCTGGCGCACGCCAAAGTTCGTGTAGTAATAGAGAAACTCGTCGATCCATTGCAGAACGTGATCATTAGGCTCGCCAATGCCACCGAAGTAGCCGGTAATGGTCTCTGGGCCGCCCAAATGGATGTTCGAACCGTCCGTTCCCTTGGTGTCGAGCGTCTCGACAAAGCTCGCCCCGATGATCTGCATGGCGGCGACAAAGGCGGGGAGGTCGCCATCCGACTCCTGCTCCTTCATTTTGCGCACACAGATGAATCGTCCCGGCATCAAGGAGCCCTGGGCGATGGCGCGCTCGGCGGCGGCAATCACCCAAGGGAAATACTGCGCCGCGCTGACCTCGAGCGTCACGGCAAAGTCATCCTGGAACCGCATACCTGCGGCGCGATCGCCCAAAACCTTGCGCCGATAATCCTTGATGCGGATAAAAGCACCTCGGTCGCGCTGTTCCTCGAGCCAGTGCAACGCATCGAGGAATTCCGGCTTTGTCTCACGAACGCGCCGGAGCAGGGCGGGCATCTCGCCGGCCTGTGCCGCCTTCCGGTTTATCTCCGCGGGCGTCCCGTAACGGTTTACAACGGCAAGCAAATCTTTGACGACGCGTGTATTAGGATCAATCAGGATGGCGTTGATCTCGTCCAATCGTTCCTTGGGAATCTTGAGCAAATGCTGGATTGACTCTTGCATAAAAACCTCCTCTATTAAGGAAGTTTTGATTCTACCATCAACGCCCTGTCTTTAAGTACTGAGTCCTGCACGCGGGGCATTCATGGTTTTTGGCTCAGCGCTCATCACTTCCCAGTGCGCTTGACTTTCCCGCCACCCGATGATATCAACGGCCATCGCTGATGATGCCCTGCGGCAATTTAATGAATTCATAAGGGTTTTGTGGAGGCTCTATGACCGAGAGAAAACCAGCGTCACTGCCATCCCTATTCAAGAAGGTAGCCGATGGACAGCTGATTACCATGCTTACTTGTTATGACTTCCCAACCGCTGTCATGCAGGATCGCGCCGGAATCGACATTATTCTCGTGGGCGACAGTCTGGGCATGACCATGCTGGGATACGAAAGCACCCTGCCCGTGACCATGGAAGACATGATCCGCCACGCCCAGGCTGTGCGTCGTGGCTCCCCGAACGCCTGGCTGATCGGCGACATGCCGTATATGACTTACCAGCCAAGCATCGAGACAGCCATACGCAACGCCGGACGCTTCATGGCCGAGGCCGCCTGCAATGCCGTTAAGCTCGAAGGCGGCGTCGAGATGGCCGATCGAGTCGCGGCTCTCGTTCGCTCCGGCATTCCCACGATGGGACATCTCGGCCTGACACCTCAGAGTGCCAGCGCCCTTGGAGGGTTTCGCGTGCAGGGCAAGGGCGCTCTTCAGGCGAAGAAGATCGTGGACGACGCGAAAGCTCTTGAGGATGCCGGCGCCTACGCAATCCTGCTGGAGATGGTTCCCGACCGCGTATGCAAGGTGATCACGGAGCGGGCCAAGAACTGTTTCATCATCAGTCTTGGGTCCGGCCCGGATGCTCACGGCCAGCTTCTGATCTATCACGACATGTTCGGACTTTACCCGAGATTCAAGCCCCGCATGGCCAAGGTATTTGCCGATGCCGGCAAGGTCATCCAGGAGGGACTCGAACAGTACGTCAAAGAAGTTACCGGCCGCACCTTCCCTCAGCCGGAGAATTGGTTCCAGATGACGGATGACGAATATAAGAAATTCCGTGAATTGATCGGCAAGTAGGACAAAGTCTCTCCGGCACCAACCCAATGCTGTTAACTTAAGGCCGACGATGTGCATATGGGCGAAAATGCTTGCCACAGATTTCACAGATTACACAGATTCAAAAGAGAAAGAACTCAGGTAGTGGGAAACAACATTCAGTGAAATCTGTGTAATCTGTGGCCAGTTTTTCAAATTGTGCTTAAGTTAACGGCATTGGAACCAAACGCCAGGATGAGAAGATGCCAGCACGGGACTGTGGCTTTCTGCTATCTTGCGGTCCTGGCGTTCTATTGATGGCACCAAACCGAGGAATTCGGAATGCCCTATGATGCAACCATGATGGCAGACTGGCAGATTGCACGGGCCGCCGAAAAGGACATGCCTTCTCCCTCGGCCTGGAGAGAACGTCTGGCCCTGCGCGAAGACGAAACCCTCCCCATGGGAAGAGTCTGCAAGCTGAATTTTCTCAAAATCATGGAGCGCCTCAAAAACCGGCCCAACGGCAAGTTCATCGAAGTTACCGCCATCACTCCGACCCCCCTGGGGGAAGGCAAAACCACCACGTCACTCGGCCTGATTGAGGGTTTGGGAAGAGTGGGCAAGAACGTCGGCGGCTGTCTGCGCCAGCCCTCCGGCGGCCCCACGATGAACATCAAGGGCACCGCGGCCGGCGGCGGGAACGCGTTGCTCATCCCAATGACGGAGTTCTCCCTCGGGCTCACCGGCGATCTCAACGACATCATGAACGCCCACAACCTGGCGATGGTGGCGCTGACCGCCCGCATGCAGCACGAACGCAACTATACCGATGAACAGCTGCAAAAGCTCACCAGGATGCGCCGTCTGGACGTCGATTCGACGCGCGTCGAATTCTCCTGGGTCATGGATTTCTGCGCACAGGCACTGCGCAACATCATCATCGGCATCGGAGGGCGCAATGACGGCACCATGATGAAGTCCCAGTTCAACATCATTCCGAGCTCCGAACTCATGGCTATCCTCGCCATCGTCCGGGATCTTGCTGATTTGAGGGAACGGCTGGCGAATATCACGCTGGCTTTCGACCGGCGCGGAAATCCTGTCACGACCAGGGATCTCGAGGTGGACGGCGCCATGTGCGCCTGGATGCGCAACACCATCAATCCGACCTTGTGTTGCACGGCAGAGTACCAGCCGTGCATGGTGCATGCGGGCCCGTTCGCGAACATCGCCGTGGGCCAGTCCTCCATCATCGGAGACCGGCTTGGGCTCAAACTCTTCGATTATCATGTCACGGAGAGCGGATTCGGCGCCGACATCGGATTCGAGAAGTTCTGGAACGTCAAATGCCGCTACGCGGGACTGGTCCCGAGCACGTCGGTACTGACCGCCACGATCCGCGCCCTCAAAATGCACGGGGATGGTCCCGCCGTCGTCCCGGGCATTTCCCTGCCCGATGAGTACACCAAGGAGAACCTGGGTCTTTTGGAAAAGGGCCTTCCCAACCTGATTCATCACATCGGCATCATCCGCAAAGCCGGAATCCAGCCGGTGATCTGCATCAACCGGTTTGCCAGCGACACCAAGGATGAAATAGCGATGGTGCGCAGGGCGGCGGAGAAGGAGGGCGCGCGCTGTGCCGTGTCCGAACAGTGGGCTAAGGGAGGCGAGGGCGCTGTAGAATTGGCCGAGGCTGTGATCGATGCCTGCAATGACACCAACGATTTCCATTATCTCTATCCGCTGGACAGAAAGCTGACCGAGCGCGTTGAGTTGATCGCGCGGGAGATCTACGGCGCCAGCGGCGTCTCGTGGACGCCCGAAGCCAGAGCCAAGGCGGAAATGTTTGAGGCCGATCCAAAATACGCCGACTACGCCACTCTGATGGTGAAGACTCACTTAAGTCTGAGTCACGATCCGGCTTTAAAAGGCGTGCCGAAAGACTGGGTTCTGCCGATCCGCGACGTCCTGATTTTTTCCGGCGCCAAGTTCCTTTGCCCGCTCGCAGGAAGCATCAGCCTGATGCCCGGGACAGGATCGAACCCGGGATTCCGCCGTGTCGACGTGGATGTCACCACAGGAGAGGTGAAGGGTCTTTTTTGATTCCGATCTAAGAATTCGAGATTCGAAATTCGAGATTAAGAATTTCGAATTTCGAATTTCGAATAAGGAGACGCGATGCTCATTATTGGAGAGCGAATCAACGCGACGCGCAAGCGCATCGGCGAAGCCGTCACCAGGAGGGATGCTGAATTCATTAAGGACGAAGCCCGCAAACAGGTCGAGGCCGGGGCGCATCTGCTGGATGTAAACGGCGGAGTCGCCGGCCACGAAGTCGAAAACCTGGTCTGGTTGGTACAAACCGTTCAAGAGGTGGTTGAGGTTCCGCTGTGCCTGGACAGCGCGGATCCGGAGGCCTTGCGCCAGGCGCTGCCCTTGTGCCGGCAAGCACCAATGATCAATTCAATCACCGACGAGCCGGAGCGCTTCCAGGCAGTCCTGCCGCTCGTGAAGCAGTACGATGCCAAGGTCATCGCGCTGTGCCTGTCCGAGGCTGCCCCACCGAGGAATCTTGAGGATCGCGTGGCTATCGCCGTCAGACTCGTAGGACGCTTGGCTGTCGAGGGAGTTCCGCCGGAGCACATCTTTGTCGATCCGTGCGTCTTTCCGATAAGCACCGGCTCCCAGCATGGTCCGGCTGTCCTCGATGCCGTCAGCAGCATCCGGGGCCAGTGCCCGGGCGTTCACACCAGCTGCGGTGTGAGCAACGTCTCCTACGGTCTTCCCGTGCGCAAGCTTCTGAACGAAGTGTTCCTGCTGATGCTCCTGGGACGCGGAATGGATGCTGCCATTATCGATCCCTGCGATACAGGGTTGATGGCCCGCATAAGCGCCGCGGAGGCGCTCGGCGGACGCGATCCATTCTGCAAGGCCTACCTCCAGGCCTATCGGAGTGGCAAGCTCGAGCCACCGCAGCCGTAAGAAAGGCTATGGACCAAGCATGGCAGAAGACCGGCAGATATTGATCATCGCCTGCGCGGTGTTCAAGGAAGTGATTCCTCAGTACATCAGGGAGACCAGCACGCAGGTAGTCTTCATGGAATACGGCCTCCACCTCACGCCCCGCAAGTTGAGCGCTGCGATCCAGGAACAGATCGACGCTCTCACCGAGCCGCGCCTCGTCCTGATTGGCTACGGACTGTGCGGCAACGGCTTGTTAGGACTGAAATCGCGGAGCCACACACTCATTCTTCCCCGTGTCGACGACTGCGTCGCCCTGCATCTTGGCTCCCAAGCGGATTATCTCGCGGCGTTTCAAGCCGAGCCGGCTACTTACTACCTCACGCCGGGATGGTTGGAATGCGGCGGCGAGCCCATGAGTGAATATGAGAAATGCCGCGACAGATTCGGCCCTGAAAAAGCCGATTTGATCTCCGATGCCCTGTACGGCCACTACCGGAGAACCTGCCTGATCGCTTTTACGCCGGAAGATCTAGCCCAATGGCGGCCGCGAGCCTTGCAGGTGGCCGAGTTTTGCCGCGAGCGCTGGGGATGGCAATACCAGGAGCGTGTCGGATCGGATGCGCTGATCAGACGTCTTCTTGACGCCGGCAGCAAAGCCGTTGACGCCGGCGAGTCACGGGGCAGCCGCGACTTTCTGGTCATCGATCCCGGCGGTGAAGTTCGTCAGGATATGTATATGCCCGGCCCGGCCATTCAGGAGAAAGCAGAAAAATGTACTACCTATACAATCAAGTGACCGAAATGACGCCGATGGAGCGGATGATGGCCGCGCTTCGCGGTGAGAAACCCGACCGGGTGCCAGTGCACATATACCCCCGTTGGGCACCGCTGGAATACCTGGGACTGAATTTCCTGCAGTCATGGGACACACCGGATCTGTATGTGAAAGCCCAAATCGTGGGACAGGAGAGGTTCCAATACGACTGCGTGATCGATTACGACATGATGGGCCCGGTCGAGGAGGCTCTCGGCACAGTCCTTAAGTATCCCGAAAACGAAGTGCCCATGGTCAAAGAGCCCGCAATCAAGACTAAGGAGGACATGAGCAGGATCCGGTGGCAGATCGACCCACGAAAAGACGGCAACATGCCCAAGGTTCTCTATGTCATTCGCAGGCTCAAAGAGGAGTTGATCAAGAGAGGCGGAGGCAAGCAGCACGTCCCGATCATGACCTGGGGAAGCTGCCCATCCAGAACCGTCGGCTGCCTGATAGGCTTTCAAAAGTGGTTCACCATCGTGGCGCGAGACAAGGAATGGGCCCAGGAGCTTATGGAACTGGCGTTCCATCCGTGGTTGGAAATGGTGAAGGCGGAAGTGGAGGCCGGCGCCGATCTCGTTTGGGTCAACGATCCGGTGTCGTCCGCCGATTGCATTTCACGTGAGGCGTACGAGAAGCTCACGCAGCCGATGGAGAGAAGATTCATCGAAGCGATACGCAAGGAGACGGGGGTCCCGGTGATCTTCCACCCTTGTGGAAACTGGCATGATCGTCTTGATCTCATTGCGCAGAATCAGGCCGATGGCTACTTCCTGGGACCGATGGACATCAGTTTGTGCGTCCAAAAAATCACGGAACAGAACCGGTCCGGTAAGGCATGCGCCAAAGCCATCAACGGCAACCTCGGGGCCACCACACCGAGCACCACGGACAAGAAGACGCCCGTGCCCTATGCCACGACGCTATTAATCGGCACGCCGGACGCCATCGAGGCCGAGTGCAAAGAAGTGATCCGCACAGTTGAGGAAAGCGGATTGCGCTGCATCCTCGGTCCTAATTGCTGGGCTCCCCAGGACGTGCCGTTCGTTAACATAGACACAATGGTATACTCGGCGCGCAAGCATGGGCGCTATTCCTAAAGATCGGCACGCGCGTTATGCCGGGTGAGTGACGGCATTGAGGAGGTCAGAGTGACACCCTTCGACGACATAATAGAAAGCATCAAGCAGAGCATCATAGACATGGAGGACCAGAAGGCTGTGGTGCTGACGAGGCAGGCGCTCGAAAGTTTCCCGGCCGAAGAGATACTGAACAAGGCTCTCGTCCCCGCGATGGAAAGAGTCGGCAATGACTATGAAGAAGGGAAAAAATTTATCCCTGAGATGCTTCTCGCCGCAGAGGCCATGACGGCGGCTCTGGAGTTGCTCAAGCCCCAACTTTCCCGGTCGGAAGCCAAGAAAGTCGGCAGGGTGGTCATGGGAACCGTTGAAGGCGACGTGCACGATATCGGCCAGAGAATGGTCTGCATCATGCTGGAAGGGGCCGGCTTCGAGGTCCACAGCCTGGGTGCTGACGTGCCTGCAAAGGACTTTGTGGAGGCAGTCAAGATCAAGAGCCCGGATATCCTGGGATTGTCCGCGCTGCTGACAACCACCGCACCGCGCATGAAAGGCGTCATTGAGGCGCTCAAGAGTGAGGGGCTGCGGGACAAGGTCAAGGTGATGGTCGGAGGTGCCATCTTGAACCAGCGCCTAGCGGATGAATATGGCGCTGACGGCTACGCCCCCGATGCCGCCTCCGCCACCCGGCTCGCCAAGACTCTGGTCGCAGCCGCACAGGCTCGGTTCGATGGACCATCATCAAATCGTTAGAGGTGCGTCCCGTTAGGGACGCAAACCAAGTTTGTCTCTATTGGCGTGGTGCGTCCCGTTTGGGACGCATTGAGAATAGCCCGGCACTTCAGTGCCGGGACTATCGGATATCTCCGCAGCAAGTCCCGTAGGGACGGCTGAGTCATTCCCAGACGTACCTCTCATCGTATTGGATTAGGAGTTTGCCAGCCGCGTTCCGCATATCAGTCGTCCCTAACGGGACTCGTCCTTGTGCCGATGATTAAACCCGGCACTGAAGTGCCGGGCTATTTTCACCATGTCCCTACGGGACGTAAAGAGCCGGGCTATCTTTCCCGCGGTCCCTACGGGACGTAAAGAGCCGGGCTATCTTTCCCGCGGTCCCTACGGGACGCAAAATGGCCGAACTCCAGCGCCCTGCTGGGGCTCGGACAGCGGATCTTGCTGTCGAGTTTAACCACAGAAACTACTCAACGGCGTGGCAGCTCCAAAATGGTCTCTGCCGCCATCCGCGCGGCCTTCTTGACGAGATCAACGCACGCAGTGTGCCCGCCTGCCAGCCGAAATTTTTCTTCCTCCTCGATCACGATCATCTCGAAGCTTCGCCCGAAGATGCGGATCTGCAGGTCGCGGCATGATCCGCTGCCGAACTCCTGTATGAAGCGCTGATAATACCCCCGTATCAGCATCAGGGAGCGCGGAAGCCCGTAGGTGTCATCCACTATTTCCGGCTGCGGATACATAGGATCCGAAAAATTCTCGCGGCCGCAAGCCAATCCCATTGCCATTATGCCGCCGAGCAGCGCGCCGCAGATGTTTTGCGTCAGAGCAATCCCCAGGTTCGTAAACCCGGCCGCCTTCACCGCCGCGGGTCCGCCTGGCAGGTTCAGTTCCTCCTGCAGGGCTCGAAGCGAACACTGGCCGCATCCCCCATAGTTGTACATGTAGATTCCGGCCTTCTCCTCCACCCTCTTCAGCAATTCTTCTTTTTCGGCATCTGAAAGCACGCCGCTTGCCTGTTCCGTCATGCGCAGCACTCCCATTCCAATGGCAGCCACTAACTCCCGAACCCATGAGCCCGTCAGCTACGGCGATCTTGCCCGCGGTTATACGGCGTGCTTATATGCGCTGCCGCCGAGGATAATTGTCAACGCCCGCGAGACGATTTGCCAGAGCGTTAGTGTGTTCCAGGCGCCAGTCTCTCGGGGGAATCCAGTCATGTGCAAATCTCGCCGGGTCTTCCTGAACTGCCAACGTTCCCAAATAAATGCGATTCCACATGCAAGGAAGATCGGGATGCGCCTCACAGCTCCCATCCACGCGCGAGCCTCCGCACGGACCGTTGCGCAGGCCCTTATGGCACCAACGCATCGTGCAGCCGGTATAGCACAGGTGATCCTGAATGCAGTCGCCGCAGCGAACGCATCCGAGAACAGCCTGGCGATACAGCGTCGCCGCACCGAGCAGCCCGTACCAGAATCCGTGTCGCCAGGACTCCGAGACGGCAGCATGCCCGGCCACACCCAGCCGCGCAGCCAGAAAGCGTGCGCAGAAGGAATCCTCAGCCACAAGATGATGGTGTACTGCCATCGTCAGGCGCTGCAGCCTGGAATGACGCGGCAAGACGTCGCTCTGATATTCTCGCGAGCCGTCACTTAATCCGTCCTCTCCCAACGGAAAAAGATAATATTCCCCGGGATACGGAAATATCAGTTCCTCAATTTTGCGGCGCCAATCGCCGCCGATTTCCAAGGCGCGGTCACGGATGGTCATACAATCTGCGTGCAAAAGACGGAATCCGCCTATATGCGCTCCGGCAAATCCCAGATCTCTTGCCGCCGCTACCATCAGAGCCGCGCGCTCGATCCGCTCCGGTTTTTTCTCCTTTTCCAACCTCTCGATGAAGGACTCGGGAATCACGCAGCCGGCAACCTCTCCTTCTTTCATCTTGCGCGCTATGGTCGCGGTCGGCAGGTAGACGTTGGCCACTACGGGCACATCGTCCAACCCCTCCCTGGTCATGTATTGCTTCAGCTCATAGAGTTTGCGCAGATTAAAACCGAGTTGGGGAATGACGAACCGCGCGCCCGCCGCCACTTTGAGCTGCAGCTTATAGAATTGCATCATTTGGTCGGGCTCGCGGATCTTGTACGGATTTACGACGGCTCCGGCAAGAAATTCAAACGGAGTCGATCGGACCACGCGGGTTCCCAGAGTATATTCGATGCCGGCGCTCATGGCGGTTATGAGCCCAATCAGCAAAACGGAATCGAGATCAAATACCGGTTTGGCCTCTCCCAGAAAACCACTCTTAGGAGCATCTCCCGTGAGTGCAAGCAGGTTCTCGATGCCCGCACGCGCCAGCGCGTGGAGGCGGCTCTCGAGGAAGGCGCGATTCCCATCCTTGCCCGAGAGGTGCGCGAGCGGCGTCAGGCCGTGGTCCAGTACAAACGAGGCAAATGCTTCTGGAGGGAGCGCCGGGTTTCCTCCCGGCAGATCCGTCAGGCTGATGATCTTGATGCCGCCACTCTCGCGGGCTGCGTCCCGGACAAAGGCTTCGGCATCCGGCACCACATGGTCCCTGCCAAGCACCAACTCGGCGGAGATGAAGAACTCTCGTTGATCCAGCGACATCCTGAGGCGGTTTTCAGGCATGACCCCTTGCTCCCTGAAGAGAGAAGAACCACTTGGAGGTCATCTCAGCTTACTTCCGTTCGCCCGGCTGCGCGCAGATGAACTCTGCATGCCCGGACCGTGTTTTTCATCAGCATTGTGATCGTCATCGGTCCTACCCCGCCGGGAACCGGCGTGATGGCGCCGGCGATTTCAACAGCCTCATCAAAAGCGACGTCACCTCTTAATATCCTCTTGCCTTCCGCCGTGCGCCCGACTTCGTTGATCCCCACATCAATGACCACCGCGCCGGGCTTGATCATGCTGCCTCGAACGTACTCCTTCACGCCGGCCGCTACGATCAGAATGTCGGCGCGCCTTGCGTGCGCGGCCACGTCGCGCGTCTTTGTATGGCAGATAGTCACAGTAGCATTGGCGCCCCGAGCCTTTTGAAGCAGCATGTTCGCAATCGGCTTGCCCACAAGATTGGAGCGGCCGATGACGACTACTTCAGCGCCGGCCGTCTCTACGCCGGAGCGTACTAAAAGTTCCTGGATGCCCGCGGGTGTGCAAGGCAGGTAATCTGCATTTCCGATCACCAGCTTGCCGACGTTCACCGGATGGAATGCATCAACGTCCTTCTTCGGATCGAGCGCATACAGGACCTTGGTTTCGTCGATTTGGCGCGGCAGCGGCAGCTGCACCAGGATGCCATGGACGCGCTCATCACGATTGTATTTGTCGATGAGCTCCAGCAACCGGGCTTCCGTAATGGTGTCGGGCTGGGTGTCCTGAACCGAGTAAAATCCCAGGTCGTGGGCGGCCTGCTGCTTGGCGCGCACATAGCTCTCCGACGCGGGATTGCTGCCCACAAGGATCGTTACCAAACCAGGAACCGAACCGGACGATTCGCGCAGCCGTTGAATCTCGCCGCGCAATTCCTCGCGGATTTCCTTTGCCACCTCAGCGCCTTTGATCAACTTCGCCGTCATCGCGTCTCCTCCTGCTCGAGCAGCCGTCCCATTAAGGATTTCAAGGTTTGGCGGGCGACGCTGGGAAGTTCCATCATTCGCACCCCATGATCTCCTCGCACAGACCTGGCCTACGGAGATTTTCCGATGCATGCGAAAGATGGACGATATCGGGGGGTTCTCCCTGAGTTTCCGTCACGCATTCATTCTCGATATCAGGTCTGACGCACATTATATGTGTATGCGGGTCGTATCTGCAAAACTCAAAATCGTGCTTGCTCCAGCGAATAGCCCGCGCTATGAATAGGCCTACACATTTCCAAATGGAGATTTCCGATGCGCCGAGTCATAAGCTTTACCTGTCTCTCCTTTCTTGCCTTGATTGCCGCTGGTTTTCTGTTGTGCGTTGCAGCGCAAGCCCCTCAGGCGGGCGCCAACGCCAACGCGTCTTCCGATGGGACCAAGAAGGTCCTGACGCTTGCTGACTATGGCAAGTGGAACCGTGTGACTTCCACAGCTCTCTCCCCTGACGGGAAATGGATGAGCTATGCCTACCAGCCCAATACCGGTGACCAGACCCTCTTTGTCAAGCAGCTGGACGGCGACAAGCTGTACACGATTCCGACGGGTTCTGCCGGCGGGGGCGGCGGAGGCCGCGGTGGCCCCGGCGGTCCCGGCGGAGGAGGTGGTGGGGGCGGCCCACAGTTCTCTGATGACTCGCACTGGATTGGTTACTTTGTGAATCCCCCAGGGACCACGGGGGCACGAG
>JBEKIX010000070.1:0-19102 GCA_050011535.1 Acidobacteriota bacterium
CTCCTCTCCGCTCACTTGGCCGCGGCTGCTTTTTCGATTTCAGTTCCGATCGGCTCGATGTCATACAACCGCTTGCCGATCGGCACGGCATAGCCGACGCGCTTGCGCAGGATGGCGCCTACCGGGCAGACCGCAATCGCCCTGTCCGTGACGGCCGCATCCGTCTCGCCCAGGCCGGCGCGCGCGTCGACCGCAATGCGCTTGTTCCTGCCGCGCCCCACAAACTGGAAGACGTTCTTCCCGTCGATGGTTTTGGACGCGCGCACACAGCGAGCGCAGAGCACGCAGCGGTTGCGGTCCAAAAAAATGTCCGGATGAGTCGCATCCAAATCACGGTGAGGAAACTGGTACGGATACTTGGGCGCCGCAATGCCGAAGCGATAGGCCAGGGCTTGCAGCTCGCAGTTGCCGCTCTTCTCGCAGAACATGCAGTAGTGGTTTCCTTCCACGAACAGCATCTCGATGAGGTTGGTTCGCAGCTGCCGCACTTTGGCGGTGTCGCTCTCGACCATGATCCCGTTCGCCACCGGCTGTGTGCAGGCCGACTGGGCCTTGCCGTTCACCAGAACCGTGCAGACCCGGCAGCTCCCGTGAGGCGGGAGGTCCTTGTGCGAGCAAAGGCGAGGAATATAGCGGCCGGCGGCATCGGCGGCCTGCATGATGGTCTGTCCAGGCTCTCCCTGAATCGTATCTCCGTCTAGTATGAATTCGATCTTTTCACTCACGATGCCTTCTCCTTCATTTTGTCAGATGAACCGATTTCCGGCCCGCGATTCCAGAAGCCTCGCTGACTGCAAGCGCGAGGTCGAACGCAGGCTGCCGTCCCTCGTGCATGGGTTTGATTCGCGACTCGTAGAGGGGGCGGAATTTTACCAGCGAAGTCAGCACCGGGTTGGCGGAGGTCTGTCCAAGTCCGCAGCGGCTCGCTGTCTTGATGGTTTCTCCCAGTTCCTTCAGGTAGTCCAAGTCGGAAGGCACACCCTGGTTTTTCCGGATTTTCTGCAGCCCCTGCCACAAAAGCACATTTCCGACCCGGCACGGAGTGCAATAGCCGCAGCTCTCGTGAACAAAAAACTCCATGAAGACATCGACCACTTCCAACAGGTCACGTCCCGGACCGAAAACCATCAGCGAACCGCCGGTGGCAAGGTCGTCGAAGCAGATCAGACGCCCGTATTCCGCGGGGCCAACCATCTGTCCGGCCGAGCCGCCGACCTGCACGGCGGCGGCATCCTCCGCGCCCGCCAGTTTGAGGACTTCCTGGAGCTTGATGCCCAGCGGAACCTCATAGATTCCGGGGCGCTTGCAGTCTCCTGAAATGCTCAAGAGTTTCGTGCCGGCGCTCCGATCTGTACCGAGCTCCGAGAACCAGGCGGCGCCGCGCTCGAGGATCCGGGCGACGCAGCAGAAGGTTTCGACGTTGTTGACCGCCGTCGGGAAACTCAAATAGCCCTTTTGTGCTGGGAAGGGCGGGCGGGTCTTAGGGTCTCCGCGCATTCCCTCGCAAGAGCTGAGCAGAGATGTCTCTTCGCCGCAGACGTAAGCGCCGCCGCCCATCTGAATCCGGATGTCGAAGTCGAACCCGTGCTTGCCGCAAACATTGCTACCCAACAGCCCCTTGTGCCTGCGCTCGGCGAGGACCGCTTCGAGAAAGGCGTGCAAGTAGCTGTACTCGGCGCGCAAGTATAGAATTCCCTGCGCAGCCCCGATCGCATAGCCTCCGATGGTCATGCCCTCAAATACGGTATCGGGGTACTCGGTCAGGATCACGCGGTCCTTAAAGGTTCCGGGCTCACCCTCGTCGGCGTTGCAGACGATGAAGCGCTTGTCCGGCTCGGACGCGCGAGCGAACTCCCACTTCAGGCCGGTCGGGAAACCGGCGCCGCCGCGGCCTCGCAGCCGCGCGTTTTTTGCGTTGCGAATGACCTCCGCCGGGCTCATGCCCAGCGCGTTGGTCAATGCCTCGCCCGGTTTCATAGGAGACAAAACCACGGGCCCGCCGGTCCGGATGTTGTTTTCCACCATGGCCTGGACAAGATCGTGGCCGTTGTTTCCATCGCCCATCTCTGTGACCAGCCGCTGGGGGTCCATGTGCTTCTTGAGATCCGCCACGATCTGTTGGGCCTTGTCGGTCGACAGGTGCGTCACCACGACATCGTTGATGAGTGCAGCCGGCGCCTGGTCCGACATGCCGATGCAGGAGGTCCATTCCAGGCCGATCTTGCCGTCGGCGGTCACGCCTCCCATTTTGATGCCGAGTTCCTGCTGGAAAACTTCCGCCACCCGATCCATTCCGTGCATGCGGTCGATGATGGAATTGCACAATCGGATGATGATCTTCCCGCCCGGTTTCTCCTTGAGGAAAGAGTAGAAAGTGACGAGGCTCGCGACTTCGACGCGATGGACGCCGAGCGCTTCGGCGATGGCATCCATGGCGTCGTCGCCGATGCCGCCGAAGCGTTTCTGAACCGCGAGAGCCACATCCATCATACGCGCGGGATCGTTCCCGCATTCGGAGCAAATGATCTTGATGATTGCCTTTACGTCTTCGTTCATAGTCATATTCACCAGTCCGGTGACCTCTTTACACAAACATTGCAAGACCCGGCAAAATCCGATTTCGGCCGGGTCGATATGCCGATAACATCGCTTCAAGAATACGCGGCACGATTTGTGCCAGCTATCTTTTACGATAGTCTGGGGTAGAATGCCACTAAATCCGACCGCGACCCTCCCGGCGAAAAAGGGCGACGTCCCCAATCTCGAAACCAATTGAATCTGTGCCTGAAAACAACTAACGTAGGGCGCTCGACTGCGAGAACCTCCAGGTTTCCGATGCTCTTAGAATCATTGACCCCATAGGATTCCATAATGAAGAAGCGGCGTTTCCCGTCCCTTACGGTGCAGATCATGATCGGTCTCGTGGCCGGTATTCTCATTGGCTGGCGCGAGCCAGAATGGGGCAAGGCGATCAAGCCGATGGCAGACATATTCCTGCGCATGATCAAGATGATCATCGCGCCCCTCATCTTCTCGACTCTGGTTATCGGTATCGCCGGCACCGGAGATTTCAAAAAGGTCGGGCGCATCGGACTGAAGGCGCTCATTTATTTCGAAGCCGCAACGACGGTTGCACTCTTCATCGGACTCTTCACGGTCAATTATTTCAAGCCCGGACAATACGTTCCGCAGAGCGTTACGCAAGTCGCGGCCCCAGTTCAATCAGCACAGGCGTTGGTTCAGGCGCACGAGTCAGGCAGCGACTTTTTGCTCAACATCGTCCCCACCAGCGTCGTGGATGCGATGGCGAAGGGCAACATACTTCAGTTGGTCGTTTTTTCGATCTTTTTCGGCCTCGCGCTGGTTGCAGTCGGGAATAAAGCACAGCCGGTGATCTCGGTTCTGAGCTCGCTGGCCGAAACGATGTTTAAATTTACCAATCTCGTGATGAAATTTGCCCCGTTCGGCGTGCTGGCGGCCATCGCCGCTACGGTCGGCGATAAGGGCTTGGGGGTGCTCAAAGGATACGCGAGCCTGGTCGTCTGCTACTACGGGGCACTCATCTTTTTTATTTTCGTCGTGCTGTTCGCGAACTGTGCCATCATCCGGGTTCCCTTTTTGCTTTTGTTCAAAGTGATCCGCGAGCCGTTCACGATTGCCTTCACTACGGCGTCGAGCGAAGCCGCGCTGCCGACGGCCATGGAGGCGATGGAGCGGTTCGGCTGTCCACGAGATATCGTGGGTTTCGTTCTGCCTACCGGGTACAGCTTCAATCTTGTCGGCGCCGCGCTCTACCTGTCGCTGGCCTCGATTTTCATCGCGCAGGTCTTCAACGTTCCCATGGATTTCAAAACGCAGCTGATGATGATGCTCACGCTCATGCTCACCTCGAAGGGGGTGGCGGGGGTGCCGCGCGCGTCCCTGGTAGTCTTGGCCGGCACCGTTGCCAGCTTCAATCTTCCGATGGAAGGGATTGCGCTGCTGCTGGGGATCGACCAGATTCTCGACATGGGCCGTACGGCCGCGAACGTGACCGGCAACTGCGTTGCAGCAGCCGTGGTCGCGCGCTGGGAGGGAGTTCTCGACGACAAGAAGATGATGGCCTTTGAAACCGGGAAGGCCGCAAAGGCCAGCTGATCAAAACGTCATCAATAATGTCGCCGACGAAAGATCATTTTGGGAATCGGCACGTTTTGGGCGCGTCTTGAAATTGTGATTTTTTGAGGCCCGAAGGGCAGCTGAAGTTCGGCCATTTTGCGTCCCGTAGGGACGCGGTGAAAATAGCCCGGCACTTTAGTGCCGGGATCAGGCATCCGCATGACGAAGAGTCCCGTAGGGACGATTGATAGGCATGGCACAGATCGTTGGTTCCAGATCCAATAAAACGAAGGGTTCGCCTGGGAACAATTCAGCCGTCCCTACGGGACTTGCGGCAGTGGGATTCCACGGTCCCGGCACTGAAGTGCCGGGCTAATCTCGTGGCGTCCCTAACGGGACGCTGTAGATATCAACAACATGATGCGTCGGTGGCGGGAAGCGGCTCTGACGATTTGATGATGGTCCATCAAACAACTCGGGGCTATTATCTTTTGGCTCCTCCGGGGCGCGCATAAGCTTTACGCCTACCTTTCGGAGGCCTCCTGAACCCAACCGCTCTCCGCGTGAAGCGTTACTTGCGCCTTTCCGCCAGAGGAGGATCATACATGGCGGCATAGCGCAGATACTGGTGAACCGCATCGCGCGGGTACGCGATCTGCACCTTGGTTGCCTGGCCGTCCGCGGCGATTTCGGCGGTCAGTTCAGGATTGATGCCGGCCCAGTAGGTAGGCAAGTCCAGCTTCTTGTAGCGCGCCACGACCTGGTCGCGCAGCGCCGGGCTGAAGTGCACCCCGTACTTGTCCACCAGGGTTCGGATAGCGTTGTAATCGCCTTCGGCTTTGATGCGCATCAATTCGGCCAGCAGCCGGCCCACGCCCTCATGCATCTTCTGGTAATCCTTGACCCGGACATACGTCTTGCCGTTGCGGTCGAACATTTCGATCGCGCCCGTCCTGTCCATGATGTAGTTGGCGATCAATGCGCGGTCGCGCTGATGATCTTCCTCGATCGTATCGCCGCGGGGGATCCGCCGGAGCTGTGTGAGCACGACGAGCGCCGCAGTGTCGTACATCGATTTTGCTTCCTCATCCTGATTGGTGACCAGTCCCAACTCTTTCAGCTTCGGGTCCCAGGCATTCCAAAGCGCCATCAAGTCGGCGCGCGCCTCCTCGAGAGTGGAAAAGTACTCTTTCAGAAATGGTTCGGCTCCGCCCTTTACGCGGTCACTCAGCTTTCCGGAGCCGTGACCGATGACTTCGTGCATGGCGGTCATCAGGTCTTCCGCCTGGTCGCCGTACTTCTTGGCGCGCTCGATAACCTCCGGGCTGGGACCAAACTCTTCGATGGAGCTGGAGCCCGCGGCATCGTTCAACGCCCGGCTCGAGGCGGTAAACAGAAAGTTTTTTGTGCCGTACTTCTCGTGAATCTCGTTCTCGTTGGGCAGATTGTCGCCCGTGGTGGTGACCGAGAAGTCACCGGTCTCGATCAGTGTCTCGACCGCTTTTACCACAGGGGGCTTAAACGTCTGTTTCTTGTATTTTGCATCCCAGGGCGCCTTCTGTTCGAAATAGGCCGCGTTCTGCGCCAGCTTTACCATCGCATCGGTCACGACTTTGTCGGTGACGGAGACAAAACTTTGCGAGCTGCCTTTCATGCCGTTTGCGTCGCGATAAATCTCAATGAAGCCGTTGGCAAAATCCACGGTGGCATTGCTCTGGACCCAGGCGGCGCCGAATTGGAGCCAATCGTTGAAGTCTCCCGTCTGATAAAAGCGGATCAGGCCGGCAAGCACGGCCGCTTGCGGCGGTTCTGCCACCGCGCGCGCTTTGTCGAGGCAGGAGATCGCCTTCTTGAGGAAGGTCGCATACAGGCCGGGCGGCATCTTGCCGTCCGGCGTGCCCGCGCGATAAACCTCTTCGCGCAGCTTGCCATCCGGTCCCTTGATCACGCGCGAATTCAGCGGGTTTTTGCTGTGGAAACTCTTCATATCCGCCAGCGAGGCGCCTTCATAAAAAGTGTTCGAGCTGGCCTGAATGATGTCCCTGCCGCCTTGCGGGTTCTTGGCGGTGATCATGGGTTCGAAATTGGCATCGAAAAACGAGGGTTTGAGCAGGTCGAGCTCTTTGGCCAGCAAGGCCGGCGTTGGGAGCGGCGGCAGGTCGGCGTAAGCGGTCTTCAGGGCGCCGTTTTTCTGTGCGCTGAGCGCGGCTTCCCGCAGCTCTTCGAACGTAAAGCCGGGCAGGAATTTTTGCGAGGTCATCTCGTTGTGGTTGCCGCGATTGGCCCAAAACAGCTTCGCGAAGTCGGTGATCCTGGCCATCAGCTTGGGATCGATGCCTTGAGGATGGGCAATGATCTCCTCCAGGAGTCGCTTCTGTTGAAGTCCAAACCGCGACAGCTGGTCGTATATGATGGGATCGATCGCGATGGATGCCTGTGTCAGCCAATAGGCAAGCTGCTGCTGGCGCACATCGAGCGTCTTGAAACTCTCGGCCTGTAGCTGGATGAAACCAGTATCGCCGACCCGGTCCACGAGCACTGTGTTTTTTCCCTGCGGTGCACCCTGCGCCAGGAGTGCGCCCCATGCTAATGTCACCATAATTGCGCGCCTCATAGGTATCTCCTCGAAATTGTGGAATGATCTCGGCTTTTTCTATCACGGCATTGTCCGCGGGGCCAGAGGATTTGGCCGCGATCAATGCAGATCGCGAATTCTGCGGTTCAGATAGAGAATCATGTCGGGACTAATGTCTATCGCATACACCTTGCCGGCGGGTCCGATATGATTGGCCAGGAGCAGGGAAAAGTATCCTGATCCGGCTAAGGCGCTTCGGAATCTCATGCGTCATCCTCTCTTCATGTCTTGCTGAATCATGGACACTCTGGAACACTGCTCGCCAATGGCATCGAGAGAATGATAGCATCGGTTTCATCAGACCGGCACCGTCCGGAATCTTTTGGGTGGGAGCATGCGGATTTACTTCTCGGGGGCAATCTCGGGTGGGCGCGAGAACTTGCCCGTCTATCAGCATATTGTGGCGCGGCTGAAGGCACTGGGCCACGAAGTGCCGAGCGAGCACGTAGCCAGTGCGCGCGTATTGGAAGATGAAGCCTCGGTGTCGCCGCGCGCCGTCTATGAGCGCGATATCGCATGGATGCGTGTGTGTGACGCGATGATCGCGGAGGTTTCAACGCCCTCGTTGGGCGTCGGCTATGAAATTGCCCGTGCGCTGCAGAAGGGCAAGAATGTGCTGTGCGTTTACCGCAAGGGATTGTTCATTTCCAAGATGATAACCGGCAACCCGTCACCGCAGCTCTGCCTCGGCGCCTATGGCAATACCGAGGAATTGGATCTCCAGATCAATCGGTTCCTCGAAGGGTTGCGCTCCTCCTGACCATTTCAATTGGGGACTGTCCCCAATTGAAATGGTCAGGAAGGATGCTTTTTGGAGGCGGCGGGAAGCTTGGGCAGTTGGACCGTGCTCGACTCAACCTTCCCTTTGTGCAGCAGCCGCAGGATCAGCCTGCTGCCCCAGCCCCGTGACTTGATGTGATCGTAGAAGTTCTGAGGATTCTGCACTTGCACGCCATCGACCATCAGAATTACGTCTCCGGCCTCTATTCCCGCGACGGCGAAAGCGGTTTGAGGATTGACGCTGCCCACGAGCAGGCCGGTCTGTACAGGCAACTGGAGAGCACCGGCCAGTTGCGGGGTCAGCGCCAATGCGGCGATCCCGAGCGCAGCCTGCATCAGAGTGTCGATATCGGCGGATTGGGCGCCGGATAAAGGCATCGCAGCGGGAAACGCAAAGACTAGCCTGTCCTGAGTGTCTTGAGGTTTGCGGGCTTCAATAACAGCGGCCAACTCCATCGCTCTGCCCTGGCGCAGTACCTGGATGGCCGCCTTGGATCCCAAGGGAGTGTTTTCCACGACATCGATGAGCTTGGACCACTCTCGGATTGCTGCCCCGTTCCATCTCATCATAATGTCGCCCGGGAGCAATCCCGCCTTCTGCGCCGGACTGCCCGAAAACACCTCCGTGATCATCAAACCGGAGTCCAGGTGTGCTTCCGGATCCACCTGAACACCCAGCCAGCCTGTCTGAATATCGCCTCCAGTTTTAATGATCTTATTTGCTGCATTCAGCATTTGGGACACGGGCAAGATTTCGGGTAAGACTGTGACCGTGCCGTGCTGGGCTGCCGAGACCTCCACGTCCGGCTGGTCGGCGATGAGTCCGAGCACTTCACCGCGCGGATTCAGCAAGGGCGCGCCCACAACGCTCAAAGGACGATCGATCCTTAGTGACCATCCACTGGAGCCGAGAGAGTCAGCCCCGTTGCTTACGGACAGAATGCGGGCGGTCTCGAACCTAGAAGCGCTGGGGTCAGAGAGCAAGGGCACGACAATTGTGTCGCCGTCCTTGAATTCGCAACGCTCGCAGAGCGGTGTTTTCTTCAGACCGGCGCCCTGGCACATAACGACTGCCACCCGCACGCTCTGATCGATCCCGATGAGCTTCGCGGCGTGTTTCTGCCCTCGGGCGTCGACGACTTCCACGCGGGGCTTACGCTGGTAAATATCCACCCACGTGTATCCCAGAAACACCAGCACGTGTCCTTTGTCGTCGAGCACGATGCCGGCCGATGGGAAGAGCTTGATGATTTTGGGACGGTAGTTCTGGATGATCTTGCCGTCGAATTCGACCACGGGCATCGGATCGCCGATGGTTTCGGTGGTGATGTTCACCTGAACGAGGTTCAACTCAATTGGCTTGCCCCGGGCTTTTCCTTGGCCGTTCGCAGCGGGAACCGCCAGGATGATAACTCCCAGTATCATCAGGCAGGAGGAGCAGTTTGCGTGCAATCCGGGTCGGCGCATGGTCAGGTCAGTGGCTCACATATCGGAGAAAATAATCTCGCGATGGTGGGCCATAACGCATGTGAATGGTCTTGGGCAGTTGCATGATGAGCTGCCGGCCGTCGGAAACGGGGACCAGAACCTGTACATAGTCGGAGTCACCCGGATCCACAAATGGCGTGGTCCACGGTTCACGGCCGAGAAGCACGGGCCGGCTGAATTTTGACGCAGAGTTATTGCCCATGGAAGCGCCTGCCAGGTCAAAATCAGCCTGCGCCGGCGGAACGGCGTTCGCATCAAGAAGCTGGGACGACGAACGGCTCGCGGGCGCCTGCAAAGCCGTCGCTTGATTCGTGCCGGTCCCGAAGTTGAGGTAATACACCCCACTCACGATGCAAATGGTGATTAGAGCGGTCGCGCCCGCGAGGCGCCATCGGAACTCCTCGAACCCGTAAAACCACAGGTTTTGGAGATGCCAGAATCGGTGCTGAGGCTTTCCAGCCCGTATCTTCGCCAGTAGCGCAGTCTCGAAATTCGGAGGCGCCGCCACACGTCCGAGCTCGCGAGCCATGCGCCGCAGGCGCATCGCTTCTGTGACATCCTTTTCGCACGCGTAGCATTGTTTGGCGTGCCGCTCCATGCCGAATCGGGCGGGAAAGTCGAGCCCGCCTTCGAGGTAATCCTCCAATTTCCTATGAAAAGTGCGGCAATCCATGGTTTTAGTCTACATGTAATGCTCCAGCTTACGCTGGAGGAGTTCCCGGGCCCGGTGCAGGCGCGATTTGATCGTGCCCGGTGAGCACTTCAGGACTTGGGCAATGGTCTCGTAAGGTAGTTCCTGAATCTCCTTCATAATAAAAGCCGTGCGATATTTCTCGGGCAGGGAGCGAATTGCGTCCCCGAGAAGCTGGCTGCTCTCCTTGCGCAGAAACTCGTCTCTCGGCCCGCGCCGGACATCGGAAATCTGCATCTCCGGCCGTTCGCTTTCGTTCGTCCTACTGCTGTCCCAGACATTGTTGTAGAAAACCTGTCCGCGCCGTTTGCGATAGCGCATCTCATCGATGGCCAAATTGGTCGCGATGCGGTAGAGCCACGTCGAAAACTGATAAATGTTGCTGTAGCGTCGGATATTCCGGTAGACGCGGAGGAAAGTCTCCTGCGCCAGATCCGCGGCAACATCGTAATTGCCGACCATCATGTTGAGGTAGTTGGTCAGCGCGTCCTTGTACTTGGTCACCAACAAGGTGAACGCGGCATCATTGCCGGCGATAAACTCCCGCACCAGACTGTTGTCGGTGTGCGGGATGGGCTGCTGAAGGCTAAGGTCCAAGCCATCCATTGGCAAAGTATCCCCTCGCGCCTCAGTCATTCCTTCCCTCTTTCCCAGCTTCTACGATGCCTTATGCTTACACGATGCGCCCAGCTTCCGGTTCCCTAATTTTTATGGGAACGCGCGCGCCGTTCTCCGGGCCGCTAACAGAAAACTTCCTAATGAAGATAGCCAATGCGTGCCAAAATCGCAAACCACTTCAATAATTCGAAATTCGAGATTCGAAATTCGAGATTCGAGATTCAGTAATCTCGAATTTCGAATCTCGAATCAGGTACGCTACTTGACGTCCATCCAGCTTGTACCCGACCCCATCTCAATGCGCAGAGGGACTTTCAGGGAAACGGCGTTTTCCATTTCGTATCGCACGATTGCCTGGACCTCTTCCACCTCTGCGTCCGGGCTTTCGAGAACCAGTTCATCATGAACCTGAAGTAGGATTCTAGAGGATAGCCCCCTTTTTTTCAAAGCCTGCCTGATCCGGATCATGGCGATTTTAATGATGTCAGCGGCCGTTCCCTGAATCGGACTGTTTACGGCAATCCGTTCCGCGAATTGCCGTGCCGCATAATCCTTGGTGAGAATGTCCGGAATCGGGCGGATGCGGCCGAAGAGCGTGCGGACCACGCCGTTCCTGCGCGCCTCCTCGATGGTGCGGTCTAGCCATGCGCGAACTCCTTTGTAGCGCTCGAAGTAAGCGTCGATAAACGCTTGCGCATTCTCGCGCGAGATGCCGAGTCTCTGGGCCAGGCCAAAGGCTGAAAGCCCATAGACGATGCCGAAGTTAATCACCTTCGCCATGCGGCGGCATTCCGCGCGGTTGGCTTGTTGGGCCTGGCTGAACACCTCTCTGGCGGTGCGCTCGTGAACGTCCTCATTGTTGAGAAAGGCATCGGTGAGCACTTCGTCATCAGAAAGATGAGCCAGCACGCGCAGCTCCACCTGGGAATAGTCGGCAGAAATGAGACGATTCCCCTCTTCGGGAACGAAAGCGCCGCGGATGCGGCGGCCCAACTCGGTGCGGATCGGAATGTTCTGCAGGTTGGGATCCGAGCTCGACAATCGGCCGGTAGCAGCTCCGGTCTGATTGAAAGAGGTGTGCACACGGCCTGTGTCAGGATGAATGAGTGTCGGCAGGACGTCCACGTAGGTCGACTTCAGCTTTGTGAACTGGCGGTACTCCAGGATCAACCTCGGCAATTCATAGGATTCGGCCAGCTCCTCAAGAACCGCCTGGTCCGTGCTGTAGCCCTTGGTCTTGCGCGTCTTTTTGCGCATCGGCAGGTTGAGCTTTTCAAACAGTATTTCGCCGAGCTGCTTGGGTGAGTTGATATTGAATTCGGCGCCCGCCGCCTCATAAACCCGGCGCGTGAGGCTGGAGAGCTGCTTCTCCATTTCAGCAGAAAGCGACCGCAGCACAGTCGCGTCCACCTTTACGCCGGCACGTTCCATGTCCGCCAACACAGGGACTAGAGGCAATTCAATATCTTCATAGAGACCGCGCATTTCCAGGCTGTCCAATTGCGAGGAGAGCTGTTCGTGGAGCCGGCGCAGGGAGACCAGCTCCATTACGAGTGCATCTGCGACAGCCTCTCGATTGGCATCGGGTAGCAGCCGTCCGGTGCCTTCCGGTTCGGGAATCGAGATCTGCAGCCGGTTAATGGCCCAGCGCTTGAGCGTGTAGTCGCCTTCTTGCGGGCTGGTAAGGAAAGCCATCAACATCACGTCGCCGGCGTTCGCATCCATGTGCACGCGGCCACGTTCCAGCGCCAGCCTGCAGAGCTTGGAATCCCAGCAGATCACGGTCAAGGCGGGATCGTGCACGGCGCGATCCCAGAGGCGCGCAATTTCGTTATTTCTCAAATCGAGTATCACCGGGGTCGCGGAACCCGCGCTCAAGCAGGCGGCCTCCGCCTCCTTCTTGCCCATCGCTCCCTCATGCAGATTCAGCGCCAGGTATACGGGTGTCCTCCGATCCAGACTTGCCAGGAATGCTGACGCGCTTTCAGGACTAAGCCAGCCCGCCTTGGGCATCTCCTTCGGCTGCTCGTCCGTGTACTCACGGATCAGGGATTTGAACTCGAGCTCGGTAAACAGCTCGAGCGCAGCCGTGCGGTCCGGAGCGCTCAGAACGAGAGCGCCAAGGTCCAGCTCCAGAGGCAAGTCCTGGTGAATGGTGGCTAGTTCACGGCTTACACGGATGATCTCGGCGTTGTCGCGCAGGCTTTGCTGATAGGTCTTCTTCTTGACCTGATCCCAGTTTTTCAGGGCGTTTTCGATCGTGCCGAAAGTCTGTATGATCTCCTTCGCCCCTTTCTCGCCGATCCCGGGGGCGCCCGGGATGTTGTCGGATGCATCTCCCCAAAGTCCGAGCAGATCGGGCACCTGCTCTGGCTTGACACCCATCTTCTCGACAACCTTATGGGCGTCTAGGATCAGGTCGTCCTTCCCGGGGTCGAGAACCAGGATGTCGTCGTTAACCAGTTGAAGCATATCCTTGTCGCTTGTGACCAGAATCGCGGCAAGCCCGGCCTGGGAGGCCTTGCGGGCCAGTGTGCCCAGGATGTCGTCGGCCTCGTAACCCGGATAAGAGATGACGGGCACTTGAAACACTTCGCACAGCCTCCGAATCAGCGGCAGCTGGGCAACCAGGTCCTCGGGCATCGGCTTGCGCGTGGCCTTGTAGGCCTCAAACTTTTCGTGGCGCACCGTCGGTCCTTCCAGGTCGAAGGCGACGCCGATATATTCCGGTTTTTCCTCTTCGATGATCCTGCGCAGCATGGAATGAAAGCCGTACACCGCATTGGTGGGAATTCCTTTGGAATTGCTCAGCCGCGGTATGGCATAGTAAGCACGGTAGATATGCGACATGCCGTCGATCAGAAACAGGCGTTTTCGGCTCACCCAGATTTCCTCGAGTAGGGGACGCGCTCGGGGCTGGATCAGACTCCCGGCGATCCGGAGAACAGGCACGGTCGAGACAACGTCCCATTGTAACATGCAGGCAATTCCATAAGGGGAGAGAGTAAATGGAAGTAGAACAGAATCCGGAGATCGCCGTGGTAAAGCACGAAGAAGTATACCGGGGCAGGGTAGTGGATTTGGTGGTCGATACCGTACGCCTGGCTTCGGGCCGGGACGTGGTGCGCGAAGTGGTCAAGCACCCGGGTGGCGTGGTCGCGGTTCCCGTGCTGGAAGATGGGCGGCTCCTTCTGATCCGCCAGTTTCGCTATCCGCTCCAAGAGTACATTCTCGAGTTCCCCGCCGGCAAGCTCGACAGCGGCCAAACGCCGCTGGAGAACGTAAAGCGTGAACTCGAGGAGGAAACCGGCTATCGGGCGGAGGTCATGAGCTACGAATTCTCCTACCACACCTCACCCGGATTCTGTGATGAGATCATCCATTTTTTCATCGCCGAGGGCTTGACCTTCGTGGCGCAGCGTCTCGAGGAAGGGGAGCACCTCTCCGTGATCAGCCACACACTCGACGAGTGCCTTCAGATGATCAGGACAGGCGCGATCGCCGACGCCAAGACCATTATTGGCCTCCTCTGGTATCAGCAAAGGCTTTGTTGTGAAGAAACTCGTGATTCCTGCCGATCATAGACAACGAACCCCCGGGAGAGACACTTGGAGTGTCTGGAGTCCTTCGTCGTGAATTGCCCTAAATGCGGATTCCTTCAAGAAGAGCGGATTGACTGCAGGAAGTGCGGAGTGGTGTTTTCCAAGTACCTCGCCCTTCGTGGTCAGAACCCGGCAATGCCTCCAGACGTACCGGCGCCGCAGAACAACTTCAACGCGTCTGCCGAAGGTAGTCCGGAAGAACCGCCTGAACTCCTCGAGATCCGGCGTTTTCTGAAAGATGTGCAGCAACGATTCAACGAGCTGGAGTTTGAGCGGGCGGAACGGAGACGCATCGGGGGCGAGCTCCGATCCCTTGAGGCGCGGCTCGAGGAAAACCTGGACAGAATCAGCGCGCTCGAGGAGGGAATGGAACAAAGCCTCTCGGCGCTTGCGGCCCTTCCGGAGCCGCCCAGCCGCGGCGATTTCGCTGAGCTCCGCAAGGAAGTGAGCGCGATCGATATCGAAGCGATAGGCCGGCGCATCGAACGCGTGGAACAAGGGCTTGCAACCTGCATCGACGCGCTCGCCAGGCTCGCCGATCCAGGGGTTCACGAACAGCTCACCCGCTTGGATGCTCGATTAACCAGTGTTGAAGCGGCTGCTGCAAACTCGGCACAAGTCAAGGCAGAGCCACCGCCGGACTCCGTGCTCAAGGAACTCGGCGAACTGAAGGCCGCCCTTCAAAACGTCACGCTCCGCTATTCGGAGATCGGAGAACTGAAGAAGAACCATCTCGTGCTGCGCGACATGCTCGAATCACTGGAGCAAAGCACCGCAAGCCTGAGAAAAGAGGCTCTCTCTTTCAACACGGCGAAGGCTGCCGACCTTGAAAAGGAAGTCCTCGCCCTGAGAGCCGAGCTGCGCCAGTGGTGTGGGCGCATCGACGGGCTGGAGGCACGCTTGCCGGACTCGGAAGAGGAGTCTGAGACGGCTGCCCACAAGGAAATCGCGCTGCTGCGGGAGGAGTTTCTCCAGGGGCAAACCCAGTTGCAGATCCTGCAAAAACAATTCGAGAGCCTGGTTGAACCCCGCACCCAGGCGGCGGGAGCTTCTTCTCAAGGCGAAATGTCAGGGATTCGAGAGAATCTGGACGAGATCCGCCGCTTCATGTCGACCCTCTCCCATAAGCTTTGATCGATTGCCACCGCACGTAGACTTCGACATAGACTTGGACGCAGACCTGGACTTCCTCTTTCAACCGTTAGAAAGCTCTCGAAAATGTGTCGAGTGCGGAAACGTCCACGTCTAAGTCCAGGTCCAAGCCCAAGTCCAGGTCCACGTTGGGAAGTGGCTTCAGTTTGCGCTTATGGGCTCACACCCAGCGATGAAGCTGTGCCGCCCCGGGATTTGTCACTGTCTGTATCGCGTGACCACGCTCAAATCATTGGGTTATTGGGCACTGCTATGGTAAAATGTTTCGTTAATTTCTGGCTAACACTGTGAGGACATGTCATGAAGAAAGTCGCCGCAGGTACGGATGTGGAAGCCTATTGCACAAAGTGCAAGCTGGTGCTGGCACATACTGTGGTAAGCATGAAAGGCGTGAAGCCGAGCCGCGTGAAATGCAATACCTGCGGGGGTGAGCACAATTACCGGGCGGAGAAGCCCCAGCCGAAGGCCGCTGCAAAAAAGCCGGCCAAAGCGAAGTCTCCCACCAAGCGCACCAGGCAGACCTGGAACGAAATCATGCAAGAGGCCTCAGACAAACCTCACAAGACCTATAGCATGACGGGAAATTTCGGAGAAGGCGATTGGATCGAGCACCGCACCTTCGGATTGGGTTGCGTCCAATCCTTCATTGCGCCCAATAAAATCACTGTCCGCTTCGCGGATTCCACCCGGATGCTCATCTGCAATGGGAGCTAGGTGAAATTCGTACTTCCGGCTGAGAGTTCCCTTCTTGAGGCAATTCGAGTCCTGATCCCGGGTGCGTCCAATCGAACCCTGCGGCGAATGCTCGAACACGGGCGCGTTCAAGTGGATGGTCAGACGGCAAAGGTCGCTTCCCAGCGCATCTGTGCGGGAGCTGCTGTTGAGGTGGCTGACCAAGGGGAATCTCGACTGGTCGTGCGCGGCCTCAAGATAGTTTTTGAGGACAACGACCTTGTGCTTGTCGAAAAACCGGTAGGGCTTTTGACGGTGGCGACGGCGCACGAGCGAGAGCGCACCGTTTACGCCTACCTGCGCCAATATCTCAAAGAACGTTCTCCCTGAAGCTGTTCATCGTGCATCGCCTCGACAAATTTGCAAGCGGGGTGCTGGTGTTCGCCAAATCGGAACCAATCCAGGCGAAACTGCAAGCCCTGTTCAGCCGGCACGAGATCCAGCGCAAATACTGGGCGATTGTCGAAGGCCAGGTAAAACAAAGCAGGGGCGCCATTCGCAGCCGGCTCGCCGAGAATCGGATGAAGCGCATGCACTCGATTCAGGATGGAGCAGAAGGCAAGGAGGCCATCACTCATTACCGCGTTCTGCGGCGTTTCCCGCAACTCACCGTTCTGGAAGTGACGCTCGAGACGGGCAGGAAAAACCAGATTCGCGTTCACATGGCGGAACTCGGGCATCCCATCGTCGGGGATCGAGCCTACGGAAGCCAGGTAAACCCTCTTGGCCGCCTGGGCCTTCATGCCTTCCTGCTCGGGTTCAAACATCCGAGGCTTGGAACCCAGGTCGTTCACAGAACAAAAGCTCCACCCGAATTCGAGCGATACCTTCCCAAGACATCAGACCCAATGCGGCTAACTTAAGCGCAATTTGAAGAACTTGCCACAGATTACACAGATTTCACTGAACAGCCTTTCCCACCATCCGGCTTTTTCGCTCTTAAATCCGTGTAATCTGTGAAATCTGTGGCAAGTTTTTTGCCCACTTGCCCGATCTTGACCTTAAGTTAACGGCATTACCTACGACCCATGAACCTCAGCGGATGGCCACTAGGACCGGCGGTGGAACCGGGGTGCTAATTGGCCGATTTCAAGCGGTGCTGGCGATGGGCGGCCGGCCGGCAGCGGGATCGGAAATCAAACAGGCACCGGTCCAGGAGATGAGAGGGAACAACTTTTCCCAGGGCGGCAAGCATTGAGCTCCTGATGCCCGGCATTTCCTTCTCCAGCTCGCCGATCAGCCGATGAATGCGCTTCCGCTTAAGATTTTCCTGAGACCCGCAGAGGTTGCAGGGGATGACGGGATACCTCTGAAGCGCCGCATACCCGGCAATATCGGCTTCCCAGCAATAGGCAAGCGGGCGGATGACGGTGTTGCGTCCATCCTGGCTCCTCAAGATCGGAGGCATGGCCTTCATCGAGCCATTGAAAAACAGATTAAGCAGAAGCGTTTGCAGAATGTCGTCCGCGTGGTGCCCCAGTGCGATCTTGCTGCAACCCTCCTCCACGGCAACATTATAGAGAACGCCGCGGCGCAGGCGCGAGCACAGGGAGCAGGTCGTTTTCCCCGGAGTTGTCTTGTCGGTGACGACGGAGTACGTGTCGCGTTTCAGGATCCGGAATGAGACACCCTCGGCCAGAAGGTATTGCTCCATAACCTGCGCGGGAAAGCCCGGTTGGCTCTGGTCAAGGCATACCGCGAAAAGATCGAACCGCACCGGCGCGCGCGCCTGCAGATCGCGAAGCAGACTGAGGAGGGTAAAGCTGTCCTTGCCTCCGCTCATGCAGACCATTACGCGGTCACCCGCCGCGATCATCTCATAGTCGGCAATCGCCTGCCCGACGCGTTTCAGCAACCGTCTCTTCAGTTTCCCGGATTCTTCCACAAGACCGGAATTGTAGCAGATGTCGAGCGACTCATCGGCGTCGTCGTAGTCTCACCAACGCCATGCATTGGGAAGAGACCAGAATCATCTTCTGTCGCCCCGCCGGGGCTATTCGTCAGTGTCCCCAGTTTCTAGCGTTTTAAAGCCCTCGCATTATGCTTTGTTTTTTCTCACTCATTGTGGGAAGATCGGGTTCTATCCGGCTCGGGGAGTTCTCAGTGTACGAATTAAAAATCACAGTCAAGAAGGTCATGGGGGTATGTACTGCAGATCCTCCGATGAAAACGGGCGACTATTTCATCGTGAGTGATGGTGACATCCATATTCCCGAGGGTGGTTATATCTGTCTTTGGGCGCTGCAGAGCCTCATGCCCCTCATTCCGGCAAAGGAGAGAGAGATCGCCGAGGCATCGGACGAGGACTGGCTTTGGCGCGTCGATCACGCCCAATGCCCTGACCCGAAAGGCCGCGTGATCTTTCGCATCGAACGGACAAAAAAAGTGGAAGACTGTGCCGACCGCGAACAGGGAACTCATCCAGCCTCTTCTGCGGGCGGGAACGACGACGGCGACGAGCCCAAAGGCCAACTGAAAACCCTGCGCGTTGAGGTGGAAACCGTCGATGGCCACTGCACCTCCCGAATGAAACCTGGGGATTGCTTTGTTTTGCGGAGCGGCCGCATCTACATCCCGCCGGGCCGGCATTTTTGTCTTTACGCATTGCAGGCTGTGTTGCCGCTGCTACCGGCCAAACAGCGCGCCCTCGAGGACGGCGACTGGCTGAAGGAAGAGTGCCGCGTGCTTTGTCCCGATCCGGCGGGCAATGTGATTCTGCGCATCGACTCCGTGGAAGAGCGTTCCGATGATTGAATGCGATGTCAGGACCTGTACCGGCTGCAGGATGTGCGAGGTGGCCTGCAGCTGCCATCACTTTGGCGCGGTTTCGCCTGCCTTGACGCGCATCAAGGTTGCGAAGCTCGAAGAAATCGGCCTGGACCTGGCGGTCGTCTGCACGAGTTGCACGCAAAAACCATGTCTCGAATGTCCTTCCGGAGCGCTCATCGTCGGTGACAGAGGACAGATCCTCCTCGAAAAAGAGTTGTGCAACGCCTGCAGGACTTGCGTCGAGTCGTGCCCGATCGGCGCGATCGGCTTTTACGCAGACCTACCGCTTTTTTGCGACCTGTGCGGCGGCGAGATTGCGTGTGTGAGCGCCTGCCCGACGCAAGCCCTATCGTTTCGCGAGGACTATAGGGAAGTTTCGCTCGAAGCCTTTCTGGCCGTCGAGGGAAGTGCCAGCCAGAGGCGCGCCCAATACTGTCGTGCCCGGGGTGAGGCATTGCGCAGGAGTTGGCAAAGCGGCGCGAGGGTCGATTCATGAAAAACCACCGTGGAAATTGCCTGCGCGTTGACCTGACCCGT
>JBEKIX010000071.1:0-16375 GCA_050011535.1 Acidobacteriota bacterium
TTGATCATGGAGTTGTACAGAACGACATATATTCATGCGCATGCCCGCCCATCGCGGGTTGTCTGAATTCACCACACGCATCCGAACCGGGACGCGACTCTTGGTAGCCCTCGGTGTGATCATATTGTCATTCAGGCCCGAAGGGCCGGCAATGAATAGGCCCGGCCGTCAGGCCGGGATAGGGATTGTTGATGGATGGAGCGCCGAAGGCGCGGCACCTGAGATTTTCATCATGAGACATGATTGACGACGCTCCGAATACCTTGCACGACCCTCGAATTGCAGGCAATCCGCCGAACGCCTGCGCGCCCACTGAAACTCAAGGGGAGAACAGCCGGCCGAAGTGGTCAGAACCCGGGAGGGCGCCGGGAGGGCGCTCGGCGGCGACGCCAAACGCGCGTTCCAAGGCGATGCCGGCACGGCCCAGTGTGCCTTCGTCAAACAGGCGCCCGATCAAAGTGACTCCGTGAGGAACGCGGCGCTTTGGCGAGAACACGGGAAGCGGATGCGTCGGGTCCGGGGCCCAATCACTGCGCGCCTGATCCACCTGGATGAAACCTGCTCGCAGCGTCAGTGAAGGGTGGCCGGTAAAATTGGTAATGGTCAGGATCTCATCGCGCAAGGACGGAACGAGCAGCAGATCGACGCTTTCAAAAAGATGCGCCATCTCCTGCGCCACTTTGCGCCTCAGCCGATCCGCCTGCACGAAATCGACTGCCGACAAAAAACGCGCCTGCCGGAACGTATTGGGCCAGGCGTCCGGAACCTGCATCCTGAGAGAATCGACGCCATGAGTGAGCGTCAGCTCCTCGAAGGCGGCCGCCGCCTCGGCGAAGAGAATGATGTTGAGCGAGTCGTAAGCCCAATCCGGAAGTGATACCGCGACGGGCGTCATGCCGACGTTTTTCACGGTTTCCAGCGCGGCTCGATCCACTGCCGTGGCGGGCGCGCTGTTCATCCAAGCTGGAATGTACCCGATGCGCAAGCCCCGTGCATCCGTGGTCGCATCGAAGTCGAGCCTGCTGGGGACACTCGACAGGTCGCCGGCATCCGGACCGGTTATCGCCGCCAGCACGAGCAGCGTGTCTTCGACGCCGCGCGCCATCGGTCCAAGTTTGTCGAGCGACCAGCAAAGCGTCATCGCTCCGGTACGCGCGACGCGGCCGAACGTAGGACGGAGGCCGTTCACGCCACAACGCATCGACGGCGAGACGATGCTGCCTCCCGTCTCGCTGCCGATAGCGAATCCCACGCATGCTGCCGCCGTTGCAGCGCCCGGCCCCGCGCTGCTGCCGGATGAGCCTTCCTCCAGGAGCCAGGGATTCATGGTCTGGCCTCCAAACCAGACGTCGTTCAGCGCCAGCGCGCCAAGACTCAGCTTCGCGATCAGCACTGCGCCGGCGTCGTGAAGCCGGGATACCACCGCCGCGTCGGCATTGGGGATCCGTTTACGGAATGGCTCGGCGCCGTAAGTGGTCGCGATGCCAGCCGTATCGAGCAGATCCTTGGCGCCCCAGGGGATGCCGTGCAGCGGACCGCGGTACTTGCCTGCGGCAATCTCTGCATCTGCGCGCCTCGCCTGGCTGAGTGCGAGATCCCGGGTCACGGTGATCGCGCAGCGCAACTTCGGATTCAAGCGCTCGAGCCGCTCAAGGTAGATGCCCGTCAGTTTTTCGGAGGAGAGCGCCCGCGTCTCGATCCACTGTGCCAGCGCCGTCACGGGAGCATACGCGATATCCTCATTGCGCTTGGGCAGCGGGCCCGCAGGTTGCCTGCTGCGGACGAAACGGTCGTGGCCCTGTGCGGCATTGGCGCTCGGTAGGACAGGATCCCAGCGCGTCGCCGGAGCAAGCGTCGGTTCGAGCGCGATCTTGCGCGGCCCCGTGCGCCGTTCGTAGACCGATGCCATCGAAACACGCCAATTCCCGGCTGCCTGCGCGCGTTCGCTGGCGGTGTACTGTATCTGGACCAGCTTCTCGGCCTCGGCGATGGTGGCGGGGCTGACCTCGGGACCGACCGGAGGCGCGGATCCGAAAGTCGGCGGGGAACCGGATGGCAGTTGGGCGGGGGCGATCACGCCCCCGTCCGAGGCCTTCCTGCAACCGGCGATCGAACCGGCCGCGGCGACACCGATGCAGCCAAGTGCAGAGCGTGTGAGGAACTTCCTGCGGGAACTGTTCATGGTTTCTCCCCCTCCCTTCTCTAGGGCAGTCATCAGGATGCAGAAGTCTTGCAGGGCTTCGTCACCTCCGGCATCCGTTGCGATGCCTCGGTCTAAGAATTGGCGAAAAATCTACGCTTGCGCCAGGAGAATAACACGGCTCCGGGCGAACCCGTTCTATAATATCGCCCTTGTCCGAGTATGCGATGAGCGTCTGCACTGCCGCTTTTGTTGAGAGCGTCGCGCACAGGTGAGAAGGGAAGATGCGTTGATGCAGAGTCATGAATTGCAGGACAACGGAACGCAGGAGCTGCTCATTGGGCTCAAATCGTTCTCATTGCCCGGGGGCGAAGAAGCAGCGCGTAGTGTACGCCGTGTTCGGCTGACCGAGGAGGGAGAGATGCGCTCCGCTCCCGGTGCTTGTTGGATTCCGTTTACGGCCGAGGAGGTGATCGATGTGAGGCGTAGCGGCTTCGTCTGGGAGGCGCGTCTTCGAGCGGCCAAGCTCGTACCGATGCTCGTCACCGATGCTTAAGAGAACGGGCATGGGCGACTGGTGGTCAAAGTTGCCGGCGCACAGACGCTGCGAGTGCGGGACAAGGAGGATCCGACTGGCGCCACGGTGGACATCGATCTCGGCGACGGAGGCTGCCCGCTTGGCTGCCGAGCCGACAGGCCACGCATGGTCGGGAAGAACACGATATCGACTCCCTGGACGGGGCTGCCATGGGTTTTCGGGAGTTCGACGGGCTGCGCGTACCCAAGCGGATCGAGGCCGCATGGATTCTGACGGAAGGTGAATTCACCTACTTCCGTGCCGTGGTGACCTCGCTGAAGCTGGAATGCTGAGATCTTAATTGTGGCTCCTGCCACCAATTTGATGTTGCGGAGAGAAGTCTCGTCCTGTAATTTATTCTCGCCAAAGCGTGCGCCCGTAGCTCAGTTGGATAGAGCGTTTGACTACGAATCAAAAGGTCGCGTGTTCGAGTCACGCCGGGCGCACCATTTAAATCAATAACTCACAAACATTTCTCAAAACAGAAAATCTCAAAGTTCGCTACGAGGTACCACGGGAGTACCAAGCAGCACAGTTTTGCCTTACCTGGCTTGAGGGCCTCATCCCGATCTCCGCCAGCGCCTCGCGGCATTGTTTCATCAGCCATCGGGCATAAAGTCCCCCAGCCTGCCGACCTTCAAGCAAGAAGCAGCAGAGCAGTCCAAGTTGGCTTGGG
The DNA here is from genome assembly GCA_050011535.1 of Acidobacteriota bacterium. Lineage (GTDB taxonomy): Bacteria > Acidobacteriota > UBA6911 > UBA6911 > UBA6911 > JAFNAG01. The sequence goes on from JBEKIX010000071.1 coordinate 3,394, forward strand.
CATCGTTCAAGAGCGGATGTTTGAGATTATTGCCGGCGGGAGAGGCCAACCTCTCAACGGGCACGTCAGTTTCCCACAAGCGCGTTTCTGGGGCGCATGCCAGTTTGCGAGCGCCCGACCTGCCGGTAAGTGCTGCGGATTCAGAGGAAGTCTGCAATGCAGGACTGCAGCTTATTCCGACATCTATACGCTGCCTCCAAACTAAAAGAAGCTTGATTGCACACTTCCACGATTATCGGCGCGCGCACGGTTTCTCAACTAGAGGACAATCTGAAAGGCTTGGACTTGCAGCTGAAGAAGGAACAACTGGAGCCTTTGTCTAAGCTAACCGAGCCGACGCTTGATTTTCCGGCGGCCTTCCTTCAGCGAGCCGGGGGGGTCTCATCGAGTGGGACGACGATCAACGGTGTGACCAATCCGGCCAACCCGATGGTGCCCAAAAACGACTCCGACCGCCACTGAAACAGGAAACTGCCGCCCCCCATCGCTACAAGCCTGCCGACATTCTTAAGGAGGCGCTTCTTGCCGCCATCGATAATGTCCGCTTCGGCTACTATGAAGTCATCGGCCGATTAGCCCGCATCTCTCATCGATAGGATGGGAAAGGCTGGCTCTTTGTCGCATAAGAAGTTTGATAAGAACAGCTTGTGAATGGATAAAGTCTCTATCCGTACCTCGCCCCCCCGACTATTTTACTGGGGCACCCACGGGTACCAGCTTCGCATCTTTCAAGCGCTCAGCGATTTTATCCCCGAACGGTCGCGCGAGTGTCCCGACTGATTTTTCGTGTGGGTTGCCCATGAAGGTTTGCCGGATCGTGTCCGTATGCTCGAAAATCCTTTTCCCATCTTTGTCGGTCAGCCAGTAGTGGATCTTCGCTGATTCGCGCCCAGCCACCGAACCCATAGCAATGACCAGCCGTTCTGCCGTGTTGCCTTTGTGCCACTCCAGGACTTCGCCGTCGAGAATATAGACGCGGGACTGATTTGGGGAAGCGTCAGGAACTACGTCGAATTGTACCCCATCTTTAGCCTTGAGTGCCGTGATCGTCTGGGTTTGCAATTCATTCATATCGTAAGGCCATTTCACGCCGGAAGGGACAGTGAAGGCATGAACCACGAGCGCCGGTTTCTCTTGTGCGCACACCAGTACAAGACCCAGGGCAACTACGAAAATTACCAGGGTCATCTGCTTGAACATGTTATAACTCCTCTCCGAATTCTCAGCCTCTTCTCAGTAGCCAAGCCTGTCGCGCGCGACCCCGATCCGCAAGGCTGAATCGGAACCGGCCATCTGGTCCGCACCAGCGCAGTATTAAGCCCCAGTGCGAGTATGACACCAGAAGCCCGCAGAGGCCTCTCAGATTATAGGGTAGGCGAGTGCCCCAAACAATCCTTTGGGACGCTTTCGTCCGAAATCTACTGACTTTTCGAATCAAAAGGTCGCGTGTTCGAGTCACGCTGGGCGCACCATATAAATCAATGAGTCAGCAAAACAGCCCAAGCCACTAAAACTCTCCGGGGTAACACCCGGCGCGATTTCCTGCCATTTTCAGGCCACACGTCACCCAACCTTCGACGCTGTTTTAGGATGCGGTAGTGGATGATTGACTCCGGTCCGTGTGCCTGTTACTGTCCTGTCCATCATCATTAGGAGACCGCTAATGAAGACGAGACCTCAGGTTCTGCTGATGTTGCTGATGGGACTTCTTGCTTCCGTCGCCCTGGCGGAACAAGCCGGCACCTGGACCGACACGGCGACGGGGCTGATGTGGACAAAGCAGGACAATGGTAATGCCGTGAATTGGGACCAGGCCGGCAAATATTGCGCGAACCTGCGCCTGGCCGGCTACTCGGACTGGCGGCTGCCGACGATTGACGAGCTTGCCGACTTGCACGACCAGACGCAGAACGTCTACAGCTTCCACATCAAGGGCAGCATCAGACTTTCGGCTTGCTGCCCGTGGAGCTGCAGCACGGGCAGTGCTTCTGGGACGGCTTGGAGTTTCGACTTCGCCGCCGGGAAGCGATACACCCGGAAGCGCAGCGACCCCATCGGCCATCGCGCGTTGTGTGTGCGCCGTTAGGGAGCTGGTTTCAACGGGACAAAAATTCCGACATAGGGTGGGCAAAAAAATTCGGACGGCCTGCATACACAAGACCGTCCGAAAGTGGTTTGCTTGACTGGTACTGCTCTGCGGCTTGGGATCTAAGATCTCCGGCGCCGAATCATACCGACGACTCCGACCAATCCGGAGCCGAGGAGCAAAAGCGTTCCCGGCTCGGGTACATTGCCGACGGGGATGGGTGTGCCATTAATCTTGACGCCATCGATCGCCAGCCCTGTGTCGAAAATCTGGTCTGCCCAGTTCGTCACCCCGAACTCGAGGATGTAGTTGCCGGCAGTCGCAATTGTGTACTGGGAGTCGATCCAGCCCGTGTAGCCACAGCCCGAGCTGTAGCAAGACCCCGAGTAACCGCCAAGCGGTGACCAAACGGGGCCCCCAGGGATGATGGCCGACGTAGCGGGGTTCAGCGTCGAGTCTAAGTTTGGCAAGCCAACCCCGGGAGCGATGTTGCCACTTGGCTCCGTCCGTCCCGTGAACAGCCAAGCCACATGGTTGTACGATGAGTCAACCAGTTCTGCCCATCCGTAGTCGGCGTACCCAGCCCCGTCCGAAGTGACAAAGTTGAAATAGAAGTCCAGGACGTCGTTTGCATTCGCCAAGAATATCGGGGTAGAGAGCATCGATCCGTCCGTTCCCCCGACGCTTGCTATTTCTCCGGCACCGCCGGCGCCGCCAGCGGTTGTGACATATTCATAGAACGGGTTGCCGTATGGCGAGAGGGTCACAACACCGTCAGCGCCCAACGTGCCGCAAGCACCGACACATGCCCAACCAGTTGGAAACGGTCCCGCCAGCGAGGTACTCGCCAGAACAATCACAAGAGCCATAACGCAACCAAATGAGTAAAACCGCATTTTAGACATAATTGTCAATCCTTCCTTAGTTTGCGAGTGGCGTTGTGTCCCCTTCGTATTTCCCCTCGCGTAAGAATTTAAAAAACGAGGACTGGCGTCTGCTCCACATCTGGGGATAGGCCAACATCTGGCGAACCTGCCCCCCGGTGGTTTGTACAATCCCGAATCCAAAACCGACACCAGGCAGGAATGAAGCAATTCTAATGCCAGATCCATGTCACATCGAATTACCTTACCGACAGCCGTATTTAAACTATATCCCGAGAATAAGATAAGTGCTTGTCTCCCTCGGCCGGCGCAACAAGTGCTACGCGAGGTGTCTGAGACAGAGTGATAGGGAAACTTTACAGTCTGGGATGTGACTCAATGCCAATAATCCCATAACTGTTGATTTTGTAATGACTTGATTTGAAAACTGCAGTTGTAAGAAATCCTGACAGGGAATGCTGCCTGGATCCGGTCACGTCACTTACACCGATCGCGCTGAGACTAATATGCTGGCGTCGTATCCGGCAGCCGCGGCAGAGGTAAACTAAGCTTTCACTTGCGCCATCGGATCGGATGTCCTATAAACTCGTACAGATTCCAGCGACGGGAGGCCATTTGATTCGGGAAGCAGTGCTTAGGTGCACTAATGATGCCCAACCTATCGCTGATAGAGAGGTTTTTTTCTGTTGTCGTATGACCCGATGGGAGGAAGAAGCGCCATGAGGACTCTTAAACTGGTTGCAGGATTTGCGGTGGCCATGGCAGTGATGGCATCAGGCGCCTCGCGTCTCGATGCGCAAGACGCCGCGGCTGCGCTGCGTCTGGCCGATCCGCCTGCTAACGGCGTTTGGGTTGACAGCCCCGATCTCAGCAAAGCGTCGATCAGGCGCCCCCGCGCCGGCCGCGGACAACCGACTCCGCCTGCTCAGGCGGGCCAGGCGGCTGCCCAGGCTCGCGCCGGCCAGCCCGCCGCTCCCCCGCCGCTGACGTTTTCGCTCGGAGGCGCTGTCTACGCGCACGCGGTGCCGCTGATGTCGGACGCGGATCTGGCCATCGACCTCAAGGGCAAGGCCGTTCTTTTCACATCGATGGTCGGCATTGATGACGCGACCGCGGTCGGGCAAGGCAGCGTGATTTTCGGTGTCTGGGTCGACGGTAAAAAGATCGCCGATTCCGGCATCATGCGCGGCGGCGACGCGCCTAAGATGCTGGTGGCTGATCTCAAAGGAGCCAGGCGCATGATGCTTGCCGTGAACGATGGCAACGATGGTACCGGCGGCGACAATGCCGACTGGGGCGGCGCCGTGATCATCATGACTCCGGATGGGACCAGGCCCGAGGTTGTGGCGATTCCCGTTGAAGCAACTCCGCCGATTGCTTCCAGTCGAACGGCAGCCCCAACGCTCAACTATCCAAGAATTACCGGCGCAACGCCCGGACGCCCATTTCTCTTCATGATCCCCGCTTCCGGCGAAGGTCCTCTCAGATTTGCCGTCAAGAACCTGCCTGCCGGTCTGACGCTCGATGCCAAAACCGGCGTGATTACCGGAACGCTCCAGCAGGACGGCCGATCCGTAGTGGATGTGACTGTGACTGGGCCAAAGGGCAAGGTTACCGGCAAGATCACCATCGTCGGAGGACAGAATTCACTGGCGCTAACCCCGCCGCTCGGATGGAATTCGTGGAATGCCTGGGGAAATACGGTGACCGATGCGCGGGTCCGCGCTTCGGTGGACGGCATGATAGCGAGCGGGCTGGCGCGCCAGGGCTACACTTACATCAACATCGACGATGTGTGGGAAGGGTCTCGGGACACGAACGGAGAGATCACGACAAACGTGAATTTCCCGGATATGAAGGCCCTTGCCGACTATGTCCACGGCCAGGGCCTCAAGATCGGTATTTACTCTTCGCCGGGACCGACGACCTGCCAGGGCAAAACGGCAAGCTACCAGCACGAAGAGCAGGACGCGCGCACATGGGCCAGGTGGGGATTTGACTACCTGAAGTACGACTGGTGCTCCTATAGTCAAATATCGCGGAACCCGACGCTCGAGGATCGCAAACTGCCCTATCGCGTCATGTATGAGGCGCTCCGGAAGGTCGACCGCGATTTCGTTTACAGTCTCTGCCAGTACGGCGCCGGCAACGTCTGGGAGTGGGGAACAGAGGTCGGCGGCAATCTGTGGCGGATGACAGGCGACATCAGGGACAGCTGGGCCAGCATGGCGGGCATCGGGTTCCAGCAGACCGGACGTGAGAAGTATGCCGGGCCGGGCCACTGGAACGATACCGATATGCTCGTTGTCGGCATGGTCGGCTGGAGCCAGGGCTCGCGCCCGACGCTGTTGACTCCGAACGAGCAACTCACCCACATTTCGCTCTGGGCGCTGCAGGCGGCGCCGATGCTGATCGGTGCGGATCTTGGCCACGTTGACCCGTGGACGGTCGATCTGCTCGGAAATCGCGAAGTGCTGGCCGTCAATCAAGACCTGTTAGGCAAAGCGGCCGGCCGCACATCCAGCGACGGCTGGCTTGACGTATGGGCGCGTCCCCTGGCCGACGGGACCACGGCAGTGGGTCTCTTCAACCGGGGTCCGGGGGCGGCAGCCATAACGGTCAAGTTTTCCGACCTGGGCCTGAGAGGCAGCCAGCCCGTGCGCGACCTGTGGCTTCATAAGGATCTTGGCAGCATGCCCGACATGTTTACAGCGTTGGTGCCGCGCCATGGCGTCGCGCTCATAAGAATCGGTCGGCCATAGGCCGTGCCGAAGATATATACTCGTTCTGTTCCGAAACAGCTGCTTCCAGAAACGTCGTGGTCGTGATCGCAGTCGCTGTCTCAATCGGTCCTGCCAGTCCGAAAGAGTGGACCCGGGACCGCCGCGCCCCAGCGCGGCACCCTCGGTCCTACCCCGTGGCGATCACCTCCCCCACCAAGACCGCATATGCCATACTCGACTGCAGAAGATCGCCGGGTGGTTCTGATCAGTCGCGTGATGCTTCGCCGCGCTGGGGCGCGGCGATCCCGACCCCGACGATTGCCGACCGGAGAATCAAGGCTTTATCATGCGTCGTTGGGTGTGCCACTGTGCGTGAGGGACTGCTCAGAGAACGACTCTTAGTGCCATTGAGTTTGCTTGTCGGCTTTGCCGCAATGACTCTTCGACTCGAAAACTGGCGCGGCTCAGCGCATGAATGTAGAATGTTGTAAGCCATGTTCATGAGAATCAGAATGCGGCGAAACAGGTCCCGGCTAACGGACTGGGCCGCGCAGGAATAGCAACCTTCCTGTCGATTCGGGTCCCATCCGGTGGCCGGGACCTATTGTATTCGATGCAGCTGGGAGAGACAACGTGACTGCAAAGACAACCACGAGGATTGCATTCTGTCTGACAGGGGTGCTTTTGCTTGAGCTGACGCACGGGCAGGCGCCGGCGCAGCGGAACCTGAGCGGGGCCGTCCGCACCAGGCTGGCTCTGGAACGGCTTTGTGTTCTCGGCAACGTATTGATGATTGGCGCCCATCCGGATGATGAGAATACCGGCCTGCTCGCATATCTGGCGAGGGGCCGCAAGGCGCGCGCCGCATATCTCTCCGTGACCCGTGGCGAAGGCGGCCAGAATCTGGTGGGTCCGGAGCAAGGAGATTTGCTGGGACTGATTCGCACCCAGGAACTTCTGGCTGCCCGCCGCATTGATGGCGCCGAGCAGTTCTTCACACGTGCGATTGACTTCGGCTTTTCGAAGACAGCGGAAGAAACCATGGCAAAGTGGGACCGCCAGGCGGTCCTGGCCGATATAGTATGGACGATCCGCCGATTTCGGCCTGACGTAATCATCATACAGCACACCGGGACACCCGCGGACGGACATGGAAATCACCAGGCCACTGGAATCCTGGGCAGAGAGGCCTTCGTCGCGGCGGCCGACCGCGCGCGCTTTCCCGAGCAGTTGCGATGGGTGGAACCATGGCAGGCGAAACGAATGATGGGACGCGGCGCAGGCGGCGGGGCGTCCGGCTCTGTTGCCGTGGACACCGGCGAGTTCGACCCGCTGCTCGGCTTCTCGTTCGGTGAAATCGCCGGCATGAGCCGCAGCATGCACAAGAGCCAGGGCATGGGCGCGCCCGAACAGCGCGGTTCCTCCCGAAGCGCTCTTGCGAACGTGGCCGGCGACCCGGCCAGGAACGACATCTTCGACGGCATCGACACAACCTGGAATCGCCTGCCCGGCGGCGCGGAGATCGGCAAGATCCTTGATGAAGCGGCGCGGACCTTTCAGGACGAAGAGCCGGAAAAAACGGTTCCCTTGCTCGTCAGGGCGCGCCCTCTGATCGCTGCGATCAAGGATCCTGAGGCCGCCTTGAAGCTGGCGGAACTCGACGAAACGATCGCCATGTGCTCGGGCCTCTGGCTCGATGCCTCATTGGATCGGTACGCGGTCCTGCCGGGGGATACGCTCCAGGTCAATATGGAAGCCATCAACCGATCCCGAAGCCAGCTGGCCTTGAAGAGCGTTAAACTGGAAGGATTACCTGCCGCGCCCGAGGTCGATTTTGGCTCGGCCTCCCTCGGTTACAATGAGCCGCAGCGCCGATCGGTCAAAGTGATGATTCCGGCCGACCAGCCGTATTCGCAGCCTTACTGGCTGCAACATCCCAGCCGCGGCGAGACCTATGACATCGACGATCAGGCGATGGTCGGATTGCCAGAGTCTACCGCGCTTCTGCGCGCACATTTTCAAATCATGGCAGGCTCGGAAGTGCTCGATGTCGTGCGCCCCGTGATCTACCGGTACGTGGACCGCGTGGAAGGTGAAACCACCCGGCAGGCGGTAGTCGTGCCGCCGGTCGATGTCAGTATCACGCAACCTGTCCTGATCTTTCCGGACGCGAAGTCGAAGACGGTGGAAGTGCTGATCCACAGCAACACTGCGGGGGCATCCGGAGACCTCAGGTTGGAAGCGCCCAGCGGCTGGCGCACGCAGCCGGCTTCCGCGCCGTTCCGGGTCGAGAATGCGGACGAGGAGACAATTCTCTCTTTCACGATAAGCGGACCATCGTCGCCGGCGCTCGGCGATCTGCGGGCAATCGCCAAAGTAAACGGAAAGGACATCTCCACCGACATGCGTGTGATTAATTACGCGGGCATTCCCCCGCAGACGGTTTTTCTGCCGTCGAGCGCCCGCCTGGTGCGCGCCGACATCGCGACACTCGCCCGCAAGATCGGATACGTGATGGGTGCCGGAGATGAAGTGCCTGCCGCGCTCAGGCAGTTGGGTTGCGAAGTGACGCTGCTTGGAGCCGGAGACCTTGCCGAGGGCGATCTCGGCAGATTTGACGCGATTGTTGCGGGCGTCAGAGCGTACAACGTGCGCGCGGACTTGCGGGCCAATCAACGGCGCTTGATGGATTACGTTGAAAAGGGCGGCACGCTCTTGGTGCAGTACAACGTGGCGGATCGGCGCACCCCGACGACATTACAGGCGATCGGCCCTTATCCACTGGAGGTGGGTTCGGCACGGGTTTCCGTCGAGGAGGCGCCGGTAGTGTTCCTGCACCCGGAGGACTCGCTGCTCGCAGCGCCCAATAAGATCAGCCAGGATGATTTTCGCGACTGGGTGCAGGAGCGGGGGTTGAACTTCGCTTCTCAGTGGGATCCCAAATACACGGCGTTGTTCGAATCGCACGATCCGAACGAGGCTGCTCAGCAAGGAAGCACGCTCTACGCGCGTTACGGCAAGGGTGTGTATGTTTTCACCGCCATTTCATGGTTTCGTCAGCTGCCCGCCGGCGTGCCGGGAGCATTCAGGATATTTGCTAATTTCCTAAGCGCAGCCAAAACCGCCCGATGACAGAAGCCGACAAGGAACCTGACCGGGAAGCGTCGCGCGAAGAGCCGCCGCCACTGTTGCGGACGTGGCGGCGGCTGTATTTCCTGGTCCTCGCCTGGCTAGGATTTCTGATCCTGCTTTTTTACCTTTTTTCCCGGAGGTTCACGCCGTGAGGCTTGCCGACTGGCTGGTGCTGTGCGGGTCTCTGGCCTTCGTCGTCCTCTATGGACTCTGGCGGGGGCGCGGAAGTGACACCGTCCACAAGTACCTGCTCGCCGGCAAGACCATGCCCTGGTACGCGATGGCCCTGTCGATCATGGCCACGCAGGCAAGCGCCGTTACGTTCATCTCCACGACCGGCCAGGCGTATGTGGACGGGATGCGCTTCGTCCAGTTCTACTTTGGATTGCCGCTGGCGATGGTCATACTCTCCGCGACCGCAGTCCCGATCTTTCACCGGGCCAATGTCTACACCGCCTATGAGTACCTGGAACGGCGTTTCGATGCCAGGACCCGGGCGTTGGTTAGTGTGATCTTTCTGATCCAGAGAGGCCTCGCACTGGGGATCACCCTGTATGCGCCCGCGGTGGTCCTCACCGTGATTCTAGGCTGGCCGGAGCGCGTGACGATTCTCATCATGGGTGCTGTGGCGGTACTTTACACGACGTTCGGCGGCGCCAAAACGGTCGCCTGGACCGATTTTCTGCAGATGATGGTCATGACCGCAGGCCTGCTGGCCGCGCTCATTGCCGCAGTGCTCTTGCTGCCGTCTGGCGTTTCGTTTGGAGATGTTTTTACTCTTGCGGGAGCTGCCGGGAGGCTGAACGCGGTGACGCTCCCTACGGATTGGAAGGACCGTTACAACCTCTGGAGCGGACTGATCGGCGGGATGTTTCTCGCTCTTGCGTATTTTGGCTGCGACCAGTCCCAGGTGCAACGCTACTTGTCGGGCAAGTCGATTGCGCAAAGCCGGCTCAGCCTGCTGTTCAACGGCATGGCCAAGGTTCCAATGCAGTTCTTCATCCTCTTCATTGGAGCCGTGGTGTTCGTCTTCTACATCTTCGAGAAGCCGCCGCTGCTCTTCCAAAATACGGAGCTGGCACGCATCCAACAACCCGCGCTGGCGGCCGAATACCTGCCCTTGGAGCAGCGCTACGACGCCGCGTTCACCGGCCGCAAGGCCGCCGCCGAACAGCTCCTCCAGGCGCGGCATACAGACGATTCCAGGATGTGGCAGGAGGGATTGGCGCGGTATCGCGACGCCCAGAACGCGATGGACACAGCGCGCAGCCAAGGTGTGGGCCTGGTTGCCAGGGCCGGCGGCGAAAAAGGGCTGGTGGATACCAATTACATCTTTCTTACTTTCGTGACCCGTCATTTGCCGGCGGGGCTCGTGGGCCTGGTGCTTGCGGTCATTTTCGGGGCGACGATGGCCGCCATATCCGCGGAAAGCAGTTCGCTGGCGACCGTGAGCATGGTGGATCTCTATAAGCGTCATTTTCGCAGAGTTGCTCCGGATCGCCATTACCTCAACGTGTCGCGGCTGGCCACGGTGTTCTGGGGCTGCTATGCGGTGGTCACCGCGGAGCTTGCAAGGAAGCTGGGTTCGCTGGTCGAAGCGGTCAACGTGCTCGGGTCGTTCTTTTACGGCGGCATGCTCGGAGTGTTCGTGCTGGCCTTCTTTTTTCCGCGCGCGCGCGCGCGGGGTGCCTTTTACGGCGTTCTGGCTGGTGAAGCCGTGATTTTCGCCGCCTACTTTTTTACCAACATTGCCTACCTTTGGTACAACGTGGTTGGCTGCCTGGTCGTGGTCGCCACCGGGGTGTTGATCTCACGGCTGGAGCGGAGTTCAGCACCTGCAGTTTAATGGAGTGTCGTGGTCGCTTTTCTGAATTGGCGGCTGTCTTGCGCCCATCCTGAAAATGCCGGTCACGCTGCGATCCCGACCTGAAAACACGCAGCGGATCCTGCCGCTGCACCGATGCGAGGGACTATGGTACTGACATCCTGGATCATGGAGCTTGTTCTGGGAACTCTGTTCGTAGCAGGCGTCGAACGCACGCCGGCAAGCGACCTATTCGAAATCGATGTGCGGCAACTGGCCGGAATCTGGGATGCGGAGCACATCTCGGCGTCCGATCCTTACGCGCTCAGGCATGCCGAACTCAAGCAGCGTCTGGAGAAGTTTTCGACCACGTTTCCCGATTTGATGCGCATCGAGCCGGCGGAAAAGTCGGTGGAGGGACGCGAGATTTTTCTTGTCAGCATGGGCCGCGGCGCCGAGCGCATTCTGATCTGGTCCCAGATGCACGGCGATGAGCCTACGGCCACCTGCGCTTTGATCGACCTTTTACAGTACTTCGGCGCCCATCGCCGCGAACCCTGGATTTCGGCCATCCTCGAGAAGTACACGCTGCTGATAATTCCCATGCTGAACCCCGATGGAGCGGAGCGTATGCAACGCCGCAACGCACAGGGGATCGACATCAATCGCGATGCCCGCGCGCTGCAGACTCCGGAGGGACGTTTGCTCAAGGAGATCCGGGATCGCTACCGGCCCTTTCTGGGATTCAACCTGCATAACCAGAACGCAACCACCACGGTTGGAGATACGGGCCAGGCAGCGACCATTGCACTGCTTGCCGTGGCCTCGGACGCGCCGGGCGCCATTGGGTCCGGCCTCTTGGCCAAGCAGGTGACTGCGGTCGTGTATGAAGCACTCTCTCCCTTCGTGTATGGCCACATTTCACGCTACGACGAAGGATTCAATCCGCGCGCCTTCGGAGATAACCTGACTTTGTGGGGAACGCCCGTCGTCCTGATAGAGAGCGGCGGCAATCCCGCTCAGGAGCCGCTAAACTTTGGCGTGAAGTTGAACTTCGTTGCCTTGTCGGCAGTGCTGAACTCGCTCACCACGGGCCGGATTCAAAACGCGAACGCGGCGGTGTTCGACGCCATGAAACTGAACAGCGATAACCCCATCTACGACACGATGCTCCAAAACGCCAGGATCTTCACCGGCACCGGTATTCCTACATTTCGAGGTGATATTGCGGTGCGGGCCGATATGCGGGGTGGGGCGCGCGGGCAAGCCGTCATAGCCGAGTTGGGCGACCTCGGCGTTTACACAGCCCACCAGACCCTGGATTGCAGCAACTACCTCGTGACGCCAGGCCTGATTGCCTGGGATCCGGGCAGATCGTTTTTCGCAGGCGATCAGGCGGATGGCGGGTATCTTGAGCGGGGAATAGTGACCGTGCTGGAAACCGCACATTGGTCCGATCTGGCGAGCCGTCATCCAGCGCCCCGGGATTGGACCACCGGATCACGCCAGGAGAACTGGGGCTACCTTGTGTCCGGCAATCCCGCGGGAACTTCGGCGATAGATCAGGTTGTTCTGGCGGAATGGCTGAGCGCCGGCGGCCGGGGATTCATCGTAGAACAGGGCGGCGAGGTTTCAGGAACAGAGGGGATGGCTGCCGTCCCGCGCTGGTTCGGACTCGGCACTCTCGGGTACCAAGATGCCCGCCGCTACCAGGCGCCTGCAAGCTGGGAGGGTAATGTCGCCGAAGTCCTGCCGCGATTTACATCGGAGGCGGCCGCAAAGTTCGGACTCGGCCGGCGGGGCGTGATAACGCAAGGTGCGATTGCGGACCTGGTCATATGGAGCGCTCCCTCAGAAGCCACCTCACCGGATCTGCGTGACTGCAAGCCGCTCTATGTGATGATCGACGGCCAGCTCATCGACTTGTCACAACCCGGGCGCGCAAAACATGGCCGTTTCCTTGGGAAATAGAGCAAATCCTGTTGCGCCACAAAAGGGCGATTGATTCGTTGTGCTACATGAGCAGCCATAAGCAGTATGCTTTGCTCCGTTCTACTGATCCGTGATAATCTCCGCCCGCTGACTTTTCCGCGAGGGCAATCTGCATGGGTGGATCCCTGTTAGCGCTGTCACCGGTAGACATTCTGATCATTCTCATCTACTTCGTGGCTGTGCTGGCCATCGGGTTCTACCTGAAGAAATACACGACGACGGGTGAAGAGTTCTTCATGGCGGGCCGCAAAATGACCGCGTGGGTGGCCGGCCTGAGCTTTATATCCGCCAATTTGAGCTCCCTTGAAACCATGGGCTGGTCGGCAATGTCCTATCAGTACGGCATGCTGGGCGCCCACGC
>JBEKIX010000072.1:0-17978 GCA_050011535.1 Acidobacteriota bacterium
GTTAATGCGCGGCACGAAAGAGAAGAGGGAGGGTACCTATATAAAGAGGGTCTCGACGCTTGCTTGCATGCCGGAACTCTCAAGATTCGAGCAGTGCCGCAGGAGAAGAAACCGCTCCTCTTCGATTGGTATTCACTACCAGCCCTTCGGGTGATCACACGCTTAGTCCCAGAGGACCACCTTGTTGTCTCCGAGGCAGATCTTGAACAAATAAACTACCTTGACGAGTTCCAAGACCCTGAAACTAATTACAGGGAGGTCGACTTCTGGCTTGAGCCGCACGAGTCCTACGATCTCGTGATTCCCGTCTGGCTCCGTCCAGGAATTTATGCTGCAAAGGCATTTTTTCTTGGGCCTGTGACCAAGCATGGAGAAGAAGAGTACTGGTCATGCCAAACGTTGTTCAAGGTTTGCTTACAGCCGAAGCTGCTCGCAACCGTAGACGAAACCACTTAACCGCAGCGTCCGCCCGACCGCCGCGAACGCGCGGCGAGGCAAGATGATGCTGAGACTCTTAAGTTCGACTGCAGAGAAGGCATGACTGACTATCGGGACAAAATCCAAAACATACTCCTGAACGCCGACACATACCATGAGGCCTACTATAAGGCTGAGACCTTCCGAGGTCCCAGCCTCTATTTTCACCGTCGCGCGCTGGACACTCGACAGGCACAAGGCTCAGTGACGCACCTGGAATATGTCTACGCGACTCTGGCTTCCTGGGGAATGCACCGTATGGGCCAGAGAGGCTCGAAGATGCAGCAGTTCGAAGCATTCCGCCGAAGCATCGAACAGCAAGCAGATAGAATTACAGAAGCGCAGACGTTTGATTTCCGGGCTATGAATGATCAGAAGTGGGCGCTCCTCAGGAAGATATTTCAGGGAATCAAGATTATGGCAAGTGGCACGAGCCTTGTCGGGCACTCAAAGGTCATGCACCACATGATGCCCAATATCGTGCCCCCAATTGATCGCGAATACACCCTTCGCTACCTGCGAGGCAAAACGACGATCACGAACAACTTGGACCAAGAGTGGCTGATCCTACGGGAAATCGTCTCCGATTTCTTCATCCCAGTTGCGTGCGATCCAGGGCTAAATCTCAAGGCAAGCAAATGGATTACGAGTCCGGAAGAATATCCCTGGGACACGTCGATTCTAAAAGTCGTGGATAATCTCGTGATTGGGGCTTTGAAATGATCACCCAAGGCATCGGACAGCGTGAAGCGCCTGAGGGCGTACCTTAGACAGCGAAAAGGGGGCCATGAATCAGGAGGAAATTCCAGGCAGGATTTTTTTGGACACTTGCATCATTAACTTCATTCTTGACTATGGAGAACAGATTCACGAAGGAATCGCGAGTCCCCGGGGGCTTTCCGAGCGTGCTCTGGCGGATATCGATGCGTTCTACAACATATTTCTGACGGGGCAGCGGGCACAATGGCAGTTGGCGATCTCGCCGCACAGCTATCAGGAGGTGGCTCAGACTCAGGACTCCCAACGGAGACGCCAGCTGGAATCGTGGTTCTCGGAGATTTGGCACTACTGGCGCGGCATCATAGAGGACAATGACGACTTACCAAGCTTCATTGAAGCGGAGCATATCCGATTCCGACTTTTGACATCTACGGGGTTCGACGTTCTCCCTGATCTCGCTGATCGTGTGCTTCTATGTGATGCCGTGGTGTATCGTTGCAACTTGTTCTGCACCAGGGACTGGAGCACTATCTTAAAGCAAAGGTCTCGGCTGCCGGACTACGCGCCCAAGGTCGTGACACCTTCGGAATGGTGGTCGCGGATCAGATCGTATGGGAGTTTATGGGCATAAGATTCACTGGGTAGCGCCGCACTGGACTGGAGCGAAAGCGCGCTGGTTCCCCCTAACAGGCTAGATATGTAAGAGGCTATTTACTTTTTCAGAGAAACAGTGGTCGTGTTCTCCCTATCCTCCTGGGTCCATCCGGGCTTCTCTCTTTTCGCCGGACCCCCCGTCGAACCAAAAGCCCTGGAGTCACAGGAGTCGTAGGCCCGCTATATCGCGCACCGGACCGTGGCGATCTACACTCGGCGACAACGAACCGAGGGAACCCAGGCCATGCACACGCCGCCCGACCCGGATCTCCGGTTGACAAGGAGAATAGCTATGCCCAGCACGATTAGGCTCATTGGCCTCTGCGCGGCAACTCTCTGCTTTGGAGCTTGCACGATGGGAACGAAGAACGCGCCCGCAAACCTCCACTATCAACGCATCGTGCTCTCACCCGAGCCTGTCGAGCAACCGCTGCTTACCGGACCACCGCAAACGGGAGGAATGCGGTCGGGCCGAGTCGTGCTCAAGCCGGGTGAGGACATGCACCGGCACTCGACAGAGAACAACGAGGAGCTGCTGGTGTTTCTGTCGGGCTCGCCTCTAGTCATGCATCGTTGCCGGGGCCCCGTGCCGCGTGCATCTGCGGTTCCTTTTTGGATTGGCGCTCGGATATAATCCGGGGCGTGGTTCCCGGTTTGTCAGTGTCGAAACCCGTCATCAGGCAATGTGAGAGTCCATGAAAACGGAGCCCCCTCATCAGGAAAAGCCCTCTCCAGGGCTGGCACGGCGGCTTGGGTTGTTCGATGCCACCATGATCGTGATGGGCGGCATCATCGGCTCCGGCATATTCATGAATCCTTACGTGGTGGCGCGTCAGGTGCACACCTCCGCGATGATCCTGGGAGTTTGGGTCATCGGCGGGGTGATTGCGCTGCTGGGAGCGTTCATCTATGCGGAACTGTCCGCGCGGCGGCCGCAGGTCGGGGGGCAATATGCGTATATCCGCGAAGCGTATCACCCCCTGGTCGCGTTTATTTATGGCTGGGCGCTCCTCCTGGTCACTCAGACCGGAGGAATGGCAGCCGTCGCTGTCACCTTCGCGCGCTATTTCGTCGAGCTGACCCATGCGCCGGTGGCCGACTGGCTCATCGCCGCCCTCGCGCTGGGCGCGCTCACGATCATCAATTGTCTGGGTGTCAAGGAAGGAAGCACAACTCAGAGCACTCTGATGATCTTGAAGATCCTGGCGATCACTGCGCTGGTCGTATGCGGTTTGATCTTCGTGGGCAAGCCCGCGGGAGAAGCGGTCTGGGGAGGCCGGGTGCTGGATCGCCCGGTTTCGATGGACCTTCTGACCGCGGTCGGCGCGGCCATGGTGCCGGTTCTATTCGCTTACGGCGGATGGCAGACTGCCTGCTTCATAGCCGGCGAGGTGCGCGAGCCGCGTCGCAACATGCCGCGCGGACTGATCATCGGCGTCCTCGGCGTTATTCTTCTCTATCTCGGCGTGAACTTCGTCTGCCTGCGGGTGCTGGGAATTTCGGGCCTGGCAGCGACGACGACGCCCGCATCCGATGTCATGCGTTTCGCCCTCGGAAACACGGGCGCCCGCCTGATTGCTGCCGGCATCGCGATCTCCACGCTCGGGTTTTTGAGCCAGAGCATGCTGACGGCGCCGCGCGTCTATTATGCCATGGCGGAAGACGGGCTGTTTTTCAAGAGCGTCGGCTGGATTCACCCGCGCACGCGCGTGCCCGTGGTCGCGATCGCGCTGCAAGGGATGTGCGCCGTCATTATCGCGTTGTCCGGCCGTTACGAGCAGATCCTGAACTATGTGGTCTCGGTCGATTTCATCTTCTTCGGACTGAGCGCAACTTGCATTTTTGCCTTGCGCCGAAATGATGTGCGCGGCAAAAAGGCCGCCTTCGGGTACAATATTCCCGGCCATCCGGTGACAACCGTTATGTTCGTTGCTGCAAGCTGGCTTGTGGTGATTAATACAATCTTTCGATATCCCGCCAATACCGTCATTGGCCTGGCCATTATGGCGGCAGGCGTACCGGCATATTTCTTCTGGAAATGGAGAGGAGCGAAATGAACACCTCAAAGCGGCTGATTGGGTCGCCTTACATCGAGTGGGCGAAGCTGAGGTCCCACGCAAAGTTCAATCTGTCAGCCAGTGGTGTTGTGTCTTATCCGCTGCGCGAGCTCGGAGTGACGATGGAGGACATTGAACTGAGCGGGCCGAGCTTCTACGGCTATGAGCCGCTGCAACAGGCTTTGGCGGCGAAAGCCGGCGTCGCGGCCGACTGCGTGGTCTCCGCCGTCGGCACCTCACTGGCCAATCACCTCGCAATGGCCGCGGTGATCGAACCCGGCGACGAGGTCCTCGTCGAACAGCCGGTATATGAGCCTCTCCTTTCCCTCGCCCGATATCTGGGGGCTCAGATCAAGCGCTTCCCGCGGCGATTTGAAGACGGCTTCCGCATCAATCCGGAGGAGATCCACCGGCACATCACGCCGCGGACCAGGTTGATCGTGATCACCAGCCTGCACAACCCGAGCAGCGTGCTGGCGGAGGAATCCGCGCTCCGGCAGATAGGAGAGATGGCACGCACCATCGGGGCGCGCATCCTGGTCGATGAGGTCTATCTCGAAGCCGTTTTTGTCCAGGGGCCGCGGCTCGGACACCGTTCGGCCTTTCATCTGGGCAACGAGTTCATCGTTACCAGCAGCCTGACGAAGGCCTATGGATTGAGCGGGCTGCGCTGCGGGTGGATCCTTGCGGAACCAGATCTGGCAAGGAGAATCTGGAGGCTGAACGACCTCTTTGATGTGATTCCGGCGCACTCTGCGGAGAGATTGAGCGTGGTGGCGCTGAAGCGCCTGGTTCAGATTTCGGTGCGCGCGCGGGCCCTGCTGGAAGAGAATCGCACCGTGGTTTATGAATTCCTCGACTCGCGGGACGATTTGGAGTGCGTCCGTCCCGATTTCGGCACCGTGGTCTTCCCGCGCCTGAAGAGCGGCCACGTGGATGAACTTTGCTCAAGACTGCGTGAGAAATACGATGCCACCGTCGTGCCCGGCAGGTTTTTCGAAATGCCCGATCACTTTCGCCTGGGGATTGGCGGCGAAACTGAAATGCTTGTCGCCGGCCTGGAGCGCCTGGGCGCCGCCCTCGACACAATGAGATGACAAGCTTTTCATCCGTCACCCAGCGACTATCCGCGGTTGATGTAATAATTCACGGCCGGCGTTACCAGCAGCGACAGCACCATCGAGGCCGCGATGCCGCCGATGACTGCGATCGCCAGTGGCTGTAACATCTGCGAGCCGGCGCCCAGAGCCAGAGATAGCGGCAGCATTCCGGCGATGGTGGCCAGTGCGGTCATCACGATCGGGCGCAACCGGCGTTCTCCTGCGGCAATCATGGCTTCTTCGGCACCCATCCCTTCGCCGCGATACTTCTGATCCGCATCCAGCAGCAGAATACCGTTTTTGGCCACGATTCCGATCACCATGATGAGGCCCATGAACGACGAGATGTTGAATGCCGTTCGGGTGACGAGCAGCGCCAGGAAAACCCCCGACGTGGAGAGCAACGCCGAGGCGAGGATGGCCAGGGGCGCGGCAAAATCTCCGAATTCAAACAGCAGCACTATAAACACCAGCACAACGGCGAGGATCAGCACCATGACCAGGTCGCTGAACGAGCGCTGTTGCTCTGCGTAAGCGCCGCCGTATTCCACGCGGATGCTCGCAGGAAGGTTGAGCTTTGCAATGGCAACCTGGACCGCGGCGATGCCGCTGCTCAGGCTCATCCCTTCCAGCCTTGCAGTGACAGCCATGTCGCGCTGCAGATTATCCCGGCGAATCTCGGTCTGGCCGGGCAGCTGAGTTATGCGCGCCAGGGTGCCGAGAGTCGCCCTTTGACCCGAGGAACTGCCCAAGATAGTGTTCTGGATTGCCTCGAGCGAGGCGCGCGTCTCCTTGGGGAAACGCACCCGGATCGTATAGGCCCGGTCGCCGATCACGACAGGCGTGCTTGACTCTTCGCCTTGCATGATCGCACTCGCGTCCATTTCCACCTCCTCAGGCGTAAACCCGGCCCGCGCGGAAACGGACGGATCGACCTGGAACATGGTGGCCGGCCCGCTGATGGTGTTGTCGATCCCGTTAAGAATATCGACGACGCCATGGATCTTTCCGATCGCATCCGCCACCTGCGGCGCCCACTCGCGGAGCAAATCCGCATTCTGGCAGAAAAGCTTGATTTCGACCGGTTCCGGTGCGCTTGTCAAATCGCCGATCATATCCTGCAACAATTGGACGAACTCCACATCAAGCATCGGGTACTTCTGAGCGATCTTGCCGCGCAGTTCCGCCACAACTTCATCCACGCTTCGGTTGCGCTCTCTCTTAAGCTTGACCGCGAAGTCGCCGGTGTTCGCCTCGGTGACGGCGGCAAGGCCGAGCTGCATGCCTGTCCGGCGTGACGTGCTCTCCACTTCGGGGGTAGCGCGCAGCATCTCCTCGACACCGTTGAGCACGCGGTTGGTTTCCTCGAGTGCCGCACCCGCGGGCATGTAGTAGTCGAGAACGAAGCCACCCTCATCCATCTCCGGCAAAAAAGACGAGCCGAGGGACTGGTAGCAATAAAAGGAAGCAAAAACCAGGACCAGGCACAGGAATCCGACGATCCAGGGGTGGACCAGAGCGCGGCGCAGCAAGTATCCATAAACCCGCAACAGCGCGGTCATGATCCTGCCTGTTTTCGGCGCTGCGGAACCATGGCGATCCTTGTCCCCGGCAGGATCCGGCCCGTTGAAACCGCCGCCGGCCGCGGGCGTCCCTCGGCCATCCGCGCGATGCTTACGAATGAAAAAATGACTGAGTGTCGGCGTCCACGTCAATGCAAGTGCCAGCGAAGTCAGGAGCGCCATCCCTACCGTGATCGCCAGAGCGTGGAAAAACACACCGGTGACGCCCGTGATGGAAATCAGCGGGAGAAAAACGACAATGGGAGTGAGCGTCGAGCCCACGAGAGGGATTCTGATTTCGCGCACCGCGCTGCGTACGGCTTCGCCGCGGCTTTGTCCCGAGTCGCGGTGCGTGATGATGTTTTCCACCACGACGATCGCGTTGTCGATGACAAGGCCGACGGCGGCGGCCAGGCCGCCGAGCGTCATCAGATTGAAGCTTTGATCGAGCAGTCGCAGAGCGATAAAAGTCATGGCAACCGTGGCGGGAATGACCAGCCCGGCAACCAGCGAAGTTCCCCAGTCACGCAGGAACAGCACCAAAATGAACGAAGCAAGGATGAGCCCAATCAAAATTGCATCGCGCACGCTCTTGATCGAATCGTTCACGATTTCCGATTGATCATAGAAGGACTCCAGTGCGATGCCATGCGGCAGCGTCTGGCGGATCTTTTCGATTTCCTGGTGCACCTCGTTGGCAACCATCACCGTGTTGCCGATCGGCTGGCGGTAGATGCTCAGCAGCACCGCGGGTTTGGTGTTGGCCGTGACCACCGTGTAAACCGGCTTGTACGAAGGCGTCACGGTTCCGATGTCGCCGATCCGCACCGGGATGCCGGCGGGCGTGGTCTTCACGACGATCTCCTCGATATCCTGAGGGCCGTGCGCCTGGCCGCTCACCAGACCGAGCACCAACTGGTGATTCAGCTCCATCATTCCGGGGGAGTCAATCATGTTGGTGGCGCGCAGTACATCAATCAAGCCTGGCACGGTGACGGAAGTCTTCAACAGCTTGGCAGGGTCCGGACTGATCTCGAACTCAGGCTCCTGCCCGCCCTGCACAACAACCGTGGACACGCCGCTCAGCCGGTTCAGCCGGGGCTTGAGCTCGTAGGTGGCAAGCTCCCAGATCTTGGTCTGGGGAATCGTGTCCGATGTAAGGCTGTAGCCCATGATGGGAAAGGCTGCGAACGTCAGCCGATTGGCCGTGATTTTGGCTTCCGGCGGCAGAGTGGATCGAATCTCAGCCAGCGCCGCGTTGACCATGTTCAGCGTCTGGAACATGTCCACCTGCCAGGAGAAGAACAGGTTCACCTCGACTTCTCCGCGGCTGGTGATGGAACGCACGGCCTCGAGTCCCTGGACGCTGTTGACGGCTTCCTCAATCGGGCGCGTCACAGTTACCAGCATCTGGTCAATCGGCGCTACGCCGTTGTCGACCCCGATGATGACGCGCGGGAAATCCGTCGAGGGGAACACCGCGATCGGGATGGTGAACGCCAGATAGATGCCCACCGCGACGCACGTGAGGATCAGGAAAATAATCGGCTTCGCATAGCGCGCGGTCCAGTGTTCCGCCGATGCGGCTTCTGCGCTCTTTGATTGGGCGATGTAGTTGTCACTCATGCTTTTCAGTCTTCTCGTCGGTCTTCTTGTCAGACTTCTCTTCGGTTTTCTCGATGCGCACCTTGGCTTTGTCTTCGAGGCCGAGCCCGCCCACGACGATCACCTGCTCGCCGGGTTCGAGCCCTTTGAGCACCTGAACCCTGTCGGTTTCACGAATCCCCGTCTCGATCTTTCGCTCGTGGGCTAGCGAATCGGAGCCCACGACCAGTGCAATATTCTCGCCCTCAGCTGAGGGCAGAACGGCAGCCAGCGGAATGACAACGGCATCCTTGACAGTCTCGGCAAGGATGGACACCTCGATGGCAACTCCGGGCCGCAGGCGCTCTCCCGGATTCGCCACTTCGATGCGCACTTCAGCCGTCGTGCTGTTCGGATCCAATGCGGAACTGACGACGGTCACCTTGCCGTGCAACTCCTCGGAACCGTCGAGTGCCGCGACCGTCGCCGGATCGCCGACTTTCAAGAAGGGAAGCTGTTCCGCCGAAATGTTGGCGCGCGCGACGATACGCGAAAGATCCATGACTGTCAGCAGCGGCGTGCCGGCGTTTGCCATCTCTCCGGCATAGAGGGGCCGGTCGGTGATTACTCCCGCGATAGGACTGTAGATCTTGGAGTACCCCAGCTGCGCCACCGCTCCGTCGTAATGCCCTTTCGCTGCATCCACCTGCGCCTGAGCCTGCCTGGTTTCGGCATCTTTCCCAACCTCCTCCAGCGCGGTCAGGTGCTTGAGGGCAACATCGTACTGGCTGTTCGCCTGAACATAAGCGACATTTGCCTCGTCCACCTGCCTTTGAGCCAATGCGCCCTGTTTCAGCAGTTCCTTCCGGCTCTCGTACATTTTCTGCGCGGCATCGAGCGCTTGCTTTGCGGACTTTACGTCGGCCTGCGACTTGGCGATTTCGTCGGGCAGTGACGCGGCCGTCGTGCTGCGGTAGCTGGCTTGAGCCTGCTCGTACAAGCCCTTGGCCTCCACGACCGCGGCAGCCAGATCTTTGCTCTCGAGCACGGCGATCAGCTGTCCCTTGGCAACATGGTCTCCGCGGTTCACCTGGAACTCATTGATCGGCGCGCTGATCTTGGGCGTCACGCTGGCTTGATCGTTGGGGTACACGATGCCGCGCGCCTTGATGAAGCGTTGCATCGGCGCACGCACAACCGGCGCGACCTGAACCGGGGCCACTGATTCGGCTTCAGGAGCTTCTTTCTGAGAGCAGCCTGAGGCAAGTAATAGAACCCAGAGCGCTGCTGTTGTTCGGATGGTCTTGTTCAGATGATAGTTCAACATAGGCTAAATCGTCCCTGTAAGCGTCTGAATACTGGCAAGTGCCAGGCGATAGCGTGAGAGGCCGTCATCATAGGCATTGCGGGCATCCGCAAGCGTGGACTGAGCATCAACGACTTCGAGCACCGATATCTCCCCGGCTTCGTAGCGCAGGATCGTAAGCCGCAGGCTCTCCGCGGCGACCTGCATGGAATTGCGGAGGGAGTCGATCTGCGCCAGCGAAGATTGTGCTTCGAGATACAGCGAATGCAGGCTCGAAATCAGCTGCTTCTGGGTCAATTCGAGATCCAGCTGTGCCTGCTGGCGCCGCATATCGGCCTGACGCACCTTGCTCCTCGTCGACAACCAGTCCCACACAGGTATATTCAATGTTGCCTGCGCGGAGGATCCAAGGTGGTTGATGCCTTCCGGATCATGCGCCGCGAACTGGTTCGCATTGATGCCAAAGAAATAATCGAAGCTCAGAGAGGGGAGATACGCACTGCGAGCGATGCTGATGCCGTACTGCTCCTGGCGCAGATTCTCCTCGGCGGCTCGCAGCTCGGGGCTCTTTCCTTTGGCCTGAGATTCAAATTCAGGATAGAGAGGAAGGGATGCGGTGGCGTCAAGGTCGTCCAAGAGGTTGAAGTCGATCCGGTAGTCAGGAAACATCAGCACGGCCAGTGCAATGCGGGCCTTGTCGATGGCAAGGCGAGCATCCTGGAGATCGCGCTGGCGCTGTTGCAGTACCAGTTGCGCCTTGAGCACGTCAGAATGAGCTACTTCCCCGCCCTTCTCCAGTTTGTCGGTAATGTCCATAAAACGTTGGGCTTCATCCAGGGCACGCTGCGCATTCACAGCGTGTCGCTGCGCATTCACAGCGGCGTAATAGCTCGCAACGACCGTGGCGGTCAGGCCGCGTTCCACAATGTCCCGTTTTGCCGCTGAAAGCGCTTGTGCAGCAAGCGTGCGTCGATATTCGGCAAGCTTTTCCGCCGAGAAAAGCTCTTGATGCACCTGAGCCTGGCTACTGTAGATGTGAACCCCGTCATTGGCGACGAAGACTCCAGGCGGCGTCCCGTTCCCCTGGGTGTAGAGGTACTGGTTGAAGTAGTTCAAGGTGGGCAGGAGCGCGGCCTTGGCCTGAAAACGATCCTCCTGCGCGAAATGGATATCGAGCGCGGCAGACTGGAGTTGCTGACTATTGTCCCGCGCTCGCTGCAGAGCGTCCTTCAGATCAATCGTGAGGGCGCCTGTTTGCGCCGATCCCGCCGGACTTTGCGCCCTGCCCAAAGGGACCGTGGCGCAGAAAATGGCGATTGTGAGTGGTAGATGCCATATCGCGCGTGAAAATTGGGTTTTGCGCATGACCTGCCTTTCAGTTCAAGAGTGCTTGCTCGGCCCCTCCGCGTCATCCGCTTTTCCGGGATCGTATCCAGGCCGGCAATCGGACGATCAGGTGAGAAACCGGATTCTGCCAAGGAAATGCCGCACAGTCAAAGGAATATACTGCCGCCTTCAGGATAGTCATTGCGGGCACTCTGCTGCATGTGGCGGCAGGCTGGTATGCGAATCTGAAAAAGGGCTGAAAAACGTCAATTTTTCAGGGTGAGGGGGAAGTGGCTTAAGTTCGCACTTATCTGCTTGCGCCCAATTCATTAGCTTCAGCGTTCACCTGCGTCCCAAAATGATGTACCGTATGGGCGGAATCGCACGCTGCGGCATGCGCATCATTTATGGAACCGACGAAGCAGATCGAAATCAGCACAAAGGCGGTGGAACCATCCAGGATCCTGGTCGTCAGAGTCGGCGCTCTGGGAGACACCTTGATGGTCACGCCTCTGCTCCGCCTGCTTCACGAGCGTCATCCGAACGCGGAAGTCGATTTTTTCTGCTCGAGGCTGGCAGCGCCTCTTCTGGAGTTGAACCCGTATGTCACCAACCTGTTCAGCCTCCGGGGCCGGAACCTGCCTCTGGCGTTGTCGATTGAAAAGCAGCGTCTTGTCAGAAAAATGCGAGCTCGCGAATACGACCTCGCCTTCCTGCTGGAAAGCGCACCGCGTTATCGCATCCTGCTTGAACGAGCTTGTCCGGGGCGGATCAGGAGCTTTGCGGAAGTTCCGTTCGATCCCGGCCGGCACGCAATCCACAACAATCTGAACGTCGCAGGAATGCCCTTTGCCTCTGAAGAAGCATGGAATATGGATTTGCCTCTTGCGCCCGATGATGAAGCGGCGGCAGATCGCTGCCTCGCGGGATGTCCTGCTCCGCGCATCGGCGTGCATATGGGCTGGGGGTCTCAAGGAAGGAAGAGACGCCAGGCCCTGCGCTTGCGCGGATGGGAACCCGGCAACTTCGTCGAGCTGATCCGCAACCTGATTGCTGTCGATGGCATCCACGTGATCCTGACCGGATCGGCAGAGGATGCGCGGGATACGGAATCTGTCGCCGGGCAGATGCCGGACGGCCGCGTGCATTCGGTAGCAGGGCAAACGCGCGTGCGGGAACTCGCCGCTATCATCAAGAAGCTGGATCTTCTGATTTCAGTCGACTCCGGCCCTGCTCATATGGCAGCAGCCCTGGGAACCCCGCTGGTTGTGCTCTGGGGACCCGGCAGACTCCAGCAGACCCGGCCCGTCTCGAATCTCTCGCCAGTTCGGATCCTACGCCATGCGGTTCCGTGCGCGCCGTGCCAGAGCACCCCCCTCCAGAAATCCTGCCGGCGCAACGTATGCATGGAACTCATCACCCCCGACGAAGTCTTCGCCGCAGCACAAGGGCTCGCACCATTCCTGAACGTTACATAAAGGGGATCCTGCGACGTAAGCTTTGGCTCCCTTCGCTCAACGCTGCTCTTTGCTCAGAGGTATTAACTTAAGCCACTTCCCCCGTGGACCTGGACTTAGACCTGGACTTCTGGTGCTCGACACATTTCCAAGAGCATCCTAGCGTGCCGCAGCCAGGTATATGCCAAGCCTTCGAAATATCAAGTCATGCAACATTGTCCAAGTCCACGTCCAGGTCTAGGTCAAAGTCCACGTGCGGCAGCGATCGTATGTTGGCGGTTATTGGCAGCGTCGGCCCGGGCGCGAACAGCAATAGCACTGAAGAAATAGGTAAAAATGACTCCTGTGATGATGCCGGTGATGGCATCGATTGCGTAATGATATCGACAATAGACAGTTGCGAATGACAGGCTGATGCAAAAAACCGCGTAGATCCACGCAATCTTACGAGAGAGATGCCGAAATGCGAAGATGAGCACCAGAACGGAGATGCCCACATGCGAACTGGGAAATGCGGCGCCCCCTTTCTCGAAATGGTCGAAGATCACCTTC
The DNA here is from genome assembly GCA_050011535.1 of Acidobacteriota bacterium. Classification (GTDB taxonomy): domain Bacteria; phylum Acidobacteriota; class UBA6911; order UBA6911; family UBA6911; genus JAFNAG01. The sequence goes on from JBEKIX010000072.1 coordinate 12,796, forward strand.
ATGAGGCGCGTGAACGGGCCGTCCAGCACGGACGGAGGCAGGCCGATGGTTTCCGCACCCAGAACCGGGAAGGAGATGAAGATCAGGTAAAAGACATAAAAGGTGCTGCACAGGGTAAACACAAATTCGTCGCACGATTCACGGTCCCTCCTGAAATAGAGGACCAGGCCCAGGATTGGAAACATGAGATAGTAGCTGAAGTAGGTCATGTGCATGTATTCATTGACCCACCACTGGGGAAAGCGTTCTGCGAACACGATGGCCGGTTTCATCCCAAACAGGCCATATTCAACACGCTGAAAGTACGGGTCCAGAAAATCCTTGAAAAAAATCCGGTTCATTCTCTCAGTCTGCATGTAGACAAAGGAAATAAAAATCATCGGGTAGAAGCAGCGGAGGAACCGAAGCGCACTGTGCGATTGGGGGGTGATGCGCGAGAAAAAAAACCATATGGAGGCAACGATTCCGAGGTTGATCAGGATCAGCCAATGCCAGTGCAGCACGCGGGAAGAAAATGCGAGCAGAAGCAGAACGACAATGCCGTTGTAAATCAGCGTGGATTTGTCCACCGGTGTGAGTCGCGCAGGATTCATAGCCACTTGTTCTCTTGGTACCAGGCAAGGGTCTCACGCATTCCCTGGGCAAGCGTGTAACCGGGGTGAAAGCCCATTTCATCGCGGATCCGCTCCGCGGAGCAGGTCCAACCCTCCTGCAGAAACTCGAGAACCTTTTGGGAGTTGATCAGCGGGGTTCTGCCTGTGATCTTGGAGAAAAGATCGCCGATTGCGCCTGCGCACCTGAGGACGAGAACGGGAACAGGAACGCGCTTCGGCGCCTTGCCCATGACCCTAGCGATCGTATCGGCAACGCTCGTCCAGGTATGATTGCATCCGTCGCTCACAAAATAGGTGTGTCCAGGCGCGCGCTCGTTCACGAGGAGTTCGGCCACTGCCCGCGCCAGGTCCTTGACATAGATCAGTGAAATCCGGCGCGAACTGTTCCCAATCCGGGGCATGATACCCTGGCGGACAAACTTGAAATACACGAGAAAGTCCGCGTCCCACGGCCCGTACACCGCGGGGGGCAGCAGAATGGCGATCGGAAGCTGATCTCTGCATGACTCGGCAACCCGCTGTCCGGCGAGCTTGCTCTTTCCATAGTAACTGATCGGGTGCGGAGCCGATTCCTCGGTGACCGGCTGGCCATCGATGGCCGGTCCGATAGCGGCAAGACTGCTGATGTGCACGATTCTGGCGATCTCGTGTCTTCGCTTGAGACATGCGGCATAGAGTTTCCTGCAGCCACCTTCATTGACCCGGAGGTATTCCTGAAGCGAAGTAGCCTTGGTGAGACCGGCGCAATGTACGACGGCGTCGACACCGTCGAGCGCCGCCACCAGTTTCTCGGGTTCGGTCACATCACCGATCACGAGTTCTGGAGCCAGCGGCTCAAGGAATTGCAGGCGGCTCGTCTTCCGCACCAGGCAGCGGACGGAAAAACCTCGAGCGTGCAAGGAATGCACGACATGCCCTCCGACAAAGCCGCTCGCTCCGGTTACCAGGACTTTTTGCATCGGCTGTGAGGATTAGAGATGAAAATCAAATAAGCGGTATCTCTTGTAGATCGAAAAACCGAGATTCTCGAGAGCCCGGTTCATTGCGACGTTATTTTCAAGGACCCACGACGACTCCCCGCGCCCCATTCCCTTCGCGAGGGCGCGCCGGCAGGTTTCGTAATAAAAGCAATTGTCGATTCCCATGCGCCGGTATTTTTTGATCACACCCATGGTGATTACGCGCACCGCGTCGATCTTGCGGCGCCGTGCAAGTATCTTGAAAATGCCGAAAGGAAGAAGCCTGCCGTTGAGGTGAATCAGGACCCGATTAAAATCCGGCAGGGCCAGGGAGAACCCTGCTATCGCTCCGTTGACCTCGGCGAGAAGGCAAAGCTCAGGATCCAACACTTGTTTGAGGTCTTTGGCCAGATGATTGAACTCGCGCTCGGTCATGGCCACCGCGCCCCAATTCTCTTCCCAGGCGGAGGTGTAAACGGTGTGGATCCGCTTGATCTCCGCGTCAAAATCTTTCATCCGGATGGGGCGAACCGTAAACTGAAACCTTTTCTTACACAGAGTGACGCCCCTTTCGGCGCGTTCGAGTTCGGGCCCCTGCTTTACTTCACCCCAATATGCAAAGAGATCCATCACCTTCGCGAAGCCGTATCCTTCGATCAGCTTTTGGTAAAAGGGTGGATTGTGCGGCATCATGATCGCGGGGGGCCGGTCAAATCCTTCGATCAAGAGTCCGATGTCGTCATTGACAGACATGTTCTCCGGCCCGCGCATGATTTCCATGCCTTTTGAGCGCAAGAACCCGGCTGCCGCATTGAAGAGGCTATTCGCAGCCGCCTGGTCGTCAACGCATTCGAACAAGCCGAAGAAACCGACTTTTTCGTTGTGTGTGCAAATGTGGTTGTGATTGACGATGGCCGCGATGCGGCCGATCTCGCGGCCGCCATCATCCTCGGCCATGAAGAGTTTCACATCCGAGTGTTCGAAGAAGGGGTTCTTCCGGGGATTGAGAAAGTCGCGGCGCTCGAGAATGAGAGGTGGAACCCAGTGCCTGTCGTCCCGGTAGATCATCCAGGGAAACTTGATGAAGCGATCCCGATCCCGAGGCGTGGCAATCTCACGAATGATCATGGCCCCCGCGCTCCCTCATCAGGCCCTGATCCCGAGCTTTTTCCCCACCTTTTCGAATCTATCGAGGGCCTTATCGATCTGCTCGAAGGAGTGCGTCGCCATCAGGCTCACACGCAGGAGCGCATTGCCGATCTCGGTGGCAGGAGATACGACCGGGTTCACGAATACGCCTGCGTCCTGCAACCCGCGGCACATCTGGAAGCACTTCAGGTCGTCCCCGATGAACACGGGGAGAATGGGGGTCACGGACTTTCCTAAGTCGTACCCCATGCTCTTGAGGCCGTCGGCCATGCGATGGGTGTTGTCCCACAGCTTCTGGATGCGTTCCGGCTCGGATTCAATGATGTCGAGCGCCGCCATAACAGAGGCCACGCTTGGCGGCGTTGGGCTGGCGCTGAAAATGAGCGCCCTGGAAGTGTGCTTCAGATATTCAACGGTCACCCGGTCGCTGGCGACAAACCCTCCGAGCGCCGCCAGCGATTTGCTGAAGGTGCCCATGATCAAATCCACTTTGTCGGTGAGTCCGAAATGGGAGGCGGTGCCTCTGCCCTGCTTTCCGAGCACGCCGATGGCATGGGCATCGTCGAGCATGATCATGGCGTTGTATTCCTCGGCGAGTCGCGCCGCCGCGGGAAGATCGAAAATGTCGCCGTCCATACTGAACACACCGTCTGCCACGATGAGCTTGCCTTTGTCATGAGGCAAGAGCTGCAGCGCTTCTTCGAGCCCCGCCATGTCATTGTGGCGGAAACGGATGGTTTTCCCGAAGCTCAGACGCGCGCCGTCAACGATGCTCGCGTGGTCAAGCTTGTCGAGCAGCACATAATCGTCGCGCCCGACCACGCTAGAAATCACGCCGAGGTTGACTTGAAAGCCGGTGGAAAACAGAAGGGCCGCTTCTTTGCCGACGAAGCGCGCGAGTTTTTCTTCGCACTGGATGTGGATATCGAGCGTGCCGTTCAGAAAGCGCGAGCCGGCACAGCCCGTGCCGTACTTTTGAATCGCCTTGGCGGCAGCCTCCTTGACCTTGGGGTGGTTGGTCAAACCCATGTAGCTGTTGGATCCGAACATCAGGAGCCGCTTGCCCCCGATGATCACCTCGGTGTCCTGCTCCGATTCTATGGGGCGGAAGTAGGGATAGAGCCCCGTGTCTATCACCCGCTGGGCGTCCTTATAATCCCGAATGCGCTCCTTGATCCGGTTTGAGTTCTTCTTCATCTCCACTCCACGTAATGACGTGCTGGCGGTTCCGGCATATTTGCTCATAGATTTGAATCCCTGGTCGTAAAAAGTCTCCAAGAACGTGAAAAAACGGAATCCGTGATCGGCTAGGCGCGCCGGGAAAAATGCATATTATCCTAGTGAGTCCAGCTTTGTCCACGCAGTCGATAGCTGCAACGAGTTATTCCGGCCGATTGGCCGGCCGGACCGGATGCCAAGCCTGACCGTCAAAAGCCTCTCCAGCCCTCTCTGCATAAGCACTTTAGCCGGATCAGCCACCGGGATGATCGAGGCCTCTCTGCCCGTTTGCCTTGAGCCGGCGCTGGTTGCGGCATGTGGCGCGAGTTTCGGCAAATCGGGGATCCCCTGCCCGAAAAACCTCAGTGAATAATCTGATCATTCGTGCGTTCGCCGATCGAACGTCCGTAACACTCGACAATTCAAAATGGCGGAGGTGCATGGGAATCGAACCCACCGTGCCCACCTTCCGGTGAACACCACTGGATTTGAAGTCCAAGCCAGCCACCGGGCCAGATTCACCTCCGCGCGTTGCCGCGATTGTAGCAGAACTTTTCAGCGGGAGGATAAAGAAACCGCGAACTTGATTATTCCCGGTCGTTGGCGCAAACAGGATTGCCGCCACAACCGGGGTCGCTGTGGCCGCCTCCTCCTCGCGCCTTGATCTTGCTGCGCAAGTCCAAGGCGTGCGACTCTTCCTACTTCTCGGACAGGCTCCTAGACCTTTCTTGACTCAATTCGGATGCGCGTGTAGAGTTCTATCCCGTGGGGCTGTAGCTCAGCTGGGAGAGTGCCTGACTGGCAGTCAGGAGGTCGCGAGTTCGATCCTCGCCAGCTCCACCAATAGAATCAATGACCTGCAGCCTAACGCTCAAAGACAAATTTTCAAAAAGGTAACAGAGCGGACTAACGAACCTCAAACTCAATCTCGCTGGCCCGCTTCACAACAATTCAGCCCGGCGACTCGAGGCCTCGGCCAATTCAAGGCGGCTATGGAAAGCCACGTCTTGGCCTGGGGCAGCGAACGTACCGTGATGGGCCGGCGGTCGGCCATGGGGAAACGCACCAGAGCTTTCCCCGATAAGCGTGCGGAAAAGGCAGGCCCGCCATCCTCTACTGCCGATGGATAGACATGGATGTCTCGCGGGTCCACAAGATGAAAGGCGCAGCCCAGGCTCTTGGCGACGGCCTCCTTGATAGACCAGAGCAGCGCCGCGGCCTTGGCCAAGTCTCCGTCCGCCAA
>JBEKIX010000073.1:0-15659 GCA_050011535.1 Acidobacteriota bacterium
ATTGCCCGACCGAATTTTCAGGCTCTCATGCGCAAGCATGGAATTCGTTCCAGTGGGGAAACCTAACACCCCCTTGTATTCTCACTCGGACTGCTAGACATTAGATCCCAACGCACTGCCGACGCCGGCTGCGATTATGCGCGCTCAGAGACACCGTCCTGCTCCGGAAAGGGGTGCATAAGCTTCTTGATCGAGTGCATATCAAAACTATGCATCCTTGACAATGTGACCCATGATCAGGCTTTGCCGCATTTGCGCCCAATCACCCCGATGCTACAACTCCCTAAGTGTATGTTTTTTGTATGCACTGTGGGGCAACTGATCACTCCCGGCCTGACTGTATATGGATATATGTACTGTTTTATCAAATACTTACAAATAATGTCGTCATGATCAACAAGCTGGCACGGTTCTTGCTTTATATAGGGTGCAATTATGTTAGAGGCTACTAGACAACATCAGTGAAGAACGGAGGTCATTATGGAACAGACTAATTCTCTTGATAATCAAACTCGCGTATTGGTTGTGGATGATGAACCTGCAGTCTGCAGAAGCGTAACCAAGGTCCTTGAGCGAAAGGGCTATAAGGTCGCAGAGGCGCTTTGCGCATCATCTGCATTGGACCTGCTGGAAAAGGGTGAAACCTATGACTTACTCATCGTCGATCTCATGATGCCACAGACGAATGGGGTTGAGCTTTTGAAGATCGTCAGGGAGCGGTGGCACAAGACGCCGGTTTTGATCATCACAGGTTATGCATCTATCGCTTCAGCGGTCGAAACTACCAAGCTCGGGGCCTTGGGCTATCTGCCCAAGCCATTCACACCCGATGAGTTGGCACGAGCTGTTGAAGAAGTCATGTCCGGACCGGTTCCTGAGGTAGCCGACGGTTTCCCTCCGGAGAGCTCAGTTGACGTGGATCTGCCTTTTGATCGCCATGAACTGGCCCAAGCGACTTCAGCAAGTTATGTGGATCACCTGACGCGGTCCGATCTGCCCTTGGTTAACCAGACTCCCAGCGCATCCTTGCCGGTGGACTATTGTTCCCTCGGCGAAAGGTCCTGCAAGCGCTTCGCAAAACAAGGAATGTGCAAACAACCAGAGTGCCCGATCATCGTGAGCGAGCGTAAGAAGGCAGCCAAGTCGGGAACGGTTGTCTATATGATGACGGATCCTATTGATGTCGACATGCCTTTCTCCCGGGCTGAAGTCGCCTCGATGACGAGCGAAACTTACGTCAATGCCCTCGGCCGATCAGACATGCCGGTAGTCGGTTTCTGGCAGGCCGCATCGGAGGCTGCGGCGGTACCCAAGGTGCTGGTCGTAGACGACGAGCCCGTCGTGGTCAACAGCATCCGGAAGACTCTCGCCCGCAGGGCCTATAAGGTTGAGGAAGCATTTTCGGGTAAGGAAGCTCTTTCCATGATCGCGAAGGGGACCTATGATCTAGTGCTTTTGGACATGCGACTTCCCGACGCAAACGGCCTTGAACTCATCTCTGACATCAGGAAACGCAAGCCCAGCCTGCGGGTAGTCATCGTCACGGGCTATGCCTCTATCGACACGGCGGTGGAGGCAATCAAGCTGGGGGCCAGCGACTATGTGGCCAAGCCTTTTACTCCCAATGAGCTTTATGACGTAACGAGCCGTAGCCTGCAGCGTGCGGTTGCTTGAGGCATTAGAGTAGTGCGTGTTTTGCTGGTACTCGGTTCTGGCGGCGAGCTGAACCTGGACGCTGTCCGCCCGCTGCGGGATCTGTACGAGCTACAGCAGCTCGCGTATCCTTTCGGCGCCTTGGGCGACTGCTTGCTCGCCGAAGGCGCCCGGTTCTGCCCCCGTCGCAGGCCCAAGCACAGATCCGTCCGTACACAGACCCACCAGGAGAATCTGCGTTGCCACATGGGGATGGAGGCTGCGGAAGAGTTTCACGGCCAGAACCGGCGAAAGCTGATGAATGCCAGTTGAGGCCTCCGGCCACGCCACCAGGGTGTCCTCATCCACGAGCACGACTTCACCAGGATTCCCGACCCTCGCTCCAGGGTCAAGAATGGCATCAACCAGCACTACGCGTGCATAGGCCGGAAAACTTTCGATCTGACCCAACAGGTCAGTGTGCGCGTCGATCAGATCGGCAGATCGCACCGAGCCGGAATCCTCGCGACGCAAGCACTCGATCACCCGCGGCCCGAAAGCATCAGCGCTGATCAGCGGGTTGCCCAACCCGATGATCAGCGTCCTTTTACTCGTGCTTTGCGCCTCCATCCTTGACCTCTTGGGCTATGGGCAGCCTGACCGTGAATGTGGCCCCCTTGTGCGAAGTGGCAGCTTCCACCTTGCCGCCAGCGCGCGTGACAATGCCATGCACGATGGAAAGGCCGAGCCCGGTGCCCTCGCCCACTTTCTTGGTCGTGAAGAAGGGCTCAAAGATCAGGGGCAGAATCTCAGCGGGGATGCCCTTGCCGGTGTCGCTGATGCGAATCAAGACCTCCTGGGCCTCCATATCAGTATCGGTTTCGACCGTTAGCGTACCGGTCTCCTCCATGGCATCGACCGCGTTCAACGCGATGTTCACAACCACCTGCTGTAACTGGCCCGGATCGATGAGCACCGGCGGTGGATCTGGCTTGAATTTACGCACCGTCCGCACGTTTTGGAAGATCGATTGATTCTGAAGGAGCGAGAGTGTGTTGTCGACGACCGAGTTGACCTCACACAGGGAAGCGGAAGCCGTCGACTGCCGTGCAAAGTCAAGCAGACCTTTGACAGTCTCGCGGCAGCGCATGGTCTGTTTGATGATGATTTCGAGATTCTGGCGTACGGGATCCTTTTCACTGCAATCCTCGAGCGCCAGCATGCTGAACGTCAGGATCCCTCCCAGGGGATTGTTGATCTCGTGCGCCACGCCCGCCGCCAGCCTGCCAATCGAAGCCAGTTTTGCCGACTGTGCCATTTGATTCTGTACCAAGACCAGTTCCTCAGTCCGCTTTTCGACCTTCTCTTCGAGTGTACGCCCCCAGTCTTCCAACTCGCGCTTCATGGTCTTGATGCTGGTAACCATTTTGTTGAAACGATCGGCAAGGTGGCCGATCTCGTCGCGCGACGGAATGCTGATCATGCTGTGGTCGAGATCTCCGTCAGCTATTCGGTTGCTGGCTGCGACGATCGCCTCGAGCGGCTGGATCATGCTGCGGGTGATAAGGTAGGTCAATCCCAATACCACCAGCACACCGACCGCGGCAACTACCAGAAAGGTGAGCATCATGTCGGTGCGGACTGCCAGGAACGGCATCTCCCGCACACCCACATAGAGGATGCCGATGATCGCGCCGGAGTGGTTGCGGATGGGCTCATAAGCAGTGATACGCCAGTCGTTGACGACGTAAGCCCTGCCATACCAAGACGCGCCCCGCTCCAGCACGGCCTGAGCTACTTGGGCGGACACGCGGGTGCCAACGGCGCGTTGATTGGGCTCCTTCATCACCGTGGTGGCCACCCGCACGTCATCCATGAAGATTGTGACCGATCCGATGTCGCGGCCGTCGGACTGTTCCCCACCGAAAATGACCCTGCTGATCTGATCCACCAGCTCATAGTTACGGTTAAGCAGCATGCCGCCGTATAGCACGCCGGTAAGCCCCGAGTCTGTGGCCACCGGCGCGGCTGCGATGAGAACCAGCCCCGAGTCCACATCGGTCCGAGCATCCGGGGCCGTCATCGGCACGGGTACAATCTTGAAATGCGCGCGTTCCGCCAGAGTAGGTATCTCATCGAGCAGGGCCTCACGGCTCAATACCTCGGTGCTGGCCATTACCTTTCCGCTTCGGGCCCCGGCCAGCAAGTCCGTGAACAGCGCCGCACCGAGGCGAGAAGAGAGCATGCTGGCCTCCGACCCGCGATAAATCCGGCCGCTCTTTGCGTCCACAAAAGTGAGAAAATCGAGGTCATTTTCCTTACGCAGCGTGTAGAGGATCTGTGGCAGGCGCACCATATCCTTGGTAGCGGAGGCCACGGCCAATTGTTCAGCGGACGCCGCCCCGGTGACCGCCTTGCGAATGCCCTCCAGCCGCGCGGCATAGACCATCCGCGCCGCCTCCAAGCCGTGTCGAACCTGCTTGAGCGCCTCGTTGAGCATCGCATTGGTAATGATTCTGGAACCGATGAGGGTAGAAATTGCAGTCCCGCACAGCACGATCAATACGAAGCTGATCGTGATCTTCCCCCTGAGCGAAACATCCCTAAGAGGACCGATCATACGGGCGTGGCCTCGGGTGCCATGACTTCAGTGTTTCCGTTTTCAGCTGCTTCTACCTGGATGGACCGCGGAAAAGTGCGCAGGGGAGCCCGGCATTTTCCCTCCATCACCTGTCTTCAGCTGCGCGCCAGGTGGACAGAGCAGCTGATGCAAGGATCGTAAGCGCGCGCGATGATGGCCAGCCTCTGCTCGAGCAGGCCGTCGGAGGCGCCAGCTTTGGCTCCCTGCAGCACGGCCGTTTTCATCTGATCCTCGATGTGGTTCAAGTTCTGCGCCGTCGGCGTGATGACATCCGCCGCCGCCACCCGCCCCTCGGCATCCAGTTCGTAGGAGTAGAACAGGATGCCGCGTGGGACTTCGGTGGCAGCCGTTCCCTGACCGTCCCGGATGTGGTATGGCGGAGGTGTTTCCGGAGTGACTCCAGTATCGAGCAATTCCGAAACTAGGCCAAGGGCGCGCTCGAGGGAGTAGATCATCTCCACCACCTGAGCGATATTGTTCATGAGGATGTTGGTGGCTGGCAATCTGAGTCCAAGTTCCTCCCACGCTCTGCGCGCCATTCCTCCGATCCGCTGGCCGTTGATGGTCAGCCGGGCCAGCGCGCCGACCATGTAGGAGCGATGATCGTGGGCACTCCGCTTGGCATGGGAATGGGGCACGAGATATTCGTTGGTCAGGGTGCGATACTCTCGAACCGGGATCCTCTTGTTGGCGCCACTGTCGGAAAGCTCGATGTCATCGCCGAAGAAGAATGCTTCGTCCTGGGGCACCAGGGAGGCGCATCGGATCGGCGCGCACACAAAGTCCGGCACTTCAACGTCCCTCAGAATCTCGAGGATGCGTTCACAATCCGCAACTCGGCTCATAAGTTCCTGTCGAAGCAGGAGCAGGTCATCCGTTGAAGGAACCTTGCCGAAACCTCCGATGACATAATTGACCGGATGGACGGCGCGGCCGCCGATGACCTCCTGAATCGTGTTCCCCAGCTTCTTCAGGCGCAGGGCGATCGCTACGGCTTCCGGGTGAGCTTTCGCCAGACTGATGACGCTCGGGTATCCCAGCAGGTCCGGAAGGGCGAGGACAAAGACGTGCAGCGCGTGGCTTTCGATGTTGGCACCCTGGTAGGCCAGGTCGCGCAACTTGCGTGTCTGCAGCGTCACCTCGATTTCCAGGGCGTCCTCAATCGCCTGCAGGGAAGTGATGCTGTGACCATGCGAGCAGATCGCGCAAATGCGGGAAACAATGCCGGTGACATCCTCCAGGCTTCGACCGCACACGAGTCCTTCCAACAGACGGATGCCTTCGAAAATGTCGAACTCGACCTTGCTGACCTGGCTCCCGTCGATGACAACCTGGATGCCCCCATGACCTTCGACCCTTGCGAGGTGATGGATGCTTATCGTGCGTGTCATGCCAAGCCTCCCCGTTCGGTCCGGTCCAGTGCCGGCGCGGCAAAAGTCCTGAGCTTGCATCTGATCTCGGCCGCTTTCAGTTCCTTCGCTTCCAGAATCTTCTGAAGCGACATGATGTTGCACTCCTCGACTGGGCCGCGGCAGCCGATGCACACCACGTTGTATCCCGGGCAGCGCGCACCGCAGCCGGCGCTTGTGATCGGGCCGGCACAAGGCAGACCCCGCGAGATCAGCAGGCAATCGTTCTCATTCATCTTGCACTCGAGGCAGACTGGATAAGCGGGCAGTTGTGGCAGGTCGCCGTTCAGAAGGCTCGCGGTCGCCCGCAAGAAGTCGGTCTTCTCCATAGGGCAACCCGGTATGGCTACGTCCACCTTGACGAAATCCGCAAGCGGCCGGTGAGGCCGGATGTCCCAAGCGGATACGGCAGCATCAGCGCCATATACCTGGCAAATAACCTGCTCCCTTGGCTGTTCTGCATCCATGGCGGCCACGCCGCCGAAGCAGGCGCAGGTGCCGCAGGCGACCAGCATCTCAGCCCGTTCACGGATCCGCCTCAGCTGCTCCTCTTCCCGCCCATTCGCTACGGAGCCTTCCACAAAGGCGATAGCAAGCGGGCTTTCCTCATCGTTGACGGACGAGCCGCCAAGGAAATCCACGATCTCCGTGGCTCCCACAATATCCAGCAGCTGGTCCTCACAGTTGAGGATTATGATCTGCTCGCCCCAGCAGCCGCTTAATCCAAATATGCCGATCTTGGGCTTCATGATAATGGACCTCTAGACGATTTCCGGAAGGTTGATTGCATCCCAATAGGTGAATACCGGGCCGTGGATGCATGTGTACTTGTAGCCAACACTGCAGTGACCGCATTTGCCTACGCCGCACTTCATCCGGCGTTCGAGGCTCATCAGGATCCGGTCCTTGTGGAAGTTGAGCTTGAGCAGTTCTGCGAGCACAAACTTGTAAACGATCGGCGGACCGACGACCGCTGCATACGTTCGGCTCGGGTCGATCGTTGCCTTCTCGAAAAGGGTCGGCAGCAAGCCGACATGCTGTTTCCACGTCCCGCTTGGATCCCGATCCACCGTCAGCAGCGTCGTCAGGTCCTCCACCTCTACAAGGGAGAGCATCTCCTCGCGGAAGAGCATCTCCGCCGGAGTGCGCGCGCCGAACATCAGAGTGATGTGGTTGAACTTCTCCCGGTGGTCGAGAGCGTACCAGAGCAGCGAACGCAAAGGGGCCATTCCCAGTCCGCCGGCGATAATGAGCAGATCATTGCCCTCCATCTCTTCGATGGGAAAGCCGTTGCCGAAGGGGCCGCGGATTCCGACCATGGCGTTGGTAGGCAGGCGATAAAGGGACGATGTCACTCTCCCGACGCGGCGGACACAGAGCTCAAGGATGCCGCGGCGCGTGGGCGGTGAAGAAATCGAGATGGGGACCTCGCCGGTCCCAATCACAGAAAGTTCAACGAACTGCCCCGGCCGGTGCTCCCAACCTTCGGCAACCGCATCGTCGGCGAATCGGAGCTGGAACAGATAGTTGTCCGGCACCATCCGATGAATGCGGACAATCCGCGCCAACTTGGGCTGGTAGGGATTGGCGATTTGTTTAGACCACTGCGGCAACACTGCTGCTGGATTCATCTCGCTCACCTCGAATAGTCTCAATGACCGTGACGATGTCGATCTTGGCGGGGCAGATCGTGACACAGCGTCCACAGCCAACACAACTCGGCCGGCCATACTCGGCGACGAAGCCGCGCTGCTTGTGGTAGTAGCGGAATTTGATCCGAGACGCTCGCGACGATCTGAAGTTCTCTCCCCCGGCGACCAAGGCGTGGGTCTTGAAGAGACAGGAATCCCATGATCGGACCCTGCTGCCGGCCCTACCCACAAGCTCGAGATCATCGTTGACGTCGAAGCAGTAGCACGTCGGGCAGACCGCGCTGCATGACCCGCAGGAGAGACAACGCTCCCCCATCTCATCCCATATTTTGCTGTGGTATTCCATCTCCAGGATTTCCGGAAGCTCGCCGAGCTCAAGTCGGGTCTTGTAAGCAGATCGCCTGAGACCCGAACGCCGCTTGTATTCGGCAAAGTCCTCTTCGGTCGGCTCCTGAAGCAGACATCCGCTCATCAGCACGATGTCGTCACCCCGGCTGGTTCCTACCAGAACCAGATAGGCATCCCCGATATCGCTGAAAAAGAGATCGAACCCACTCTCCACGAAATCAGCGTTCATCGAGTAGGCGAAGTGTTTGTCGTCAGGCTCGAAGTCCACACCAATGATGGTGGTGCTTTGCCGGCGGGCCATATAATAAGGATCGACGTACTTGCCTTGAGCGAACACCCGGTCCAAAATGTTCAGGCCAAATATGTCGTACGGGTGGACCCCAAATAGCACAATCGGCTTTGCTGCCTCCGCTACCAGGTCGCGGTAGCCCTCCTGAGGATTGAACACGAAAGTCACTTCGCGCGGAGGAAGCAGGAATTTCTTCGGGGGAAGAATTGTGCGCGGGTATTTCATCTGCACATCGGACCAGCGGGATGGCTGAGCGAAAACAAATCCTTCTCCACGCTTGACCGGGGCATACACCTCCCCGAAGGCGGGCAGAACCGTCATGAAGAGGTCCAGGTTCGGTTTCGGAATCTTGAGTATCTTCATGACTCTCTCCTTCCACCGGCAGCTTGGGTGACCGGGGAGCAGGTGGCGTCCGTCAGCCGCCGGACCTCAGCCAGAAGGCGCGCCGGGTCCAGGGGCTTGGGCAGGAACAGATTGGCGGGGAGCCAACCGGCTTCAGGGCTCACGCGGAATATAGGCTGATCCGCGTAGATTGATGAGATCACGATCACCGGGGTTTGTCGCAGTTCGGGAATCCGTCGGGCCTCTTGCAGCATAAAGAAGCCCTCCGTCCTCTCGGTCATCATGACATCGAGCAGGATCAAGTCTGGTCTGAGCGTCTTGGCCAGATGCAACCCTTCGCGCCCGTTGAACGCGCTCCGGACTTGATAGCCCGAGTCTTGCAACAGGGATTCAATGGCATTCACAAAGTCGCGGTCGTCGTCGATGATCAACACTTTCTTGGATTCACTCATTTGCTTTCACCTGATTTGGCCTCCAAAGCAGCTCCTAGCTGAGCCTCTGCTTGCAATTCTGCCACAGGGAGGTTGACGAGGATGGCGGTCCCTTGGCCTTCCCTGCTTCTAATCTCGATGGATCCGCCAAGCTCGGTGACGATCCGGTTGCAGATCACCAAACCGAGTCCGGTCCCGGGAATGTCTTGTGTTTGCTTCGTCTGGACACGATAGAACTCTTGAAACAGCTGGGGGATGCATTCTTCGGGAATGCCGATGCCGGTGTCGCTTATTTCGAGCGTGACCCCCTTCTCGCCAGAGATCGCGCGGATCGAGACGGAACCGCCCGGGCGGTTGTACTTGATGGCATTGCCTATCAGGTTGCTCACCAGCATGCCGATACTCACGCGGTCCCCCTTCACCGGAGGGAGGCCTGGCGGAAGCGCGACGCTGAAAGTCAAAGCCGCCGCAGACGGCAGCTGCCGCTGGTCCTGAATTATGTCGTCCACTATTGTGGAGAGGTTGGTGTTCGCAGTGCGATCGCAATAGCAGCCCCGATCAATCTTAGACAGTGCCAACCAGTCCTGGATCAACGCCAGCATCTCCCCCAGCCGTACCTGGGAGCGAGTGATCCACTCAACGGCCTTTTCCGGCAGCTGGCTCTGAAGGGAGAAAAACATCACGTCGAGGTACTGCTTGACAGCGATCAGCGGAGTCTTGAGCTGATGCGAAACGAGCGTGATGAACCTGCGCTCAACCTCCTCCTTTTCACGGCGCAGACGCTGCGTCTCTTTGATCAGATGCCAGCGCTCGATGCCGCGATTGACGATCATTCGTAATTCACTTGGAGTAAAAGGCTTGGGCAGGAAATCATAAGCCCCCGCCTTCATCGCGTCGACCGCCGTCTCAATCGTGGCGTAACCGGTTATCACAACAATTACCAGGTCGGGATCCAGTTTGCGGACGATGTTAATAACCTCGAAACCGTCCAACTCGGGCATCTTGATGTCGACGAGCAGCAGAGAAGGCCTGACCTCCCGTAGCCGTCGGATGCCATCGTGGCCCTTCCCGAAGGTCTCAACCCGGCAGCCGGCCTTGCATAGAATCTGCTCGCACGAGAGACGCATGATTTCGTCGTCGTCAATAACAAGGATCAGGTTTTTTTCTGGAAGAGTCGAATCGGTTGGATTCTGCGAAGCCACAGCGCCTATAACCTCGGGCTCATAGATCCCGCCTGCCGCCTGAGGTGGTGGCGGTCAGCAGGGAATCAGCCCTGCCGGCGCCCACTGGACGCGACCCGGCCGGGATCTTTGGTCAACACACCGGTTCCATCAAAGTCAGGAAGCCGGCCGTTGCTGCTGGGAAGATGGCTGCCCTTGACGTGCCGCCAGCAAACACCGAACTCGATTGAGGAACACCGGAATATCCAGCGGCTTCGTCATGTAAGCGTCCGGTGTGACCATCATCACTTCTGCAGCCCGGCTGTAAAGCGTCGCGGGGTCGATTTGAATCGAGGAAACCATCAAGATAGGAATGTCTCGCTCAGATAAGTACTCGTCGCGAAACTTGACCGCCTGATTTACCTCATATCCTGCAGAGACATATTCCATGATGATGTCTAACACTATGAGATCGGGCGGCTCGCTGGCTATCTTTACCAGGCCCTCCCGGGCACTTGCGGCGACGAGAACACTATAACCCTCGCCTTCAAGCACCTCGGTGAGCGAAGCGCGAAAGTCCGCATCGTCGTCTATGATGAGGACCCTCCCCACCGTTGCACACATCACACTCTCCGCATGTCGATTATCGGCTCGCCTGCTGCGCACGTAAGGATAAAACGAACTTACACCATTCGCAGACAGAGTGTCAAAACTAATCCGCACTCGCTTGCAGGCCGGACCAGACTTGGGAAGGTAGCGCTTTGGTTGAGACTCGGGCGATCCTCGCGCTGCTCAGGTGAAATGCGGGCCGCGCACTGTTTCCATGGGCCGTCGAGTCCATGGAGCCAAAGGAGTGGGAAATTGACTTCCACCCCGCATGTCTTTTCGCCGCTGCAGGAGTATGATCTCCAGATCATGGACCTCGAAAGCCGGAACCTGAACTCCCACCTTCCATTCCAAAAATGCGGCTCTTGCGGGCAGATGTGGAACCAGTGGCCGGACTTCATCTTTGATCCGGCTGTGCGCCTTCTCGGGTTTCAGGCGATGCCGGGTTTGCCGGATGCCAACCTGGTGATATTCGTGCACTGCTGCGGCAGCACAATCTCCATACTGGCTCAGAGACTGCGGCACATTCTCCCCGGCCCCGAACAGGCAGGTGACTTGCCCAGCCTGTTTGACACGGACATGTGCAATCAATACTGCCGATTTATTGAGAGTCTCGAGGCTTGCGACCGCCCATGTGTCAACGCGCGCGATCGAAGGCTGATTCTCATGCTGCTCAGGATGAAAGAATCCGATCTCGAGGACCCTCGCCGAAAATGATGTGGGTTCTGCCCGGCTACAACAGCTCAGTCAGAGCTTTCAACCCCCGATTGATGTTCGATCCCAGATCGATCCGGATAACGCGCAATCCCTTACTATTTAACGCGCGGAAGTCGCCCAGAGCCTGCGCCCGCTGGAGGACGGCAAAGCCATATTCCTCGCCGGGAATCGCCAGATCCCTGCCCGGAGTCGCCGTGAACATCAGGAAGACGCCCAGTTTCGGTCCGCCCTTATGCAACTGCCCGGTGGAGTGAAGATAACGGGGTCCGTATCCCAGAGTGGTCGCCACCTTTGCGCGAGCGCGCAGTTTCAGCCGCAGCGCTTGCAGCCGCCTATCGCGCGGGGGTTTGGTCGAAAAGTACGACAAGAGAGCGATGTAATCAGGAGATCGCGCCAGATCCAGAAATGCGTTAAGAAAACTCTCCATCGAGCTCAGATTCCCCGGGGAAAGCCACGATGTCTCTTCGGCACAATAAACACTGAGCCTGTCGTCAGAGATAATCGGCTTCCCCTCACCGAATTTTCCAGTCTGCTTCCATTCCTGCAGCAGCACTGCGGTGTTCTTCTTACTTTCCGCAACATTCGGTTCGTCAAAGGGATTGACGCCAAGAATGGCCCCTGCCGATGCCGTCGCTACTTCCCAGCGGACAAATTCGGCCCCGAGAGACAGCTTGTCCTTCATTTCGAGGCGCACCACGGGGTGCCCGGACGCCTCCAGGGCTTGGAGTTGCTTCTCGGTTTTTGGATCGTTCTCCTCTTTTAGACCAAGGAAGACAAACATGCGGTCTCCGGCGTACGATTCCGGCTTGCCGAGCTCTTCTGCGTCCACGGGAATCAGCCCGCGCCCTTCTTTGCCGGTACTCTCGGCCAGGAGTTGTTCGGCCCAGGCGCCGAATCTCTTTATGGAGGGTGAAAACACGAAAGTCACCTTGTCGCGGCCGTTTCGGGCGTGGATTCCAAGAAGCGTTCCCAGGCTGACGCCCGGATTACTGTCCGGGGGAACGGAAGGTCCGCAACTCTTGCGCATCTGGAGGGCCCGATCGAGCAGTACGCGGACGTCAATCCCCATCAAAGCCATAGGCAGAAGTCCAAAATAAGAAATTGCAGAGTAGCGTCCCCCGATATCTTCAGGATTCTCGAAGACCCGCCGGAAACCGCGTGTACGCGCCTCTTCAGCCAGTTCGGTTCCAGGATCCGTGATGGCGACGAAATGAGAGCCGGCCTTGTCGATCCCTTTTTCGCTTTCCCGGCCGTAGAAATAGCGATAAAAACAGCTCGTCTCCGTCGTGGTGCCCGACTTGCTCGCCACCAGAAACAATGTGCGGCCGAGGTCGATCTCCGCCTCGACTGCCCTGACCGCCGCGGCATCGGTGTTGTCGAGAACCAGCAATTTTGGCCATCCGGATTCGTCCCCGAACGTCTCTCTTGCAACCTCCGGGCACAGGCTGCTGCCTCCCATCCCCAACAGAACGACATGCTTGAATTGGGCGTCCCTGATCTCGCGTGCGAACCCCATGATAGCGTCCGCATGCACCATGAAGTCCTGCATGCTGTCCAGCCAACCCAGGCGTTTGCGAATCGCCTCGCACTGCTCCGGGTCCGACTTCCACAGAAGCGCATCGCGCGCATACAGGCGTCGCACAAACTGCTTGGCGCCGAGCGAGTCGAGAGCGGCGGCGATCTCGGTTTTAGAGGCCCCGGCGCCGCCCATGGCCTGCGGCTCGATTTGCGCCAGCCATCGCAGGCGTCTGGAAGACAGGGCGCGCAACAGCGCTTCGTAGGGCTCGATGAATTTCTGAATACCCTCGTTCACAAGCTGGCTCGTGACCAGGTCGAGATCCACGCCAAGACGCTTCAAATCGGCAAAAACCTGTCGCGCCTCCTCGATGCCTTTCTCGATGGCGTCCGCTTCAATCACACCATGATCGGCAAACGCGGCAATGGTCTGTTCGGGCATGGTGTTGACGGTATGGCGTCCGATGAGCGGCTCCACATATTTGACGTCCCGGTACAGAGGATCCTTGGTGCTCGTACTAGCCCAGAGCGGGCGCTGGACCCTGGCTCCCAAGTCTGACAGCTTGTGCCAGCGCGCGCCGCTGAAGATCCGTTGAAATTTCAAATATGCCAGCTTGGCGCTGGCGATCGCCGCTGTTCCAAACAGAGATTCCGGCTTCGGCCCGCTTCCGCCTCCGCCAAGGATGATGCGATGGCCCAAAAGCTGATCCACCGTCGTGTCGATCCTGCTAAGGAAAAAGCTGGCGACCGAGGCTACCTGTCTGACCGGCTTGCCTTCAGCCGCACGCCGTTCCAACGCGCGCAGGTAGGCATAGGCGACTTCCTCATAGCTCTGAATAGAAAACAGGAGTGTGATGTTTACATTCAACCCCAGATAGAGGCACTCTTCGATCGCTGGCATGCAGGCACTTGTGCCGGGGATCTTGATGAAGCAGTTGGGCCGTCCGACCGCCTGAAAAAGCCGCTTGGCCTCGACAACCGTGCCTTCCGCATTGTGCGCGAGATACGGAGAGACCTCCAGGCTGACGAATCCGTCAACGCCGTCCGATTCCTCGTAAACCGGGCGCAGAATATCGCATGCATCCTGGATGTCTTTGACGACAAGGGCTTCGTAGATTTCATGGACTCCTTGTTTTTCCTCAACCAGCTGTCGAATCTGGTCATCGTACTCGCTGCTCTTGGAGATCGATTTACTGAAGATTGAGGGGTTGGAAGTAATGCCGCGCAATCCCTGCTCCTCAACGCGTTTTCGCAGCTCGCCGTGAACGATCATGCCGCGAGTCAAATT
Source organism: Acidobacteriota bacterium (assembly GCA_050011535.1). Taxonomy (GTDB): domain Bacteria; phylum Acidobacteriota; class UBA6911; order UBA6911; family UBA6911; genus JAFNAG01. The sequence goes on from JBEKIX010000073.1 coordinate 14,031, forward strand.
GTCCATCCAGAAGCTCTGACCCTGCTCAATCAACTGACGCAGATTGTTCATTGCTACCTCCCACCAAATCGACAGCAGAATGGATGAGTGCCGGGTGCTGTGTCAAAAGATCTCCGCTCAGCACTACAAAAGTTTCTTGGTGCGCGTGACCACATTTTCTATCGTGAAGCCGAAGTGTTGGAAGCTGATTTGATACGGAGCGCTGGCACCAAAATCGGTGATGCCGATTACATCGCCATCTGCGCCGACCCATTCACTCCAGCCAAAGGGCACGCCCGCTTCGACCGCAAGACGAGCCTTTATGTACGGCGGCAGGACCTCATCCCGATAACTTTGAGGTTGCTCCCGGAAAAGTTCCCAACTGGGCATGCTGACGACACGAGCATCGATTCCCTCCTCCGACAATCTCGCCCGCGCGGCCAGAACGAGTGACACCTCGGAACCGCTGGCAATCAATATCGCACGGGGCTTTGCGCCCTGTTCGCGGGCAAGAACATAGGCGCCCCGCAGAACTCCTTCTGCTCCTGCCAGCAGGCTTCGATCGGCGATGGGCAAATCCTGGCGACTCAGGACCAGCATGGTCGGCCCTTTTTTGCGCCCCAGCGCCACCCGCCACGCAAAAGCGGTCTCATTGGCATCTCCAGGCCTGATCACACACAAGTGCGGCATCGCGCGCAGAGACGCGAGGTGTTCGATAGGCTGGTGTGTCGGCCCGTCTTCTCCCACGGCAATCGAGTCGTGCGTCATCACATAAATGACAGGCAGCTCCATCATGGCAGCCAAGCGGATCGCAGGCCTTGCATAATCCGTAAAAACGAAAAATGAGGCGGCATACGCTCGGAGTCCGCCGTGCAGAACGATCCCGGAACTGGCCGCACACATGGTGTGCTCGCGCACACCCCAAGCGATGTTACGGTTGGAGAAGCTGCCTTTTTCGAAATAGCCGGTGCCTTTCATCAGCGTCTTGGTGGAGGGCGCCAGATCGCCGCTGCCACCGAGGAGCCAAGGCACCTGATGTGAAAATGCGTTCAGGATTTTATTCGAAGCGTTGCGCGTTGCCATGGGACCATCTGACGGCTTGAAGAATGGCAGATCTTTGTCCCACTCGCCGGGAAGGTCTCCACGCAGGGCTTCCTCAAAACGCCTCGCCAGGTCCGGAAACGACTTCCTGTAGTCGTCGAACTTCTCTTTCCATTCCTCTTCCCATTTCCGGCCTCGATCCACCGCCTCACGCATGTGGCTCAGCGCGCGGTCCGGAATCAAGAACGACGCATCTTCAGGCCAGCCATAGAATCTCTTGGCCAGACGCACCTCTTCCACGCCCAGCGGAGAACCGTGCGCTTCACAGGTATCCTGCTTGTGCGGCGCGCCGAATCCGATGTGAGACTGCACGATGATGATGGAAGGCCGGTCTTGTTCGGCGCGGGCCTGAGCGATCGCATCCTCCAGCGCCGCCAGATCGTTCGCGTGGTCGCCGACGTCCTGCACATGCCATCGATAACCCTCAAAACGGCGCGCGACATCGTCTGAATATGAGAGCTCCGTAGGCCCTTCCAGGCTGACATGATTGTTGTCGTACAGCCAAATCAGCTTGCCTAGCCCGAGGTGTCCCGCCAGGGAGGCGGCTTC
>JBEKIX010000074.1:0-15491 GCA_050011535.1 Acidobacteriota bacterium
TTCTCAAGCACCCCCATAGAACTGGCCTTGGGCTCGATCTTCGACCTTATCTTTTCGTTCCATGCGAAACTGCAATTTCGATTGCTCGATGGCGATATGTGTTGCGTATTGTCGGGCGAAACTGAATGAAAAAAGCCATCCTCGCAGAATTGACGAAGGGAGAGATTCATGCGGCTTTCGAATATGATTCAAGCGGTGGACGCCCACGCTTGTGGTGAACATGGCAGGGTGATCGTCGGCGGTGTGCTGGACGTGCCCGGAGCCACCATGTTCGACAAGATGCAGTATTTGCAAACGCATGGTGATGGGCTGCGCAAGCGCATGCTGCGCGAACCCCGCGGTTACCCGGCCGCCAACTGCAATCTCATCCTGCCGCCCACGAAACCCGAAGCCGACGCCGGATTCGTGATCATGGAACAGGTCGAGTACCCCGGTATGTCGGGTACGAACACGATCTGCGTTACCACCGTGCTGCTGGAAACAGGCATGGTGCCGATGCGCGAGCCGGTGACTGAATTGACGCTGGAGGCTCCGGCGGGACTGATTCGCGTCCGGGCTGACTGCGCCCACGGCAAGGTTCAGTGCGTCACGTTTCAAAACGTGCCTGCCTTCGCGGCGTATTTGGATACTCCCATCGAGGTGCCGCATCTCGGCACGGTGACGGTCGATGTCGCCTATGGAGGCATGTTTTACGTCATTGCAGACGCGGCGCCGTTCGGATTGCGCTTGACGCCTGATGAAGGACGCGACATCGTGCGCATCAGCGAGATGATCAAGGCCGCTGCCCAGGAACAACTGCCGGTCGTTCATCCTGAACAGCCGGGGTTTTCAGGTATCACCATCGCCGAGCTTTCAGCCCCGCCGACGCGAGCCGGCGCACACATGAAAAATGCCGTTACGGTATCGACCGGCAAGCTCGATTGGAACCGGCCGGCGACCTGGACTGGCGCCATCGACCGTTCCCCCTGCGGCACCGGCACGTGCGCGAAGATGGCCACGCTTTACGCCAAAGGCAGGCTGGGACTGAACGAGGATTTTTGCCACGAGGGAATTCTGGGAACCATTTTTACAGGCCGACTCCTCGAAGAGACATCCGTGGACAAATTTCGTGCTGTCGTCCCGAGCATCAGCGGGCAGGCATGGATCACGGGCTTCAGCAGCTATGTGACAGACCCCGAGGATCCTTTCCCGGAGGGATTCACCGTCGGCGATATCTGGTGAGTTGGCGCCCGGGTTCAAGCTTCGCGGATGCCAATGACCGCTTTGAAAAGATAACCGCCAAGACTCAAAGAGCGCGAAGAATCTCCAAGAAGACGAAAGACTCTTTTCGCTGCCTTCAAACAGCTACGAACGTTTGGGGGTATTGAATCTGGCCATCAGATCCCGGACGGAAGAGGGCTTCGGTTTGGCAGGTGAATCGGTCGCCGGTGCTGCGGACTTGGGCCGGCCGCCGGAGGATTTCATCGATAAAGAGATCCGCTTCAGGAGTTGGTTTACTTCCAGCACGCGCACCTTCACGATCTGTCCTACTTTGACAACCTTCTTAGGATCTTCGACGAAACGATCGGCGAGTTGGGAGACATGCACGAGCCCGTCCTGGTGCACTCCGATATCGACGAAGGCTCCGAAGTTGGCAACGTTGGTCACGACCCCTTCGAGTACCATGCCGGGCACGAGATCCTTGATCTCTTTCACATTTTCGTCAAATGTCGCGTAACGGAATTCGGTGCGTGGATCGCGACCGGGCCTCTCCAGCTCGGTGATGATGTCGCGCAGCGTTGGTGCGCCGATCTCGGCGGTAACATATTTCCCCAGATCCGTCGCCTTGAGTTTGTCTCCGGCCTCCGTGATCTTCGCCAGGGACAGGTTCAGATCACCCGCGATTTTTTGGACCACCCAATAGCTTTCCGGATGTACCGCGGTGTTGTCGAGCGGGTTGTTCCCTCCACGAATACGCAAGAAGCCGGCCGCCTGCTCGAAGGTCTTGGGACCGAACTTTATCACCCGGTGCAGGTCATCCCGATCGCGGAATGCGCCGTGTTCATTGCGGTAGGCGAGAATGTTCCTGGCGACCGAAGGAGTCAATCCCGAGACAAAGCTCAATAGCTCCTTGGAAGCAAGATTCAGGTCGACTCCGACGAAGTTGACGCAGCTCTCCACGGTTTCGTCGAGCTTCTGCTTCAGGAGTTTCTGATCGACATCATGTTGGTACTGTCCGACACCGATCGATTTCGGATCGATCTTGACCAGCTCCGCGAGCGGGTCCTGAAGCCGCCGCGCAATGCTGATCGCGCCGCGCACGGTCAGGTCGAGATCCGGGAACTCCTCGATCGCTGCCTCGCTCGCCGAATAAACTGAGGCGCCCGACTCGCTCACCATCACGGTTATCGGTTTGCGTTCCACCTCTGCCAGGACCTCACTCACGAACGCCTGCGTTTCGCGTCCTGCCGTCCCGTTGCCGATTGCGATCATTTCGACCCTGCGTGTTTCTACCAGCCGCAGCAGGGACGTGGCCGCCTGACGCCGCTCCGCCTCCGATTTATGCGGATAGATGGTCTCGTGCTCGAGAAGCTTACCGGTGCCATCGATGACGGCCACTTTGCAGCCGGTCCGGAAACCAGGATCGATGCCGATGGCCGGTTTCATGCCAGCCGGACTCGCAAGCAGCAATTCGCGCAGGTTGGCCACAAACGTTTTTACAGATTCAAGATCGGCTTCGGTTTTTTTCTGCAGCCGGACCTCACTGATCAGAGTCGTCTTCATGAGGCGCTCGAATGCATCGGTGAGCATCGTGCGCATAAAGGCTCGCACTTGGTCGGCGCGCGCGCGCACTTCCTGTGCCTCGAGGTAGGAAGCTACCACAGCGGGATCAAACTCTATGGTGAACGCGAGGACGCTTTCGGTCTCGCCGCGCCTCAGTGCAAGCATATTGTGAGGAGCGATCTCCTTGACGCGCACCCTGTAATCCCGGTACATCTCGAACTTGGTTGTCCCTTCGGCAAACTCATCCTTTACGCGGGAAATGAAGAATCCCTCGCTCATCAGGTAGTCGCGCAGAAATCTTCGCAGTTCGGCCTTCTCCGACGTTTCCTCTGCCAGGATGTCGGACGCTCCCTGCAAGGCCTCCGCCGCAGTCGCGACTCCCAAACTCTCGGAGATGTATCGGGTGGCTTCGTTCTCAAGGTCTACTGCGGGCGCATCCGGCGTGTTGAGATTCTTGTTAAACAGCACCAGCGGCTCGAGACCCTTTTCTCTTGCAGAAGTTGCGCGTGTGCGCCTCTTGGGACGGAAGGGGAGATACAGATCCTCGAGCTCCGTTTTTTGCAGGCAGGCTTCGACTCTGGTTTTAAGTTCGTCGGTGAGTTTGCCCTGTTCTTCGATGGACTGCAGGATCGCCGTCTTGCGTTCCTCGAGCCCGGTAAGATAGGTGAAACGATCGATCAGGGCGCGGAGCTGGACCTCGTTCATTTCCCCGGTCTTCTCTTTGCGATAACGAGCGATGAACGGTATCGTGCCTCCCTCTGCAAATAGAGTCAGCGCATTGTGGACCTGATTGAGAGCGAGCGACAGTTCTTCTGCGAGCTGTTGATGTATATTCATGCTTGCCGCCTCTGAGCTTTTGGAATTGTGTCAGGAAGAATGGGACTATCGTGCGGCGACATTCACAGCAGCTGCAAGCTTAACCGTCTTGGGCGGCAGGCATAGCTGATCGCTGCAGGTCTGAAAGGTCACATTGACTTTGACGTCTGTCTTGCCGAGAGGTGCCGCGGCTGCCGCTTTCAATGTCATCGTGAATGTGGCGCCTCCCTCGAAGTATTGGGTCATGAGATTGAAGTTAGGGTCCATGGTGGTTTTTGGTTCCGTGGAGGCGATGCCGCCGACCTGCTCGAACGGCTGGTCTGATGCGAGGGCGATGCGAGTCGGTGTCGGACCCCCTTCCTCTTGATCCGTCGAGTAGAGATGCCAGCCCGGCTCGATGGTTGCCGTCAATTGAAGAGTGAATGACTCCCCTCTTTTTATGGGCTTGTCCGGCGATGTCGACTTCATCGACCATTTGACCGGTTCCTTGGGAATCTGCGTGCGGATTCCCGCGGCGCTCACCATGAGCCCCGACACGATGACCACCCCTCCAAGGATCAGTGCCCCCCTCATTCTTCTGTGCAACATCTATCACCTCCTGGCTTGTGACCAGTTTTTGTACCAGCATTCTTCGTTGACCTGCAAGTGGAAAGAGCCCCTGTCACCGGCAAGATTGCGCCCAGAACGGAAATAGACTGGGGATATGGCGATCAAAAGAGCCTTACTTGTGATGATCCAGCCAGTTGCATCGAACAAACGAATGAGCCGCTTGGACCTGGATTTGGGCCTCGACGTGGACCTGGACTGTCCCTTCCGCAGCAAACGTACCATACAAAACATTTACCAGATCGCCCCCCATTCGTGCATGTCCACGTCCAAGTCCACGTCCAGGTCGAAGTCCAAGTCAAGGACGGACGCTTAGCAGTTTCGCGGCAGAAAAGCAGGGAGTCCCGCCTTACACGGTCCGCGGCGAAGATGCGCGCAGAGTAATACCCGGATTGGCGAGCGATTCCAACATCTGTTCGTGAATCTGCTGATCGAGTAAATAAAATAGCTTGCCGTCTTCATGGACTTGCGCGGCATGTCCTTTGGAGACCAGGAGCAGGCAGAGCTGCTGCTCCCCGGGGCTCAGCTCCGATGCGTCGACGCGCGCCATCCCCTGGGAGCTTGGTATCAATTTGCGCAGGAAATTCCGCGCGAATACCTGGTCGTCGCTCGAGTCCATGACTGCCCCGGCGGAAATCCAATGCTCTTCGGGGGCGCCGAAGAAGTAGGGGCCGGAAGAGTACGCCAGGAGGAATACGATCAGATCGATAAACGCTGCCAGCGCGAGCGCAAACACGTGCCGGCTGGTGGGAGAAGAAACAAGCTCCTGGAAGGCAATCAGCAGATCTTCTTGCCCGCTAGCCGAGCGATCCACAAAATCTGTATAGGAGGGAACCGGGGGCAGAGCAAAGTCTGCAGTGTGGAGTGTCGCCTTGACTTCTTGCCAGGGGATGGAATCGTAGACCTGTCGAAAACCGCGGAGCTGGCTTTCCGTCGACTCGAGCGGCTTGAGATTGCTGCGGAAGTCGGTCAGCGACTTCTGCGCCGATTGCATGCGGTCCAGGGATTGGCGCGCGAGCTGTGTGTACCGCTCGAAGGCCGTGTAGCGCAGACCGGAACCGGTCCCTTCCGGATAACTGGAGCTGTAGGTTTCCGCCTCGCGAGCCACGGCTTCACGGATCTTCGCCAGGTAGGGATCTGCGTCCTGCGCGCGCGAAATATAACCATGGGTCTTCTCCGCGCCCGTCATCTCCTCCAACGCCAGGACGTGTTTTTGACCTTCGCTGACGGCGCCAGCCAGCAATTCCTGGGCCTGTCCCGCCGAGGTATTGAGCGACTCGTAGAGTTTGCGCTCGATCGCAGCCGGCCGTTCCCGCGCCGAAAACCATGTGTACAGGCAGGCGTACGAAAACGAAATCGAGACCAGGGCCGTAATGGCGTAGACCGCAATCAGGAGAACACGCTTTGTCCGGGTCAGTCCTATAAGCCACGCAACCAGGACCAGTGCCGACTGGACCCCGAGCGATGCCAGGAGAGCGAACCACGGAGCCAGGTACAGCGCCATGCCCTGTTGGGTCGTGTACCACGATACAATCGACAGCAGGCAACTCGCTACAAACAAAGCGCCTACCATGGGACGGCTGACGGCCAGCATTCTTGCGGATGAAGCAGACATAGGACCTCCCCCTTTGGTGATGAATAGAACGGAATTTCATCCCAAAAGGTTCGGCGAATTCGTCAACAGCTAGAAGCTGTTGTTGTACTTGGACCACAAGAACTCTGCCAGCTTCCAGTAGTCATCCACAGCCTTGTCCGCGATGCCAAGGGAGTATTTGGTCAGAAATTCTTCCGCTTGCGCAGGGTTCATGCGGTACAGCCGCAGCGCCTCGTCCTCGGTGATCTTCTGTTGGGCGAATGCCTGCTCTTCGATCGGCTGCCAGACTTTTTTGAGGTCCTCCTTCATTTCCTGGTACCGAATGTAAGAGAGCTTGCTTGCCTGCCGGAAGGCCCACCAGGCACAATCGCGGCGATATTTTTCTCTTCCGTCCACCATGAAAGCGTCCGGCATTTGTGAAATCCCGATGTAGAAGGGCATGTGCGGCGTGTTCGCCGGGTTGTCGTACCCCAGCCAGACGAGCCCGCCGATCGGATTCGGAAGCCATGAACGGGATTGCGTTATCTGCACATAAGTAGCCGTGGGTGAGGCGATCATCCGTTCCCGTGAAATGTGGAATAAATTCAGCAGATCACCGCTCATGAAAGGATTGGCCACAGGACTCTTGGCTGTCTGCCCTCCTCTCGGGCTGACGACTGTGAGATAGCGAGTCATGTCGAAGGCGGTGCCATCGTAAGTGTCGCGGAAAATCGCGAGGATGTCCTGAACCGTCACCTTTTTGTCCGGCTTTACGGAGAGTGGATAGTTCTCCGCGTTGGGGTCCAGTTTCAGCGAGGGCGCCAAAAGGCTCAAAACGCGCCACTCGCGCCTGCGGCAGTATAGGCTGGTTCTGTCTGCATAGGCATAGCAGAACTCGAACGGTTCGCCGCTCTTCGGATTCCACCAACCCATCTCCTCGGCAAGCGAGAAAACGTTGTCGGAGGCCATGTAATAGTCTTTGTTCTTCAAATCGAGCTGCCGGATCCGGTTTGCATTCGCCGACATCCCGATCTGGTCGTCGGGAATGCGCACCGCAGCCCAGACCGCGCCGACCTTCCCCTTGCCCGGGCCAAGGATTTCAAAGTGCCAGATCTCATTGGGATCTGCGAAAGTGAAGCACTCTCCCGCGTCGTCATAGCCGTACTTTTTGGTGAGTTCATCCGCAACCTTGATGGCTTCGCGAGCGGTTTTTGCTCGTTCCAGAATAAGCCGGTACAGTTCCGGCGCGTCGATGATTCCTTCCCGGCTCTGCAGCTCGCGTTTGCCTCCCGTCGTGGTTTCGCCGATGGCCAACTGATTCTCGTTCATGATCGGATAGGCCGCGTTCAAGTATTTGTAGGTCTCAGGGATCTGCGGAATTTCACCAGTCGGGATACGATCGGGATCATCCGGTCCCTTGGTCTGCTTGGGTTCAAGCCAGACCTTGGCTTGGTCTCCCGCCTTGTGAGCCTGATGCGGAACGATGTTCATCCAGGTCCTGTCGGTGTTGCTGTCGCAGGAGTGAGAGGTCATGGTGGAGCCGTCGGCGGAGGCGAGCCTGCCCACCAGGATGCTGGTGCAACTTTCCGATTCAGGCCTCGGCGTCTGAGGCGCCGGCGATAGCGACAGCGACAGCGTCGCCAGCAATAGGAAGGCAATTGCGATCGGAAGGGAGCGGCGCACGAAGCACGCTGTACAGGATGATTGATTCATTTCACTCTCCTTGTGAGCCATAAAATGTCGGACCTGCAGCGGCGCAATCTTACCGCGACGGGGGCTCGGAAATACACGAAATTGATCCTCCGATTCTTTCGAAAATGACTGTTTTCACTATTGTCGTGGTCGTGAGCGTGGTCGTAATCGTGGTCGGTAGGTATGGATAAGGAAGACCAATTGGGACTACGATCACGAGTCAGGCCAAAGGAGACGACAGCGATCTGGGACCGCCGCGCCCCAGCGCGGCACCCTCGATCCTGCCGCGTGGTTCTGACGAGTTGCGTGATGGCTCGCCGCGCTGGGGCGCGGCGGTCCCGATAATTGCCGACCGGAGAGGCAAGTGCTTTTCATGCGTCACTGGGTGCGCCACGACGCGTGAGGAACTACTCCATGAGTCAAAATCGAATCATATTAGTACTAATTAGTTAATATGTGGCCGAATCATGCAGATTTTTGTGGACCTTTTTTCGATTTGAAGCGTCTAATGTTTGAGTCCCCGGAAGAGATCGCCGGAACAGATCGGGCGTAATGCGCGTTCTTGACTCACGGCAATGCTTCACATTTCAGCGACAGTTAGGAACGTTCTACTGAGGAGTGTATGGCTCTGGCTCGCGCAATCCCGCACCGACTCGCCAGCATTGGTTCGTCCCCGTCCCGCCGGCAAGGTGACTCGAGAGGCCGAATCTGGTCCGTCCCTCCCGACTGCGTTTGCCTATTGCTCCTGACCGGTATGACGGCCGCGATCCTGGCGTTCAGCGGCTGCAGCCGGGCTTCTTCGCACGCGGCGACAAGCTCAGCGGGCTATGCGGCCGATTCGATCCGGGTGGAACGCCGCAATTTTTCCCATACAGTGCGCCTCCATGGAACGGTGGAAGCCGTTCAGTCCAAAAATGTGATTGCTCCACGCCTCTCCGGCCAGGCTGCCTCGACCATGATCATCACGAAGCTGGTAAAGAACGGCGTGCGTGTGCATCGGGACGACGTCCTCGTGGAATTCGACCGTCAGAATCAGATGAAGAACGTCCTGGACCGTGAGGCGGAGTACCTCGGCCTGGTCGAGCAGATCAAGAAAAAGCAGGCGGATCAGACCGCTGCGCGCGCCCAGGAAGAAACGGATCTCAAAGGAGCGGAAGTGGACGTCATGACGGCGCGCGTGGACATGCGCACGAACGAAGTGGTGACGGGCATTGAAGCCGAAATCAACAAGCAGAACCTTGCCGAGGCCGAGGCAAGGTCGAAGCAACTCAAGGAAACCGTTGCCCTCAAACATGAGGCCGCGGCCGCTGACTTGCGCATCCTCGAAATCCAGCGCGACCGGGCGAAGAACGCCATGGTTTGGGCCCAGAGCAACATCGAGAAAATGACGGTCAAGTCGCCGCTGGACGGGCTGGTAGTGCTGACTCCGGTCTACAAAGGCTCCCGTTATGTCGATCCCCAGGAAGGGGACGAGGTGCGGCCCGGGTCCAACATGATGCTCGTCGTGGACCCTGCCGCCATGCAGGTGCGTGCGCGGGTCAACCAGGTGGACATGTCCTATCTGCAACCCGGCTTGCCCGCCGAGGTCCGGCTGGATGCCTACCCGGATCTGGTCTTTCCCGGGATCTTCGATCGGATGGGCGCAATCGGCACCACCAGCTCCTATTCCAAGCAAATTCGCTATTTCACGGCGTTCATTGTCATCAGAGGCAGCAATCCCAAGCTTCTTCCGGACCTCACCGCAGCTGCTGATGTGGAAATCCAGCGCATGGAAAACGTCCTGGTCGTTCCAAGAGAGGCGGTCATCACACAACGGGGGCAGACGGTGGTCGAAGTATGGCACGATGGCCGGCGGGAGATGCTTCCGGTTAAAATCGACGCCATGAATGATTGCGAAGTGGTGATCGAATCAGGTATCGAGGAAGGCGCGGTCGTTTCTCGTAATCCACGGCTGACCGGGCCGCCCACTCCGCTGCTTCCGCATTGAATTGAAGAGGAGGAAAATGACTGCGACGCACAGAGTCTCGGCCCTCCGCCGCCTTGGAATCTGGCTGGCTCTCTTGCTTCTTGCTGGAGTTGGCGTCGTCATTTGGAGACCCTGGAAGAACAAGAACGCTCCGACCGTTCCTACGGCGGAGGTGAAAATGGGTGAATTCGTGGATTACATCCAGCTTCGGGGTGAGGTCAGGGCACGATCATCGACGTTTATCATCGCCCCTTTTAATGCCGGAGATTTGCAGATCCTCAAACTCAGTCCGGATGGGACTCACGTTAAAAAGGGAGACGCTGTCGTCCAGTTTGATCCTACCAGCCTTCAGCGCACTCTTGACCAGATCCGTTCCACTCTGAGGCAGACCGAAGCTGAGATTGACCGGATGAAGGCGCAGCAGCGCCTGCAGGAGGAGCAGAGCCTCACCGACAAGGTTAAAGCCGATTTCGACGTGGAGCGCGCTCGCCTCGACGCCGGCAAGGGTGATGTAGTACCAGCTATAGAAAACGAAAAGAACATTCTGGCGTTAGGAAAGGCGCAACAGAAGGTGCGCGAGGTCGAGGTACGGATAGCGAGCAACGGAATCGGGAATGAAGCCGACCTTGCGGGCAACATGCGGAAGCGCGACAAAGCTAATTCTGATCTCCAGCAGGCGGAGAAGAACCTGGGCGCACTGACCATCACGTCTCCGGTAGATGGCTTGATCATGCTGCTTCCTAACTCACGCGCCCGCACCAGCATTTTAGGTGGCGGCACGACGCCGGTTTTCAGCGAAGGCGATCGTATTTGGGCAGGAGCCACGATCGCCGAATTGCCGGATTTGTCAACTATCCAGGTCAATGCCCCGGTCGACGAGGCCGACCGTGGCAGGCTGGAACCCAACCAACAGGTGACCTTGCGCATCGACGCCGTGCCCGACAAAGAGCACAAAGGCAGCGTGCGCGAGATCAGCCCCTTGGCAAGAGTAGACTACTCCAGCTATCCATACAAAAAGAACTTCGATCTGACGATTCATCTGGAGAACCCGGATTCCAGGCTGCGGCCCGGCATGAGCGCAACGGCTCGCGTTGCCGCCCAACGTTTTCCCGATTCCATTCTCATTCCTGTCGAAGCACTTTTCGAAAAGGGCGGCCGATTGCTTGTTTATGTGTTGAAAGACGGACGGTTTGAAGAGCGGGCCGTCGAGGTGGCGCGCCGGGGCGAGGGGCAGGCCCTGGTGGCGCGCGGCCTGAAGACCGGCGAACGGGTGGCGTTAAAGGATCCGACTCTTGAGAAGGATCAGAAATGACTAGAGTGCGAGGGAAGATCGCCCTTGGAATCATTCTCCTTATTCTGTTGATCGCCGCGCTGGAAACTCCGAAGGTGCTGCAGAGGCTGCAAGCAACCGGGCCGGACATCCCCACGGCTCGCGTGGCGCGCGGCGCGCTGGAGATGAAAGTGTACACCACTGGAGAACTCCGTCCGTCGCAGAGCGCGATGGTGGTGGCGCCGCCGGTAGGCGGCACCCTCCAGATCGTACACGTGGTAAGGACCGGCACGTATGTGACCCAGGGTGACGTTGTAGTGGAGTTCGATCCCAGCGAACAGGAATTCAACCTGGAGCAGGCGCTCTCTCAATTGGAGGAGGCGGATCAGCAGATCACGAAAATGAAGGATGACATTGCTGTCCGTGATGCCGAAGACAAAGTCTCGCTGTTGACAGCCCAGTTCGATGTAAGCCGCTCCGATCTTCAGGTGAAGGGCAATGACCTATTGGGCGCCATTGAGGCGCGCAAAAACGTGCTCAACCTCGAGGAGGCCAAGCGGCGACTCGAGCAGATGCAACGCGACATAAAGTCGCGCCAGAGCTCGAATCAGGCGGATCTGGCGGTTCAGGCCGTGGCACGGGCAAAGGCCACCCTCGCCATGAAACTGGCTCAGCAGAACATCGACAACATGATCCTGCGGGCGCCGATCAGCGGGATCGTGGTGCTGGGGCAGAATCTGGATGCTCTAATGTCCGGCGGCGGCATCATTATCAGCTCCGGTATGGACATCCCCGAATTTCGCGAAGGGGATCAGGCTTACGCGGGCAGGACGATAGCGCAAATACAGGATGTGGCGCAGATGGAGATCCTGTCCAAGGTTTCGGAGACCGATCGCGGCAGCCTCGAATCCGGTCAAGTGGCGGACGTGTACGTGGACTCGCTGCCCACGATGCGCTTCATGGGGAAAATCAAGTCACTGGCCGGCATGGCGTCTTCCTCCTCCCAAACGGTCTCCGACATGTTCAGCTCCACGAAATCATTCGACACCACCTTCGAGTTCGATCCCAAAGGACTGAAGATCAGTCCGGGGGTCAGCGTTCGCGTTGAGATTCGCGGAACGAACCTTAAGGATGCTCTGTCCGTGCCGCGCCAGGCCTTGTTTACGATGGAAGGGAAGCCGGTTGTGTATTGGAAACATGCCCAAAACTGGGAGGCACATCCGATCCAGATCAAATACCTGACGGAAAGCCGTGCGGTGATTGAGGGCATTGTCGAGGGGACTGAAGTAGCACTGGTCGATCCCAATCTGCAGAAGGGGAAAGCCGGCCGGAAAACCGGTGCGCTTTCGTCGATTCTTGGAGGAATAACTCCATGAATGTCAAGGAGGCGGGCGGTCACCTCGGGCACAGACGCCGCGGGAAACAGCTCCTGCCGGACCTTGGCCTGGCACTGCAGAACCTGGCGCTGCGCAAGTTGCGATCGCTCCTTACCATGCTGGGCATGATCTTCGGCGTGGCCGCTGTAGTATCGATGCTGTCGATCGGGGCCGGCGCGCAGCAGCAGGTGCTGGCGTTCATCGAGCAGCTCGGCGTGCACAACCTGATCGTGGAATCCAAGGACATACCTGACGCCCAAGAGCTCGCGCGCGTTCGCAAGATCTCGCCGGGCTTGACATTCCAGGACCTGCGCGTGATCCGTGTCAACGTTGCGGAGCTGACCGGCGCGTCCGCGCGCAAACGTATCAATCCCTCCAGCCTGCTTCCCAAGCCGCGTCAGGACATGCCGGTCATCTACGGCGTCGCTCCCGTGTACCAGAACATCGCGGGATTACGGATCGTCGCGGGACGCTTCTTTGAAGAAAGTGAAAACGATGCACTCGCGCCGGTTTGTGTTTTAGGGGAGGGAGCGAAGGCAAACCTGTTTCCGCAGAAAGACGCTATGGGCCAGTTCGTCAAGATCAATGAACAATGGTTCCGCGTTATCGGAATTCTCGGCCCGCAGCTCACAACTCAGAGTGAACTCTCCGGCTTGAAGGCCCAGGATCTGAACAACCTGATTTACGCGCCTCTCGGAAGCGTCAGTTATCGCCTGGAGGACAGGCTGAGCTATCTTAGAGACGAAATAGACGGCCTCTACCTGCAACTGGACCGGACGACCGATAGCAGCGCTGTAGCCGACATCGTGCGCGGCATACTGAATTCCTCGCATCGCAACGCCGGCGACTTCAGCCTGGTGGTGCCCGCGGAGTTGCTCGCTGAACAGAGGCGCACCCAGCGCATCTTCGAAATGGTCATGGTTGCGATCGCCTCCATATCGCTGTTGGTCGGCGGCATCGGCATCATGAACATCATGCTGGCCAGCATCCTCGAGCGCACGCATGAAATCGGCGTGCGCCGGGCGGTCGGGGCGCGCCGTTCCGACATTCTGCGCCAGTTTCTTGTGGAGGCTACCCTGATATCATTCGTCGGTGGCCTGCTGGGGATCGGATGCGGCTTCGGAATTTCCCGGCTCGTGGCCATGATGGCCGGCTGGTCGACGATCGTGACACTGGATTCCATCCTGCTTGCGTTTCTGGTTTCGGTCACGGTAGGCCTGATTTTCGGCATTTATCCCGCAGTCAAGGCCGCTCGCCTCGACCCGGTCGAAGCTCTGCGCTACGAATGACATCTAGTGCCATCGGCGAATGAATCTCTGTAGGGGTGCCACCTGTGGGCACCCGTTGGGGAGACGCAATGCCGTGGACAGGCGGGCACACGTGCCGCCCCTACAGAAAGGTGACGGATCACACAAATTTGAGCGGTTCACAAAGCAAGCCTTCGGCTATGCCGAAAATTTCTGGGAACTCTCCTTACGCTAGACCCTCGCTCGGATCGATACGATTCTGTGCCCTCATGAACGATAGCAAGAGGATGATGCCTGCCAGG
Organism: Acidobacteriota bacterium; assembly: GCA_050011535.1. Taxonomy (GTDB): domain Bacteria; phylum Acidobacteriota; class UBA6911; order UBA6911; family UBA6911; genus JAFNAG01. The sequence continues at coordinate 13,612 of JBEKIX010000074.1, forward strand.
ACCAGATAGGCCGTCGCAAACTGATACGGAATTGCGCGCTGCAGCGGGCTCGCCAAGCGCCAGGGCAAATACATGTTTCCCTCGGGCAAGGCCGAGTGGATTACCCCGAAGAAGGTCATTGCGGCCAGAATGCCCAGATAAAGCGATGCCAGCCTGTGGCGTCTGTCGATCAACACGGCCAGGAATGCCCCCCAAAGCATGGCGGTGAGGATAAAGCCGTTGCCCAGCGCAACAGTAACCAACAATTCCGGCAACTCCTTTCCCGGTGTGTTCAAGAGTTGCAGGAAGTGTTCGGCCGGAATTATGGCCGGCGTGCCGTACTTGATGGCCAGCAAACGCGCCAGAGTCGGGAAGTAGGCGAATGCAACCGCGGGAGCATGGGCGTGGGGACAGGCATGAAATGCCTGCACCATGATGTCGAGAGCGACAAAGATGAGGATCGGCGCGAGCACCGCGCGAGGGATCAATTCCACGATAAATGACACGTATCCCAGCATCCCTCCGAGGCCGATGAAGAGCCCAGTGATCAGCGTGTACCCGGCCCGCGCCCCGAGGCCCTTGTAGGCCGGCTGCCCGATGTAAGGAGTTGATTGCGCCACGCCGCCGCACAATCCCGCCACCATCGTCGCTACCGCTTCGGTGAGCAGAATATTACGGGTCTTGAAATCATCCCCTGCGACACGGGCGCTTTCCGTCACGTTGATGCCGCCGACAACCGTCAGCAGGGCGAAAGGGATGGACAGAGGCAGATAGCGGAGGGCGCCGCCGAGGCCCTTTATAAAATCCAGTGTCGGCAGCGGGAAGCCCAGGTGAAGTTGGGCAACGGGCGCGGTGTAGGAGGATCCAACCAGACCGGCGGGACCGAGTGTGTGATACATCGCCGTGCCGAAAACAATGGCCGCAAGCACGCCGGGAATACCCCAGGGCAGGCGAATCTTCGCCACCACCGTATAAAGCACAAGTCCCAGCGACACCATGCCCACGAGCGGCAGACCGAAAACATCGAGAAGCGGAGCGAACCCGATCAGGGCAAGTCCGATTCCGGCCAGCGATCCCAGGAGACCAGCCTGCGGCACTACCTTTTGGATCCATCCACCGCAGAATGAAAGCGCGAGCTTGAGCACGCCCATCATCATCATGGTTGCCATGCCTATGTACCAGGTCATCAGCGCCGCCTGGCGCGGTTCCATGCCGCCGGCCTTCAGCGAGACGAAAGCAGGACCCAGCACAACCAGTGCCAGACCAATGGTGGAGGGTGTGTCGAGGCCGAGCGGCATGGCTGTGACCGTCGGATTTCCTGTGCGCCGGGCGAGCCGGAATGCCATCCACGTGTAGATCAGGTCACCGACCAGCACACCCAAAGCCGTGCCCGGGAACATGCGGGTGTAGACGATATCGGCGGGAAAACCAAAAGCAAAAACGAGGACCCCGGCAAGAAACGACAACACGGTCATGTTGTCGAACATCAGTCCGAAGAAGCCGTTGATATCACCAAGCGTAAACCACTGGTACCTGCGGTCAGAGGTCATGAAGATCTCCTTGTCGCCGGATGTGAGGTTCAGGGTCTGGGAAGAATAGCCTGTCGATGAGCCTGCGCTCAACAGAAATTCAACAACAACCGCGCTCAGTTTAGGTTTCCGGTATAGCTTTCGTGTACAATAAACGTTAGTTGCTCTGCTGGAATTTCCACAGAAACCTACCGAGGGTATCATGGCAGGAGGAGAGATCAACCAGGCGCAGGCGCCCCAAGCAGCCCCGGCCGTTGTGCGCGGTACGGGCTCGGCCGCACGCTACTTGACGGAGCAGGAGATTCGGAAGATTGTGCACCAGGGATTGTCATCGCTCTCCCTCGACGGCCGTCGCCTGCTGGTAATCATTCC
>JBEKIX010000075.1:0-16020 GCA_050011535.1 Acidobacteriota bacterium
CAAAGAGTATGCTCGTCGCTCGCGCCGCGCCAGCGGGCCTGGGGGCCAGCAGCAAAGTGTAAACGTTATTCACTGACAGGCCCTCACCTTGGAGAAAACGCATGCGAACCAATCTCATCGGTCTCTTGATTCTCTCACTCGCGGGCATTGTTGTTTCCGGCCAGAACGCGCCATCGCAAGGCCGCGGCGGCACAAACCCGGATCTGGTGGCCCAGAGGAATGCCAACGAAAAGGCTCTGGAGTCGGTCGCTATCATTGAGCGCAAGCTGATGGTGCCGATGCGCGACGGCAAGCGCATGGCGACGGACGTCTACCGTCCGAAGGATAGCTCGAAGAAGTACCCCACAGTCTTCGTGCGCACGCCGTACAACTTCAACTTCTGGGACGTGCGCAACGGCGCGCCCGCCGATATGACCGCTCAATTGGATGCGGTGAAACGCGGGTATGCTTATGTTTTGATGAACGAGCGCGGCCACTTTTTTTCCGAAGGCGATTACGACATCCTGGGCCCGCCCCGCTCCGACGGTTCCGATGCCATTTCCTGGATCGCCAAACAGCCGTGGTCTAACGGCAAAGTCGGCACGATCGGCTGCTCGTCGACCGCAGAGTGGCAACTGGGAGTAGCCGCGCTCGGCAATCCGGCGTTCGCGGCGATGATCCCACAGGGATTCGGAGCAGGCGTAGGGCGGGTGAGCCCTTACTACGAACAAGGGAACTGGTATCGGGGCGGCGCAGTCCAGATGCTGTTTATCACCTGGATCTACGGGGAACAGAATCAGGTGCGGCCGATGTTCTCGCCGAATGCATCACAGGAGGATCTGATTGGCGCCTCGAGGTTGTTTGACCTGGCTCCCCAGATGCCGCCGGTCGACTGGTCGCAGGCGCTGCGGCATCTACCCGAAATGGATATCATCAAAGCCGTGGACGGGCCGCGCGGGATCTTCGCCGATCCGATGCCCGTCGACACCCGCGGCGCGATGATCCGGCGCGCGCCCAACGACCCCGCCTGGTACCGGGGCGGACTCTGGCATGACAACATGACCATCAACGTGCCCGGCTTCTGGTTCATGTCCTGGTACGACGTATCGGTAGGACCCAACCTGGCGGCTTATAATTACGTGCGCAAGACGGCAAGGCCGGAAATCGCCAATCAGCAATACGCGGTCATCGCGCCCACGCTCCACTGCAGCTACAAACGTGCCACGGAAAATACGATGGTCGGAGAGCGCAACGTCGGCGATGCCCGGCTCGACTACGACACCCTTACCTGGAACTGGTTTGACTACTTTCTCAAGGGAGAAGACAACCACGTTCTTCAGACAATGCCCAAAGTCCGTTATTACACGATGGGAATGAACAAGTGGCAAACCTCGGACACCTGGCCGCCAACAGGGGCGCAACCGATGACCTTTTTCCTGTCAAGCGGCGGCAAAGCAAACACGCTTGCGGGCGATGGAGTGCTTGCGGCTGCCGCACCGCCAACTGACAATCCTGATGGCTTTACGTATGATCCGATGAACCCTGTGCCCTCCTACGGCGGTAATGTCTGCTGCTCGGGCAACGCAGTCGCCGGCGGCTCGTTCGACCAGCGCAAGTTGGAGGCATCGCGCTCCGACATCCTGGTCTACACCAGCGAGCCCCTCAGGGAGGGTCTCGAAGTCAGCGGTCCGATCGATGTCACTCTTCAGGTGTCATCGGACGCCAAGGACACTGACTTCACTGTGAAGTTTATCGATGTCTATCCGGACGGGTCTGCCTACAACCTGGACGAAACCATTCAAAGGCTCCGATATCGGGACGGGTATGACAAGCCGTTGGTCTGGATGGAGACGGGCCAAGTCTACAAGGTGACGCTCCAGCCGATGACGACCAGCAATTATTTCGAGGCCGGCCATCGAATTCGCATCGAGGTATCAAGCAGCAATTTCCCTCGCTTCGACCGCAACATGAACACCGGCGGCAATAACTACGACGAAGTGAAAGGCACAGTGGCGCACAACGAGGTTCATCACTCGAAGCAGTATCCATCGCAAATTACGATTACGGTTGTAAAACGATAGCTACCGCCGTCAGGACGATCTTGAAAAATGTGTCGAGTACAAGAGCGTCCAAGACCAAGTCCACGTTTAGGTCCAAGTCTGAGTCTAACTCTACGTCCACGGGGCGAATTGGCTTAAGTTAGCTCTTACGGGGCTCACACCATGGCATTGTCATTGTCCGCGTCGCAGATTCGACATAACATGAAATTGACATTCTATTTAAGTACGGGTAAAGTGAATCAGAGTGTGCCAGGAATTCGCACCGCGTTTGAATGATAAAGACCGACCAAGGCTGAGTCCGCGATCCTCTGCTGATCAGTGTTCGTGAGGATGAGTGGGCGCCGGCTCCATCAGGTGCACGGACAGCACGCTGCATTTAAGACCATCTGGCAAAGGAGCATAGGTATGGATGCGCAGTTAGAATCAGTGCCTGCTCGATCGACTCTCGACGAGGCCAAAATCGAGAGATTTCTCGAAAGGGCTGTGAACGATCTTGGAGCTGCAGTAAGTGCCGCGCTGGTGGTAATCGGAGACAAGCTTGGCCTTTACAAGGCGATGGCGGGCGCGCCGCCCATGAACTCGGTGGAGTTGGCAGAGCGCACCGGCACGTCGGAACGCTACATTCGCGAATGGCTGGTGAATCAGGCCGCCGGCGGTTACATTGAATACGATGCGGCCACGGGCAAATATTTCCTGCCTCCCGAACATGCCTTAGCTCTTGCCGATGATCAAAGTCACTTTTTCGTCGGCGGCGGCTTTCAAGTAATCACCGCGATGGTAAAGGCGGATGAACGCATCGTCAAAGCTTTCAGGACCGGGGAAGGGATGTTCTGGGGAGAGCACCATCATGACCTGTTTGAGGGAACGGAACGCTTCTTCCGCCCCGGATATGCAGCACATCTGATTTCCACCTGGATACCTTCCCTTGACGGCGTCCAGAAAAAGTTGGAAGCCGGAGCACTGGTAGGCGACATTGGTTGCGGCCATGGCGCATCGACCGTCATCATGGCTCAAGCCTTTCCAAATTCTCGGTTCCACGGGTTCGATAATCATGCCCCATCGATTGTTCGGGCGCGCAAGACAGCGTTTCAGGCAGGGGTAGCGAGCCGTGTGCATTTTGACATTGCCGGAGCTACCAATTTCCCTAACGCCGGCGGATATGACTTCATTGCTTTCTTCGATTGCCTCCACGACTTGGGCGATCCGGCCGGATCTTTGAATCGGGCTCGTGAGACCCTGAAGCCGGACGGCGTTTTAATGATCGTAGAGCCAATGGCGGCGGAAGAGGTCGAAGGAAATCTCAATCCGGTAGGCAGGGTCTTTTCCGGGGCTTCTGTACTTTGCTGTACACCAAACGCCATCGCCTCGGGTCAGACGGCGCTCGGAACGCTTGCTACGGAAGCGCAACTCAAAAAAGTTGCGCTGCAGGCAGGATTCAAGCGGTTTCGTTGCACCTGCAAAACGCCGTTCAATCGTGTTTTTGAGGCTCGCCCGTAGGCACCCTCATTTTTTTCCGAGGAAGCGTATGCGCGCGACGAAAGCCCGTCCCCGCGAACCGCTGAACCTGCCAAAATCCGTGGAGTCAACGTTGTTGTTGACGACGGTCGGATTCTTGTGGCCGGTCAGATCGTTGAAGCCTGCACGCAGGCCCCAGTAGGCATGGAAGAGATGAATGCGCCGCTCTGCCTGCAAATTCAGGCTGAAGTAATCGGGAAGGCGGCGCGAATTGGGGGCGCCCACCAGCTGTTGAAACTGATCGACTTGGCTCCAGGGCACTCCGCTGCGCCATTCCGCAAAATAAGCCAGCGAGTAGTTTTTCATGTACGGCACGGGAAGCGTCGACCATGAAATCAGCCGGTTGGGGGTATCCCAGTTCATCGGCCCGGCAGCCTGGCGGGCGAAAACCGGATTGTCCAGAGAAAAGTCTACAATTTCGGAAGAGCGAGCGCTCGACCGGGCGTACGACACAAGCCATGGATACTTGCCGCGAAATGTGCGCGACAGCGCGACATCAAGATAGGAGTAACTATCGCGCCGAGTGCTTCCCAGCTGATAGACATATTGCCAAGGCGACTCCTCCGCGGATGGAAGCAGATTGTAGGCCCATCCCTCACGGCCCGTTCGCCGGACAAAATTCGTCTCCACGTAAAACCCGCGCAGGATCTTTTGTTGCCAGCCCAAACTCCAATTCCGATAATAAGGCGCCCTCAAATCGCGTTCATTGGCGGCAAAACGGGTAACGATCGGTTCGCCCTGTGCTGGAACGCCTTGCTGGGCGCAAAAGATGTCCGTGCGCTGCTGGTCCAGGGAACGTGTCAACATATCCAGGTTCGTCGCGTCATAAAAAATACCGAAGCCTGCTGAAAACTTCGAATCGGGAAAACGCGCAGGCCCCCAGGTGATGGCGAGACGCGGCGACCACAAAGGCTGTCTGAGTATCTGATCCCAATCGAAGCGCACGCCGGCTTCGACGAACACCTGTTCGTCTATCGTCCAGCTATCCTGCAGGAAGCCGCTGAACTCCGACGTATTCCTTCCGAAGCGTGGGTCGCCCTGAAACTCAACCTGTCGAGTGAAAACACCATTGTTGTCGACTGTTGCGAAAGGCCGGCGCTCCGCAAACTGCCGATAGCGGACCGAATCGGCATCGATGCCATACTTCAATATGTGCCGCCCATGCCAGTTCTGGATCGGCGGCAAAACCGAGGCGAGGTACTGCACGCGGGTCACCCTGCTCTGTGACTGCAGATAGAAGTTTCCCGATCGGCCTTCGGGGCTGATGACGTAGAGTTGTTCACCCAACGGCAGTGCCCGGTTGTTGCTCTGGTCCAGGGCAACCCCGGCCTCCAGCACCCAACCTCCTATAAAGGCCTGGTCCTTTAGGTTGAAAAACAACAATCGATCGCTAAGATTCCTGCTCGTTTCGACGGGATCCAGCGGGCTTATGCCGTCATGCCTGGATCGCCGAAAATTGAAAAGGAAGCCGCCGCTGAGGATATTCCGGTTCGTAAGATTCACTTGGATGCGGGTCAGGTCGCTGTCCATCCAGCTGTGATTGGAGTTGGCTCCTGGTGGCAGTTCCCTGATTCTGTTCTGGCCGTACTGCAGATCGAGGGCACTATAAAACCAGGCACGGCCCTTCGCGATAGGGCCGGAGATCGTGGCGCGCGGACTCCAGCTGCTGAGTTCGAAGCCATTCTGAATCGCAAAGGATGGAAGAAAACTGTTGGACGAAAAACGGAAGTGGTCATCTCCCTGGGATGACTCGATGGCCAGAACCCCTGCTGATCCTCTGCCGAATTCTGCCGAAGACCGGTTCGTCTCGACCCGCACAGTGCGGATGGAATCGACCGGAATCCAGCTATCGAGCGCGCCGGAAACGGGACTTGCAATATTGAAACCGTCCAGGCTGTAAGAGACTTGGTTCTCGCCTCCGCCGCTGATATGCATGCCACCATGTTGGTCCTTCACCGCTCCCGGATTCAGCGCCAGCGCATTACGAAAGTCACGAGTCGCCGTGTAGGGCAAGTCGGTGATCTCTTCAGCCGTGAGCGTAGCTGCCACCGAGGCCTTTTGGCGATCGATGACGGGGGAAGAGTACGTAACGCTTACTTTCTCTTCTAAGGCATGCTCGTGGTTCAGGACGATTTCGAGGGGGGCGGCACGCTGACCGACACTTAGTTCTTTCGAAACTGTGGCGTAGTAGCCGGGCTTCTCCGCCCTGAGATTGTAGATTCCGGGTGGCACGGCAGGGATCACGAAACGTCCCGCATCATCACTGACAGCCGACAGGATAGATCCCGGGGCAGCGCCGATCAGACTGACTTTGGCGCCGCCAACGAGCAGACCGTTTTCGTCCATCACCTTTCCAGTCAATTCCTGGGAAAAAGCTAATGCCGCGGGCAGAAGCAACACAACGGCTGCCCAGAAACAGAGGAATATCACCCTTCGCAAGTGGCTCACGGCAGAATCCGGTTTGGTAACGCTAAATTAGCATAAATTCACGCCAAAACGCAACAATTGTAATGTGCCGCTTGGGACTCGGAAGACGGAGATCGGTGCAGGGTATCCCCAATCGATTGTGATCGCGTTCCAGATGCCGAATCCTGCGGCCGATCGCCGTGATTCTCTATTGGCTTCGGCGTCGGGACCTCAATCCGTTTTTTTTCCGCGGCACTGGATGTGCCCGACAGAAAAATCGAAACTATGCGGTGGATGCAACCGTTTTCTTGGCGCCTCGGGACCTGCCTGTAAAATGGCGCGCCTGTTCCAGATAAATGAAGATGACCGGCGTGATGTACAGCGTGAGCAATTGGGAAACCAGCAAGCCGCCTTCCACTGCCAAGCCAAGCGGCCGCCGCGCTTCCGAGCCGGCGCCGAAACCCAACGCAATCGGAAGCGTGCCCACCAGGGCGGCCATCGTGGTCATCATGATCGGCCGGAAGCGCACGAGGCAGGCTTGGTAGATCGCCTCGGCCGGGGAACTGCCGCGCGTACGCTGTGCTTCGAGCGCAAAATCAATCATCATGATTGCATTCTTCTTCACGATTCCGATCAGCATGATGATGCCCACAAAGGAATATAGGTTCAGCTCCTGCCTGAAGACCAGCAAGGTGGCCAGTGCGCCCAGCCCCGCCGACGGCAGGCCCGAGAGAATGGTGATCGGATGAATGAAGCTCTCATACAAGATCCCGAGCACCATGTAAATCACCAGGACGGCCAACACCAGCAGCACGCCCATGCCTGCCAAAGACGACTGGTATGCCGCAGCCGTGCCCTGGAACGTGGTGCCGATATTGGCCGGGAGATCCTCGTGGGCGGCCTGCTGAATCGAATCGACAGCCTGGCCGAGTGAAACCCCTGGCAAAAGATTGAACGAAACGGTGACCGCCGGCAATTGACCGTAGTGTGCAACCGTCAGCGGCCCAACCCCGGTTTTCAGGCTGGCGACCTCGTTCAGTGGCACAAGTTTCCCAGATAACAGTGACTTGACGTAGAGCAGGCCCAAGGCGTTCGGATCCCTTTGATACTGCGGCAGAACCTCGAGAATGACGTAATAGTCGTCGGTGGCGGCGTAAATGGTCGAGACTTCGTGCGATCCATACGCATCATAGAGCGCGTCTTCGATCACGTCGGCAGTGATGTTCAGGGAGGAGGCTACGTCACGGTCGATATTCACCGTCACCTGCGGGCTGTTGAGCTGGAGGTCGCTTGAAACATCCACCAGCCCTGGGATTGTGCGCATGCGTTTCTCGAAATCGGCACCCGCCTTGTATAGTCCAGCAATGTCGGGTCCCTGCAAGGTGAACTGGTACAGGCTCCTGGACATCATGCCTCCGATCCGGACCAGGGGCGGATTTGACAGATAGGTCCGAATTGAAGGCAGCGCGTTCAACTGCGGACGCAGCTTCTCGATGACCTGTTCCGGGGTCAGCTTCCGCTCCCTCCGAGGCGTCAGCCGGATGTTGAAGCGGCCCGAGTTTCCACCATAAACGTTGGAGATGAACCCATCAATGTCGGGGCTTGCGTGGAGGACATCGGCCACTTGCTGCTGCAGCTTGACCATGCCCTCGAACGAGATATCCTGCGGAGCCTCGGTGGATCCCGAGAGAATCCCGGTGTCCTGACTGGGGATGAACCCCTTCTGTACATATCCATACAGGAAGATCGTAGCCCCTAACGTTCCGACAGCCACAAGCAGGGTGATAAAGCGGTGGCGCAGCACTCCACGGAGGGTCCAGTCATACGCGTTGCGCATGGCTACGAAGCCGCCCTCGGTGACGCGGTAGAAGGCGGAGGTGTTCTCGTGTTCCGGCTTCAGAATACGGCTCCCGAGCATCGGCGTGAGGCTGAGTGCCACGAAGCCGGAAATGAGGATGGCCACACTGATCACTACAGCAAATTCATGGAACAGCCTGCCCATGATCCCGGCCATGAACAATACGGGGATGAACACGGCGGCCAACGAAAGTGTCATGGAAATAATTGTGAAGCCGATTTCCTTGGCGCCGTCGAGCGCCGCCTGCAGCCGCTGTTTCCCCATCTCCATGTGCCGGACGATGTTCTCCAGCATCACGATGGCGTCATCCACCACGAACGCCACCGAAAGCGTAAGCGCCATCAGGGAAAGGTTGTCCAGCGTGTAGCCCAGCAGCGCCATAGCAGCAAACGTGCCAATGATCGACAGCGGCAGTGCCAGGCTGGGAATCAAGGTTGCGGAGACGTTTCGCAGAAACAGGAAAATCACCAGAATAACCAGCACTACCGTCAACATCAGAGTGAACTTGACGTCATTGACCGAATCACGAATCGATTCCGAACGGTCGATCAGGATGTTCATTTTTACGGAAGGTGGCAGAAAACTCTGGAAACTGGGCAGCAGAGCCTTGATTGAGTCAACAACCTCAACGGTATTGGTGCCGGGTTGGCGCTGAATGGCCAGGCTGATCGAGCGCGCGTCATTGAACCACGCGGCATTCTTATCGTTCTCCACGCTGTCGATGACCCTTCCCAATTCATGCAGACGCACGGGCGCGCCATTGCGGTAGGTCACAATCAGCGCACGGTAAGCCTCAGCATTCATGAGTTGCCCGCTGGCCTGGACCGTGTAAGCTTGCCTGCTTCCCCAGAGCGTGCCGCTCGGCATATTCACGTTGTGCGCGTTGAGGGCGTCCTCCACATCGCTCATGGCGATACCACGCGCGGCCATAATGGTGGGATCGACTTGCGCGCGCACGGCATATTTCATGGCGCCGTAGACGTTGACCTGCGCCACACCGGAGACCATCGAGATCCGTTGCGCGATCATGTTCTCGGCGTAATCGTCGACGGTCGAAAGGGGCAGGGTCTGCGAGTTGAGCGAGATCATCAGGATCGCCTGGTCAGCCGGGTTGACTTTGCGCAGGGTAGGCGGGGTCGGCATCCCTGGAGGCAAGCGTCTCTGGGCGATGGAGATGGCGGTTTGCACGTCCTGTGCCGCAGCGTCGATGTTGCGATCCAGCGTGAACTGGATGGTGACGTTGGTGTTCCCGAGCGAACTCGAGGATGACATGGAATCGATGCCCGGAACGGTCGAGAACTGGCGCTCGAGAGGTGTCGCCACGGACGCGGCCATCATTTCAGGGCTGGCGCCAGGAAGGTTCGCGCTGACTTGAATCGTCGGAAAATCGACATTGGGAAGATCGCTCACAGGCAAAGTGCGGTACCCAACGACTCCGAAGATTACGATGCCCAGCATGACCAGCGTGGTCATGACCGGACGCCTGATAAAAAGCTCAGTAATGTTCATCTGTAAAGCTCGACCTCTTCTCTTTCTCAGTCATTAGCATTCTGATACGGGAGACATCCTAAGGCATTTCACGTCCCGGCAAAAGGCAATCTTCGCACTCCTGGTGTAAAATGCCTGCATCCGGAAACTCCGGCACGATCCGCGGCATGCATGCCGCCGCTGCCTTCAAAGAACGAACGGGTGCGCTGGCCGGGTTCCGATTTCGAAAGGAGTCATTATGAAGCGGATTGCTCTCATGCTTGTCGGTGCGGTCCTGTGGGCTGCCGCACTTGCGTTCGCCGGCGTCCCGGGCCGGTTCATGCATTATCCGGATATCAACGGCGACACCGTTGTCTTCAGCTATGAAGGCGATCTTTTTTCGATGAGTGCGGCAGGTGGGACCGCGCGCCGTCTGACAAATTCCCCGGGCACTGAGGACGCGCCCAAGATCTCGAGGGATGGGAAGTGGATTGCCTTCACAGGCACCTACGACGGCGCCGCGAACGTTTATTTGATTCCGATCGACGGCGGCGTGCCGCGGCGCGTGACCTGGAATGGCGGCGGCGTCCAGCCGGTCGGGTGGTCGCCCGACGGAAAGAAGATCCTCTACCGCGCCAACCAGGAAGCAAATTACCGGGCGGTGGTGAAGCTTTATGCCGTGTCGCCGGAGGGAGAAATGGCTGAACCGCTCCCCGTCGAGCGCGGCATCCTCTGTTCGTTTTCGCCGGATGGCAGCAAGATGGCGTACAACCGGCGCGGCAACGAGGAGTACTACTGGAAGCGTTACAAGGGCGGGCAGTATACCGACATCTGGCTCTATGACTTCGGCACGAAACGATTCACGCCGATCACCGACTACGTCGGCAAAAACGCCTACCCGATGTGGGTCGGCAACCGCATGTACTTCGTGTCGGACCGCGGATCGAACGGCATCGCCAACCTGTACACCTACGATTTCGGCACCAAGAAAGTCGACCAGGTCACAAAGTACGCGGACTTCGATGTCCAAATGCCTTCAACCGACGGCAAGCGGATCGTATACATGCAGGCGGGCTATCTTCATGTTCTCGACGCGGCGACGAATGCAGAAAAGAAGATCGCCGTGGATATTCCGAGCGACCGCTGGCAACTGGCCGAACGCACGGTAAACCCGCGCGACTTCATCCAGAGTATGGCCGTGTCGAACGATGGGAAGACGGCAGTGTTCGAGGCCCGCGGCGACATCTACCTCTGCTCCACGGACGGCGCGCAGCCTCCGCAGAACCTTACGAACACGCCGGACTCGCGGGAGCGCTTTCCTCAGCTGTCGCCTGACGGCAAACGAGTCGCGTTCTACTCCGACAAGACCGGCGAGTACCAGATGTACGTTTTGGATCTGTTGGAGAACCGCCCGTGGGAGCCGCTCACTACAACGCTCGACCGCGCCGTGTATCACCTGGAATGGTCGCCCGACGGAACAAAAATTCTATTCGGTGACAAAGATTTCTCCATCTTCTACCTCGATGTTGCGACTAAGAAGATCGTGAAGGTTGCCTCGTCCAACCAACTCAAGAACGACGAGTTTTTCTGGGAGGTGAGCGATTATTCCTGGTCGCCCGACAGCAAGTGGATCACCTATTCGTTCGTGCAATTCAACAGGAACAACAGAGTATTCCTTTACAGCCTCGAGCAGAACAAGAACTCCGCGATCACCGACGGCTTCTATGATTCTCTGAATCCATCCTTTGACGCGAACGGCGACTACCTGTATTTACTTTCCTATCGCGACTTCACGACGCGCATCGACATCTTCGAGGATGATCATGTCATCGCGAATCCCGTGCAGGTCATGGCGGTGCAACTCAAGGCGGGCCAAAAGCCGCCGTTCGACAAGTCCGAGGCGCAGAAGAAGGACGAGCCTTTCCGAATCGACCTCGCAGGCATCGAAAAACGTGTCTTCCCGTTGCCGATCAAATCGGGGAACTACTTCTACTTGAAAGCCGGCAAAGGCATGGTGACGTTTGCGGCACTGCCGGGCAACTGGGGCGAGGCGGAGATGGAGGAGACCTTCAAGCCTTCGGGTGCGGACAAATGGGCGCTGCATGTCTTCGACATGGCCTCGCAGAAGGAGTCCACGCTGGAATCAACTATCAGCGACTGGCGGCTTTCGGGCAATCGCCAGTTTGCGATCATTGAGAAAGCCGGCCAATTTACCGTAAACGGGGTGGACAAACTCGCGGCAAACACGAAATCGCTCGGAGCGCCGGTGGCGCTCGACCGCATGATCTATCGCTACAAGCCGGTGGTGGAGTGGACCCAGATCTTCAACGACACCTGGCGCTGGTACCGCGACTTTTTCTATGACGCGGGCATGCACGGCCGCGACTGGAAGAAAATGGGCGACACGTATCGGAGCTGGGTGAGCGACCTGTCGAGCCGCGCCGATTTGAACTGGCTGCTTTCGCAAATGGTCGGCGAACTGTGCGTGTCGCATACGTACATTTCGGGCGGCGATTTCAGTCCGCAGGCGCAAGCACCCCCCAATCCCGTATTCACGGGGCTGCTTGGCGCCGATCTCGTGGCGGATCCAAGCGGTTATTACAGGTTCGCAAAGGTCTTCGGACCGACGACGTATAACCGGGATCTCGCGGCCCCGCTGTCCCGTCCCGACATCGACCTTAAAGAAGGCGATCTGCTGACTGCGATCGATGGCCAGGAGGTCAAAGTGCCGGACAATCCCTATAAGCACCTCCAGGTCACGCGCGGCCAGAAGGTAAAGATCAGGGTCAGCAGCACCGCGAACAGCAGCAGCTCGCGGGAATATGAGGTCGAGCCGATTCGCTCGGAGTCCGCGCTTCGCTACAACCGCTGGCTCGCGGACAACATTGACAAAGTGCTCGCGGATTCGAATGGCAATCTCGGCTACATGCACATCCAGGCGATGGGTACCGACAACATCGGCCAGTTCGACAAATTCTGGCGCGCCTTCCGGGATAAGAAAGGGCTGATCATTGACGTACGCGGCAACGGCGGCGGCTGGACCGAGTACTTCATCATCGACAAGCTCGAGCGCCAGATGGTTGCGTACAACAATCTTCGCGGCATCGAGCCGTTCCGCTATCCGGGTTCGACGACCACCGGCCCGATTGTGGTCCTCTGCAACGAGTACGACGGATCGGACGGCGAGGCGTTCCTCGAACATTTCCGCGCCCGCAAGCTCGGGACCGTGATCGGCGTGCCGACATGGGGCGGTCTGGTCGGGATCCTGAATCGGCAGCCGACCCTCGATAACGGCGCGGTTGAGCAGTCCAACAACGCGTTTTATGGCCGTGAGGGAAAATGGTGGATCGAAAACCACGGCTTCGATCCGGACATCCTGCTGGACAACGATCCGGCATCGGCGACCGCCGGAAAGGACGCGCAACTCGACAAGGCCATCGAGGTGCTGCAGCAGCAAATCAAGGAAAAGCCGTTCACATTCACGCAGAAACCGCCGTATCCGAAAAAGTGAGGAGTCAGTCTCTCAGTCCCAGCGGTCCCCTCACGAGTAACTCGCGCATGAACAGATGGGCGAAAATATGCCCATGCAACATGTCTCTGATTTCTTCGGATGACTGTCTGCCGCGCAGGCAAAGCCGCTGGTCCACGACACTACACCCCGCGCACGTCAGGCCGGTCTGCTGTACTGGGACCGTGACGGTAAAAAAGGCGTAGCGTGCCGCCAGATCGGCGGCACCAAGACCGGAATCTCCCCGGTAGCCCACAATATCGGCGCCGGGGAGAACGAACCGATAACTACGCAGCTCTCGGCCTGGTATTCGGGGATCGGGCTTATGGGGCTCATCCTGCTGCTCGCCCTGGCGGGGTACGGCTTCTACACCTCCCCGGGCGATCAACCCCTCTTCGGCCGCGCAATGATCGAGGAGGACCGTTAAAGGAAAATCGGAAACCTATCACCGATTCTAGATCCGGCGCCTTAATCCTCGCCGAGTGCTTTGATGTCCGAAAGATCCTTCTTACGCCCTGTGGCACGTTTGTTGGCGATAAACTGCTCTCGGCCAATATAGTGAACGTTCACGTCGCCGAAGTGCCCCACTACCTTGGAGGAGTCTGCTTCCTCCCAGGAGACGCCGGTGAGCGATGTAATCAAGTCGATTCGTACGGGAGGCACTCCCAGTTGCACTACCTGGTTCGGGTTCTGAAAGTCGTCGACGGTCAGGGTAGGGAATTCAAATCCAAAGGCGGCGATCGCCTGGAGAACGCGTCGAGCATTTTCTTGACTGGGCCGTACAAGGATATCAATGTCACCTGTGAATCGGGGAGCGCCATGAAAGGCCAAGGCATATCCCCCGACGATCAGGTACTCAACCTTGTGTTCGTTCAACAACGCGAGCAGATCTCTGAAGTCGGGCTGTACTTCCATGGTGTTGACGGCGCAGAATCTCGACGGCAGCAATCCGTTCAGACGGCGAACGAGACTTCCAGAAGGAAAGGTCTTCACCCGTCGAGGAATCAGTGAGCGCCCTCTTCTGTATCGACTTCTGAATCATGCAACGATGATACCACTTGCAGGCTGCAATTTCACCAATTTCGATCCGATTCAACGCATAGGAAGTTCAAGCTGCCGTTTTGGTTCTGATCATCGCCTGGGTGTTCCTCCCTCCGGCTTCTGATAAGGCGCTTTCTGTCAACTTGCGCCGTCTCTCCAACTTTGAATGCGATCATAAATCAAAACGATGCTGGCGATCGTCTTACCTGGTTTTTCCTCCTGGAAACTACGCCCCCCACCCCGCGGATTGGCATCAGCGGCATTCAGCGGACACCCCCTCCTTTGTACGCGCAATGAAAAATAGGGTCTTTTTGACGGAAACATTATTGGTGCAGGGCGACCTGCCAGTCGTCTGGCCACAAGTTTATCTGGACGGCATCGACATCCTGCCCGACCGATCAGGATTCCGAGTCCAGTCCCATGACCTCCACGGGCCTCTGCCGGAAATCGTAGTCCAAGACCGTGGCGATACGTTTCTGGACAAGGATCGGCTGAGCAATCAGGCGTGCAAGCTGGTCGCAATCGTGCGCCTACGGAATCAGATGACCCGACGGCTCCGAGGCGGGAAATTCCTGCCGCCAACAATAGTCCGAGGTTCCTCGGGAAAAACTAGGACACCCATCATGTGCCTCCATCGAGAACCGACATTATTGACACATCTTATGTTTTTCTATTTCTCTGAGACTTGCCGGCAGCGAGTATTGATTGGAAATTAAGGACGCGAGCGACGACATCCCGGTGAAGAAAAACGGCCGGGTCAGACAGGTGGGTCACATGAAAAAGTGGACAAAACTCTGGACAGAGGATGCCGGGAGCGATCGATCCACATGAGCTAAGAAGATAGCTGCCAATTCGCAGTCGCAACCGGCGCTGGGCGCGATTTGTCTTCCCATGCGTGGAAATCTCTGGACATCAGCTCAGTTGTGGCATGGAATGCGCGAACGCAGCTCGCGCCACTGAGGCGCCTTTGAGCCAGCGCCTGCCGAGCTGATCTGCAAAATTGCGCAGATTGGCAAGCAGCCCGGCAGCAAGATAGAACTTGGAACCGAACCGGGTGACGGTTTCAAGCCACGCGTTCGGGTTGGCGCCGATCCGCACCAGGATGGGTGCAAGATGGGCGTCCATGGCTCCACGCTTGTCCGACCGCATCATCCGTCCTGACTGGTCCACCAGATCGAAATACTCGGCGGCTGTCATCGGCAGAATCCCGCGCCGCCCGGAGTCTGATTCAATGGGACATAACCATCGGGCGGGATAGGGCCTGCCATCAAGGGAATTCGCCTTCGCGGAAATGAGATCGGGAATGGTTTCCGCAGTTTCGGCCGCATTTCCCGGCATTGCGGTAAGTTTACTGACGGAGGCAGACTGCATATCTCGTGTCGCCGTCTCACTGGACGGAGCGGCTGTCGTCATCGTCTCTTTCTGCCAGGCACTGATCCGTTCCTGGATGCTGGTGAAGTCGCTTTCCTCCGGAGTTGCTGCCCTCCCGGCCCGGATGGGATTCAGATCTACATAGACCATGCATGCGGTGATGGCCGCTTCGTCGAGCAGCGCCTGGCACTTGAACCGCGATTCCCAGAACCGTCCCTTGACCCTATCCTCTTTATTTGCCGCCCGAGCGATGAATTCGTTCAAGCGCCCTATCCTCTTTATTTGCCGCCCGAGCGATGAATTCGTTCAAGCGGCCCATGAACCAGCTCAGGCTGCAGAGACGTTTGCGCAACTCGGCGATGCGGTCGGGAAGATCCGTCAGCGCCCGGATTTCTTTCTCGGTGGGCGGCAACGGGACGCCCTTCGGATCCCTATGCCGGGGGAAGAGCGTGAGCCAGCGGGTGGCGACTTCGCAGTCGGACCAGAGGGCGGCGAGGTCGGGCCGGGTGCGCAGAACGCTGTGGTAGTGGGTGATCATGACCGCGTAGGCGCAGACTTCGATGGCGAAGATTGATGCGAGATAGCGCAACCTGTCAACCAGCCATGCCTTGCGGTGGGAGAAGTCCCGGCGTGTGAGCGCGTCGAATCCGAAGAGAAACGCGCGCCGGACGCATCGGCTGTAGCAGTGATACACTCCTTCCTCGCCTTCCTGGACGTAATGGCTGCGCGGCAAACCCATGGGTCACCTCCGCGACAACCTCTAACTGCCAACCCATGGAAAGTGCCAAGAATAACGGGCAAAAAAATGGGTGTCC
>JBEKIX010000076.1:0-15669 GCA_050011535.1 Acidobacteriota bacterium
CTCTGGTTTCGGATTTGGCTGGAGACGCCCGAACTTTTTGCCGATTGGCTTTCCCTGAGGAAAAGGACGCCGGATTATCAGCGATTGTGCGAACTGGACTCTGGCTGCCAGGCGTAGGGGTTGTAACTGTTTAGCTCTCTTCAGCGCACGAGCGAAAGAGGCACGACCCTGCGCCGCCTAAAAAGCAGCCACGGATTTCACAGATTCCACAGAATGATCAGTGGAATCTGTGAAATCTGTGGCAGCTTTGAATGTGCCTAAATAGTCTCTGGGGATTTGATATGGGAACGGTCGTGGGGGAACGCAGTGGGCGGGACTTGTTTCTGGAGGCGCTTCGATCTGAAATCGTCGCTGGAACGGAAGTACTCTCGACTTGGGTCTCGCATGTGCGGAAGCGGTTGCCACTGCGCGAAAAGGAAAAAAACCTCCTGCACGAACGCTCCTTTGCTCCCGAAATCCGGGTTGCGCGACTGGCGCTGCAGCAGGCGGAGCATTGCGCCCTGCGGTTATGCTGTTTGAGTCCGGAGACGGCAGCGGCGCGCGATATGACTCGCAGAACCGGGATGGAGAGCGCCGGCGTGCGGAGCTTTCCCATGGGCAGAGTGTTTGAGCAGGCCAATCCGATGGAAAGCCTGACTCGACTGCTGGAGTCGATTCAGGATCTGAAGGTCATGATCGATGCCGTGCAAGATCCGATGAAGTGGGACTTTCAGCTGTATCTCAGCCTGGGCAGAACCTTCCGTCGCGATCTTCGGGATTGCCGCTTTATCGACATGCTACTCGCGCAACGCTTCTGGATTCAGTTCGACTGCATGGACAGCGCTGTCTTGAGCGCCGTTCTGAAATCCATAACGGATGACCGGGAACGCCACAATGTCGCCTTGGCGCTGCTTTATCTGCATCGCTTTCTTCGTTACCTCGAGCTTGTTTCTTCAGGGTTGCGGGATGACATGCCGCTGCACCACTTCCTGGTTTTATTCTGTCTTCTTCACGAACAGACTGACGTGCTGTGCGATTTCGTTCAATCGCACTTTCAGAGGGGCAGGCGAAGCAACGCAAAGTTGCGAGATGCCGCGGATCTGATGGTGCACTCGCTCAGGCTGGAGACTCAGAGAGCATTCGAACGGGAGCTCGTCTTCCTCGCTGCGGAAGACGACCCCTCCATGATCTATGCAAAAGTGGAGAACAGTCATGGTCTGCTGCGCAATTGCTATCAAAGCAGTGTCGTGACTCTGATCCACGCATTCGATGAGAGCGTCGATGCCAAATCTGTTTTTCCCTCTATGGTGGAGGGACTGCAACAGGGGCAGAAACTCACAGGAGACCTTTGGGATCTCCGCAGTGATTTGAAGGGCGAACTCGACAGACAAAACGGATTTGACCTGAGCATGGTCCTGGACAGGATTACTCGGTTTCGTGAGTCTTCCTTGCGGTTCCTGATGTATCAGGACTGGGGAGAATTCGAGAGGTTTTCAGACTCTCTCATCGCCGCAGGAAATGAGATCGAAGCGCGGGCGCTTTTGCGCAGATTCGTGAGGTTTTTGGAAGTTTTGGTGCAGGAGGTATCCAAGCGCAGCGTTCTTCAATAAAGGGCGCAAATTTATGGATGAAGGTTTGATTCAAGATGACGGTTTTAGTAGGATTGGCGGGGCAACGATCGGATCAAAATCGAAAGCGCGGAGGCTGCGAAATCCCGGACAAAGCGCAGGAAAGCATATGAAGGCGAATTACAGGAGACTATTCCTCTGGTCATCAATTGGAACCATTGCTGTGGGTGCTGCGGTGGCGCTGGCGCGCAGACCTAGACGAGCGGCAACCCGAGCCCTGGCTTGGCGAAAAATACCACGGCATTGCCAGGGCGTTTTCCTGTGGACGGAACGCTTTGCTCTGGAAGAAAAAGGGGCGCGTTTCTACGCACACGATCGCTACTATCTACAGGCGACCCCGTTTAGGGTCTGGAGCGTTCTTGATTTGAATGCCCAGGGAGTACCCAGGGAGTCCGGACCCGGGGGCACCGGCATCTACCACGTGACGCATAGCCGTGTTCTGGAAAACCACAATGAGGAGGAGCATATACAGGATCGCTTTTATGGAGTGGTCAGTGTCTTGGATGCGGCGGGCAGGTCCTGCGGCACCAACTGCATCGCGCGTGGCGGCATTCTGGAAATCAAGAAGTGTCTTGTCGGCGGATCCTCCAACGGCATTGAATCCGGCGAGGTATACCGCTCGCGAAGTTTGATCCTCAATTATCGAATCGACTACGCGTCTTCGTGAAAATCGGAATGCTGTGCGCCGCTCAGACTCGGACGAAATCATAAGCCTCCAGGCACAAGATGCTTTTTTCTGAGTTCTTCATGAATATTGCAGGCTAGGTTGCGTCACGAGACATGCGCCCCCTTCGCGAGCAGCGCAAAATAGAATCCCAACTCATTGTCGCCGGCTTCGACCTGCACTGCCTGATTGTGCCCTGACGTCTCACTCTCGGCGATGAGGTTGGCGAGAGGGAACTCGAGGTACTCCCTGACCGCGCGTCTCAACGGTCGCGCTCCATAGCGGAGATTGGTCCCCTTTTCGATGAGGAAACGTTTGGCTGAGTCTGCTATCGACATCATCACCCCCGCAGAGGCCAATCTTGATTTGGTCTCGGCCAGAAACTTTTCCAGAATGGCCATCAGGTCGGCATATTTGAGGGGATTGAATGTGACAATCTCGTCTATGCGATTGATGAATTCGGGGTTGAAGAATCTCTCCACCGCACCGATGCAGGCGGCGCGGATACGGGCGTCCGCTGCTTCCGGATTCAATTCCTGCAGTTTCTGGAGAGCAGGCCCGAATCCCAGGACGTCATTCTTGGTGATGTTGTCGATTTCCTTGGCGCAGACGTTGCTGGTCATCATCACGAAACAGTTCTTGAAACTGAGGTCAACGCCGCGTCCGGTGGTCAGTTCGCCCCGTTCCAGGATCTGAAGCAACAGGTCAAACAGGGCACGATCCGCCTTCTCCAATTCCTCGAAAAGCACGACCGTGAGCCGCTTCTCCAGTTTTTCCTGGGTAAGAAACGGCGCCTGATCGTGTCCGACGTATCCCGGCGGGGCGCCCACAAGCTTAGCCACATCATGGGGGTTTTTAAACTCGGTGCAATTGATAGAGACGACATCGCTTTCGTCGCCGTGAAGTATCTTTGCCAGGGAGCGTCCGATCTGACTCTTCCCCGTGCCTGTCGGACCGAGAAACAAAAATGTGCCTAACGGCCGGCGCGGATCACAAATGCCAAGATCTGCTACCACCACCGTCTTCGCCACTGCATCGATTGCCTGGTCTTGCCCGATGACCTCTCGCTTCAGTTGCTCTCTCAGCTCCTTGGCCTTGAGCATGAATGCCTCCTTTCGTTTCACCCGATACACCCTTCATCCCGTATAGATAATCTTCACCCCATGAAAGTTTCTCACTTGATGGCCGGATAATGAATGGGAGGTAAAAAAACTCTCTGAGGTGCCGGCAACCCCGAGGTCCTGGGCGAGCTCATTAAAATATCTGCAGCTTTTTTTGGACTATCCGTTGCCTAACACTGATTTTGCCGTGTTCTGAAGCTTACGTGCAGGCGTTCCCTGTTACTGCTCCTCCTCGCAGAGTGTAAGGGCGAATGGAAATAGGGAAGTGAGAGAATGGAGAGGGACGCGGCGCGCCGCGTCCCTCTCAGGCTGAAAGACTAGAAGTTGATCCGCACGACGGCCTGAATGTTGCGCGGGCCGCTCTGAGTCCCGGAAAACTGGCCACAGGTCGCGCTGGAACTGGCGCAAGTGGCGGCGTTGAAGGTGACGTAGTTAAAGGCATTCAACATTTCGGCGCGGAATTCGAAGTTCGCCGATTCGGTGAACCTGATTCTCTTCACCAGGCTCAAATCGAAGTTGATGAATCTCGGGCCCCTGAGGTAGTTGGTATACGGGGCACAGTCGCCGGACACGACCTGGAGGCAACCGTTGGCCGAATAGTTGCTGTTGGCGGGCGCGACATAGCGTCCGGTGGGAACACCGTATGCAGCGCTGTAGCCGGTCGATGTAGTTGCGCTGACGTTATAAGCCGCGATCGTGTTGGCGATGATGTCCGCAGGAAAGTAATAGAGTTGCCGGTTCGCATCATCGAAGCGCAACCCGGCGGCCTTGCGCAGGTCGTCGAGCGTCATGCCGACCAATCTGACATTGCCGACGTTCATCAGGGTACCGCTCTGCCAGCGGCCGATGCCCTCGAACTCCCAGCCGCCGACGACGCGGTCAAGGAGGTGGTGGTTGCTGAGCAGCGATCTCCCGCTGCCAACCGGCAGCTCATAGATCCAGTTGACCTTGAAAGTCTGTGGCAGGGTAGAGCCAACGTTTTTCACATAGTCGGTGCGAAACGACACGCGTGTCAATTGAAGACCTTTGGCCCAGACATAGCTGCTCTGTACCAGCAGCCCCTTGGAAAAACGGCGGCGGAGCTCCACCACCATCGAGTCGTAGTAGTTCTGACCGCCGTTGGTCATGATATAGGCGCCACCCGAAGCGACGGTCGGATTGACTTGGAATTCGTTGGCAGGCAGGCCGGCAGCGAGGGCGTTGCTGCGATACGTTGCATTGCCATAAAAACTACTGGCATACGAGCTCGGATTCGGACTGTACTGTGCCAGATAGGTCGTATAGGTGGTGCTGCTGAAGTTGGAAGAATTGTACTTTGTCGTATCGCTCGCCTGCGCAGCCGGAATCCCGGAGAAGTAAGCCAGCGTGATCGGTAGCGGTGAGGTGCCGGTGCCCGTATAGGCGAAGGTGTTCCCTTTGCCTGCAGCCTGGTTTGCCTTTAAGTTCGCCATCGCAAGCTTGAACTCATTGAGGAAACCGTTTTCAACGAGCACAGTCTCATTGAGATTGCGATAGTTCCACGCCTGGAGGTTGCGTGTAGCAACGTAACGCACCTCGACGACCATGTCCCTGGTGATCTCCCGTTGTAAGCCGAACGACCACGAAAGGGTGTATGGCGTCTTTAGATTGGGATCGAAAACATTGACCTGATCTGAAACCGACGTCGATTGAAGCGGATAGACCGGCGTGGTTGCGAAGGAAGGCGGGCCAAGGCGGCTCTTGTCGCGGAACAAGAGTGGCCACACATCGGATCCTACGCCGCTGACCAGATTGCCATTGCCGACGCTGCGCGTGGCATTGATGCTCGGCCCCACGTTGGCCTCAAACATGGTGTCGTACTCATACATCCCGTTGCGGTTGTAGGCGAGCGAGAAACCGCCACGGAGCACGGTCTGTCCATTGGTCCCCATGATCCGCTTGAGCCAGCCTGCTTCGGGTTTCGGCGTCCAGGCAAAGCCAATGCTGGGAGCGATTCCTTTGTAGCTGGTGTTGTAGGCAGGAGAGCCGGCCGTGTATTGTTTGTACGTCGGCGCCTGGCCGGTCAGGGTACCGGGCTTGAAGAGATTGCCCACCCCGGAAAGCCCCCAGAGGTCCGCGATGGTGTTGTAGGTATACACGCTGTTGAGCGGAACAAACGGCAGCTGTCCCTCCCAACGGAGACCGTAAGTAAGCGTCAGGTTCGGGCGAGCCCGCCAGGAGTCCGACATGAAAGCCCCAATCTCACGCATATGGCCTCGACGCGTGAAGTCTCCGTTGTAACTGTATTTGTTGGATAGTTCATTCAGGTATGCGTTGCCGGTGATCTGGGTGACGCGGCCGGTCATGAGCGCGTAGATCGATTGGGCCTGGGTGTACTGCGTGCTCGATGAGCCGGGGAAGTTCTTTGGTCCGTTGGTCGCGTCGAACATGAAGCGAGCCGGATCATAGGTCGTGTTCACCCCAAAGCTGATAGGCGGCACAGTATACGTAAAGTCTTGTATCCACAGGGCGACATTGGTGAAAGAGACGCCGGCGCTTATGCTGTGCGACCCCTTGGACCACGTCAGCGTGTCCTCGAACTGTTCGTTGGGCGTGTTGCGGCGCTCCGGGCCATTGGCCGTGTAAGCATTGCTCATGGGGCTGAGGCTGAGCGCAAAGCCGTCCTGGTTGCCTATCCCCGTTGTCTGAAACTGGCCGACATTGACGTCCGGCCAAAAGAGCGTGCCCCCGCCTAAGAAGCCAAAGCGCGCCTCATTCACGAGCCTGGGCGTCAAAGTCGAACGCAGTGCCACGGAGCCTGAAAAGCGGGGCCCGCCCTGGGTACCGAAATTCGGAAACCCCGGATAAGCATGGTCAGCACTGTTGGTAGTGTCCTCGGACTGGGGGTACTGATTGAAATACCAGCTCGCCTCAACCCGGTGCTTGCTCGTGAGATTGAAATCCCCACGCAATACCAGGGACTTGCGCATACTCATGATATGGTTGGTAAAGGTGTAATCCATCAAGGCAGGATTGGTCTCCTGTTTCGTACTGCCGATGGTATTGGTGACGTTGCGGATGTCCCCCAGCAGCTTCTGGATGGTCGGATCCCAGGTAGCCGTCTGTCCATTGGCTGCTGCCAGACTAAACAGGTTTACTGTCTGGGTAGTGCTGCCAACAGTGTAGGGGAATATTCCCTGATCCAGTAACGGATTGAAAATCGTCCGCGATCGCGTCGTCTGCCCCGGTTGACGCATTTCTTCATAGTTGACGAAGAAGAAAGCGCGATCCTTTCCGCTGAAGCCCAATGGGCCGAAGAGCTTCTTCGGAGCCGTAATAGGCCCGCCCCACCGGAAGCCGTACTGATTGAGGATCAAGGCGTTGCGCGGTGCCTTGCATTTGTCAAATTCATTGGCCAGTTGAGCTGCGGTACAGGGCACGCTAGTGCCATTGTACGTGGGGGTCAGGTTCCGGTTATTTGCCCAGGTGTTGGCATTGAGCCACGCGTTTTGATGATATTCGTAGAAGCTTCCGTGGTAGGCATTGTTTCCCGAGCGGGTGACAAACTTGATCTGGACCGCACCCTGACCGGCTGATTCCGATCCCGGCGTGGCCGTGGAAAGAGTCACTTCCTCAACGGCGTCGATACGCGGCATGATCATGCTGAACATGCCGTCTCCACCGACGCTGCCCTTGAGGTATTCATCCTGCGTGTTGGTACCGTCTATGGTGATGTTGATGGTGGCGTTGGGCATGCCCATTATGGTAGCACTGCGAGCAGTGCTCGTAGTGTTCACGCCCGGCAGGTTGATCATGAAGTCCAGCGCACTGCGGGTTGACAGCGGCAGTTGCTGGATCTGACTGACATTCATCGTCGTCGTGATGTTTGGCGAGGATGCCTGCACCAATTCGGCGTTCGCCTGCACAGTGACGGTTTCATTGCTGCCGCCCACCTCGAGTTTGACATTGATCGTGCTGGGTGTGCCTGCAACCAGCACTACGTCCTTGACGATCGCCTGCTTGAAACTGGGCATCGTGACCGTCGCAGTGTAAGTGCCGGGAGCAAGAAACGGGATCGAGAAGGTGCCGTTCTCTGAAGTGACGGCCTTGCCTTCCGCCCCGGTAGCATTATTTTTGACCGTAACGTCTGCACCTGGAATGACGGCGCCGGACTGGTCGACAACCGTACCGGTCAGCGAGGAGGTCGCGCCGCCCTGGGCATAGCCTAACAGGCTGACTGAGGCAATCAGGAGCAGACCCAAAACTACTTTGGTTGCAAATTGTTTCATAAAGGTTCCTCAGGTTGAAAATGGTGGTCCTTTGAGCTGGGCTTGAGAGCCCAATTTCGCTCTCACAATCTCTCTTCATTCAAGCAGAGCTTGCATGAATGAAGTTCACCTCCCGCGAGTCTCGCGGGGAGCCATTGGTCCATCGAGAGATCGGCCGCGCCAAATGAACCACGAGCTTGCGTCCCCTTCATAACGCTACCCACAGCCCGTGCTATCAAGGTCGCTGGATCGCGCAGTGGAACCTGCCGCGATCGAGCCATCATCCGGGCTCCCGCTTTGCGAACTTGCAATGAGAGAGCGACCGGCATGATGGGCGTATTGATGGCTGGGATCACGACCGTTTCGTTTTCCTCACTGCCTGAAGGCGATAAGCTGATCCTTCAGATCGACAGTTTTCTTGAGCAACACATTTCCCGTGAATGGCAGCCATCATAGCGATCCCCGATGCGCCTGGCAACAAAAAAGTTAAGGAAATTCTTATGTTTATTCCATGAGGATGTGTCGTCTCTAATTCGTTTAAGTCATCCACTGCCTGCGGCGGCGAGACTTGAAGGAGCTTTGCCGTCCCGGCGTTGCCCGTCGTACCTGGCTGTTACGCCACGAACCTTCGGAGAGCTTGCGGGCCTGAGTCAATGACGGACAGGCTTTGGAATGCGTCCCGCTACGCGGATTCTGGTTGGGGCACAGGAAACCCGAAAGCGGCGCAGCGTCTCAGATCTTGGAGGGGCATCGTGTTTGATGCCGTGTCGCTGGTTATTGAAGATTAATATCGGTGCTTTTGTATCTTATAGTCGGCTAATAGATGAAGTCGGCAACGCCGCGCTATGACTTCTCTGCGCTCTGCGTGGCAGGCTGTTTCCGAGAGAGCACGAGCTGCCGGCAGGCCTCTTTGCGGGAGATTCCGCGCTCGCGAGCATAGGGCATCTTTACCAGGGGACTGACAACATAGTTCATTCCTTTGGGGTAAATCGTCCGGAAAGATTGCAGGGAGGCAACGTCCAGACCGTCTGGACTGATCTTACATTCCACCACATCCACTGTTTCTCTGGGGCGCCGGATCACGAAATCCACCTCGCGATCCGACTTGTCGCGCCAGAAATACAGTTTGCCGGGATCAAGTCCTGCGCGCAGGTAGTCCAGAACCAAGTGCTCCCATAATATTCCTCGATCATCTTCACGGATGGAATCCCAGCCGCGGACAAAGGTGATGAAACCGGTATCAAAGGCGTAGCACTTTGGCCGGCGGACGATTTCCCGGCGCCCTCCTCCATGGAATGGCGGGAGCAGAAACACTGCATGGGCAATGCTCAGGGCGCCCACATGGGACTTGACCGTTGGCCGGCTCAGACCGCTTAACTGGGACAGAGAGGAGTAGAGGGATTCCGGCTCTTCGAGCTGTCTGTGAACAGAAGGAAGGTTACAGTTGAGGTATAGAGCCCCGGAGAAGATACGAGAGAGGGTTGTTTTTCCCGACCTGCGCACGCCGGACAACTGTGTTAACCTTATTTATTTGAAGCATCAACTGATGCGGTTCTGGGATTCAGAAAGGATGCCATGGATGACACGCTATTATCCAACCTTCCGGGCACGAGGGATATTCTTCCCGAAGAAATGAGCTCCTGGCATTTGGTAGAGGATGCGGCCCGAAAGGTTTTTGCTTGCTACGGATTTGAGGAGATTCGTACGCCGCTGTTCGAAGCTACGGAATTGTATGCGCGCGGAATTGGCGGCGAAACCGATGTCGTCGGCAAGGAAATGTACACATTCAGCGATCAAAGCGGAAAATCAATGAGCCTGCGGCCGGAAGCCACCGCTTCGGTCGTGCGCGCCTACCTGCAACATTCCATGCATCGGGGCGCGGGACTGACAAAGCTCTACTACATTGGCCCGATGTTCCGGCACGAAAAAAAACAAAAAGGACGGTGGCGGCAATTCTATCAGATCGGCGCGGAGGCGCTCGGATCCGAACATCCCGCCGTGGAAACGGAAGTCATAGAAATGTTGCTATCGTTTCTCTCGTCGCTGGGAGTCCAGTCACGCCTCTTGATCAATTCGGTCGGCGACGCAAACTGCCGGCCGCAGTACATCGACACGCTCCGTGCGGAGCTGCGGAGCCGCCAGGGAAGCCTCTGCGACGACTGCCGCCGGCGAACCGAAACCAACCCCCTGAGAGTCCTGGACTGCAAGGTGGAGACTTGCCAGCCGACCATCAACGATCTTCCTATGATCGCCGACCACCTGTGCTCAGAGTGCGCACACCACTTCGAGCTCGTCAAACAATACCTGCAGGAGGCGGCGATCGCCTATGAGATTGTTCCCAGGCTGGTGCGGGGCCTCGATTACTATGTCAGGACAGCCTTCGAAATCGTCAGCGGGGATCTGGGCGCTCAGAATGCGCTCGTCGGGGGCGGCCGATACGACGGGCTTGCCGAAGTGCTGGGTGGATCCCGCGTGCCGGGTTTCGGTTTCGCCATGGGGCTGGACCGGCTTGTCATGATCCTCCCGCAGGAGATTCAGGCTCGCGGAAAGCACCCGCCTGATCTGTTTCTGGCACATCTAGGCGAAGCGGCATTCCATCGGGCGCTGGAAGTGGCCCGAATCACCAGGGGGAATGGGATCTTCTGCCAGCTTGAATTCTCGGACGGCAGCTTGAAGAGTCAGTTGCGACAGGCGAATCGCATAGGCGCCCGCACCGTGCTCATCATCGGAGAAGAGGAGATGGCTCGGGGAAGCTATACCCTCAAGAGCATGGAACACTCAACCCAGACGGAAGTTACCATCGATCAGCTAAAGAATCACTTTAAGAAATGACGAAGGGATTCTGAAAGATGAGCAAGATACGGGTTTTGCCTGAAATCCTTGCCAACAAGATCGCGGCCGGGGAAATCGTGGAGCGCCCGGCTTCCGTGGTCAAGGAGCTTCTGGAGAACTCGCTGGATGCTGGCGCCCGATCTTTGTTTGTTGGAGTGGAAGCGGGCGGCAAGAAATGCATGATTGTGCGTGATGATGGGGAGGGCATGAACCAGGATGACGCCATCCTCGCATTTGAGCGCCACGCGACGAGCAAGCTCCGAACCGTGGAGGATCTTGGAGCGATCTCCACACTCGGATTTCGCGGAGAAGCTTTGCCCTCGATAGCATCGATTTCGCGTCTGACCCTGCGCACCCGTCAGCAATCGGAACCGGACTCAACGCCCGGAACCGAGGTGGAAATCCAGGGTGGGACGATGCGTTCAGTCAAGGCGATCTCCTGGGATCGCGGCACAGAGGTCACGGTTCGGGATCTGTTTTTCAACGTGCCCGCGCGGCGCAAGTTTTTGCGCGCCCACGACACCGAACTTGGACACATCACGAGGCTCGCCACGCATTACGCGCTGGCGCACCCGGAACTTCGCTTCACGCTGGAGAGCGAAGGGCGAATCCTGATCGATGCGGCTGCCGTGGGTTCTTTGCGGGAACGTGCGTATCAGCTCTTTGGAGACGAATTTCTCAAGAATCTTGTGGCTTTCGAGGGAAGGTCGGGGGACGTCGCAGTCCACGGTTTTGCCTCCCTGCCTCATGAACAGCGAACGAACGCGTACTCGCAGTTTTTCTACGTGAATAGGCGCATGGTGCGTGACAAGGTGATGACCAGCGCCGTAAGGCAGGCTTACCTCCATTCGATTCCTTCCTCCGCATATCCTGTCGTTTTGGTTTTTGTGGAGCTGCCGTGCGACCAGATCGACGTAAACGTCCATCCCGCCAAGACAGAGGTCCGGTTTCGCGACCAGAACGTGATCCATGGCTTGATTCGTGAGAGCATCGAGCGCGCGCTGATCGCGAAGCGCTCCATTCCTGTTTACGAATATCATGCCGCGGAGATGCCGCCCCGCGCCGAGGATGCTGCCGTTGTCGATACAACTGTTTTGGGAAATGACGCGGGAATGGCGACAAGCGGCTTCCATTTTGCATTGCCGGCGCCCATATTCGACCCGTTTCAGAGGGCTTTCAACTACCCGTTGCGAGAGGTTCCGCAGCCTGCGCTCCTGCATGCTTCCGATCACCACGCGCTTAGAATGCGACCCGACCTGCTGGTGGGATCGCAATCGGATTCGGTGCCGGAGAGCTTTCAGGCGGCGGGCGTGCGCATCCTGGGACAGATCCAGGAGAGTTACATCATTGCATGTGACGCGCAAGGCCTCTTGATCGTTGATCAGCATGTGGCGCATGAGCGCGTGCTCTATGAGAAGGTTGCCATCGCGATGCAGCGCAACGCCGTGGAAACCCAAGGGCTGCTCGTGCCGGTGACCGTGGAACTGGCTCCTCATCAAGCCGCCTTGCTTGCAAGTGCTCTCCCGGATTTGAACAAGAACGGGTTCCAGGTTGAGCAATTCGGCGCCAACACGGTTTTGATTCGATCGGTTCCCGCAGTTGCGCGCGACGTCGATTGTGAGAAGCTGCTGCGCGAGATCCTGGACGGACTCGAGAGGGAAGAACGGACGGTCGATGTCGAACGCATCCGTGACCGGCTGGCGGTGAGCATTGCCTGCCGGGCGGCCATCAAGGTGCACATGCCGCTGACTTTGGAAAAGATGCAGTGGCTCCTGGACGAACTTGGGCAAACGCGGATTCCGACCAACTGTCCGCATGGCCGGCCTATCCTGCTGCGCTTCAGCCTGTACGAGATCGAGCGCAATTTCGGCCGCGCATGACTTCGTACTGCGATTCATCAATATGGCAACGTCAGGCGCTGCTTCAGCGGGTTTCCACGGCGCCCATGCGGCGGAACTTCTGATAGCGCTGCTCTTGAAGATCAAGAGCGGATTTCCCCAACAGCGTTTCCAATGCGGGCTTGAGCTTCTGGTCGAGCGCCGCGGCGGCGGCGTCATAATTGGTGTGCGCTCCCCCTGGTGGTTCGGGAACGATTTCGTCGATGAAACCAAACGAGAGCAGATCCTGAGCGGTGAGCCGCAGCGCGTTAGCGGCTGCCTCGACGTGCTCCTGATCCTTCCAGAGAATGGCGGAACAACCTTCGGGCGAGATGACGGTATAGATGGCGTTTTCCATCATCAGGATGTGATTCCCAACTGCGATACCCAGCGCCCCGCCGCTTCCTCCTTCGCCGATTATGCAACAGAGCACAGGCACCTGGAGGCGAGCCATTTCGCGAAGGTTGAAGGCAATGGCCTCTGCCTGGCCGCGTTCTTCGGCGCCGATGCTGGGATATGCGCCGGGCGTGTCGACTAAGGTGATAATTGGGCGCGAGAACTTTTCGGCGAGCTTCATGACTCGGAGGGCTTTGCGATACCCTTCGGGCTGGGCGCAGCCAAAGTTCCGGAACTGCCTTTGTTTGAGATCGCGTCCTTTTTGATGTCCCACGAGCACTACCGAATGTCCGTGGTAACGCGCCATTCCGGCCACGATCGTCGGATCGTCCGCGAAACGGCGGTCGCCATGAATCTCCGAAAAGCCCTCGAAGAGGCGCTCGACGTAATCCAGGGTATAAGGGCGCAGTTCGTGCCGCGCCAGTTGCGTTCGTTGCCAGGCGGCCGCAATGCGTTCCTTTTCATTGCGCAGGCGCTCGACTTCGGCGCGCAGATCTTCGATTTCCGCCTGGTAAGACTTCTCATCGTCCATGCGACCCTCTCCCATGGCGAATCAGCTCATGACTTGCACACAGCCGCTGCCGCAAATATCTTCAATCCGGCGAATCAGCTCGGGACACGACTTCACCCTGACAAAATCAGCGGATTGGATGGTAACACGGAAATCATTGAGTTGATACAGCTCCAGTTCGACTCCGGTCTCGCCGCGGTTCTGTTCGAGAAGGCGATACAGGTCGCCCGCGGCATCGGGACCGAGACCAGCGACCGGAACGCGGATGCACATCAGGCGGGCATTTCGCTCTGCAATGCCCGTCAGCGGCTGGATTTCGGAACACAGAATCTTGGCGGCGTTCTCGTCGACCTCGAATCTGCCCGTGATCAATACCGGCGAATCAGCTTCGAGGCATGAGCCATACTTCGCGTACGCCCCGGGAAAAACTACGGTCTCCATCGTGCCGGTGAGGTCCTCGAGCGTAAACACTGCCATGAGTTCGCCTTTTTTGGTGCGGCGGGTGCGGCAGTCAGTAACGATGCCCGCGACTTTGCACTCCGTGCCTGTGCTCTCGCCGGCAAGTTCGGCCAGCGATTTCGGAGAGAACTGCTTTAA
Source organism: Acidobacteriota bacterium (assembly GCA_050011535.1). GTDB lineage: Bacteria > Acidobacteriota > UBA6911 > UBA6911 > UBA6911 > JAFNAG01. The sequence continues at coordinate 13,832 of JBEKIX010000076.1, forward strand.
CTCCGCAGAGAAGCGGTCCAATGGATGTCCGGAAACATAATAGCCGAGCGTATCCTTTTCGAATGCCAGGAGCTGCTCTGGCGGCCATTCGGGGATATTGGGAGGCTCGGCTTGCGACAGTGCCTGAGGTCCCATCATGCTGCTGAAGAGGCCCTTTTGGCCGCTGCTGCGGTCGCGTTGCGCCTTTTGGCCTTGTTCGATGGCGGCGTCGGCGACGGCCATGAGTTGCGCGCGCTTCCAGCCCAGGGAATCGAGCGATCCGCTCTTGATCAGGCTTTCAAGGACCCGCTTGTTGACGGCGCGCGAGTCGACGGCTTCGCAAAACTCGAAAAGACTGGTAAAGCGGCCGTGCGCCTTGCGGTGCTCAAGGATAGACTGAATGGCGCCGGCGCCGACATTGCGGATGGCAAGCATTCCGAAGCGAATCCTTCCCGCAAGTGAATGAAACGGAAGCTCGCTCTCGTTGACATCCGGCGGCAAGACGGGAATCCTCATGTCCTTGCACTCGGCGATGTACATCACGACTTTCTCGGTATTGCCTATTTCACTCGACAACAGAGCCGCCATGAACTGCACGGGGAAGTGCACCTTGAGATAAGCGGTCTGGTATGCGAGCAGCGCGTACGCGGTGGAGTGCGACTTGTTGAATCCGTACTGCGCAAACTGCTCCATGAGGTCGAAGACCTGAACCGCAATCTTCTCCGGTATTTTGTTCGCGCGGGCGCCGGCCAGGAATTTGTCGCGCATGGAGACCATCACCGAGGCCAGTTTCTTTCCCATCGCCTTGCGCAGGATATCCGCTTCTCCCATGGAGAAACCCGCCATTTTGCCGGCGATCTGCATCACCTGTTCCTGGTAAACAATGACGCCGTAAGTTTCGCGGAGGATCTCTTCCAGCGCAGGGTGCGGATACTTGACGTCCACGAGGCCGTGTTTCCGCCGGATGAAGTCCGGGATCATTTCCATGGGCCCCGGCCGGTAAAGAGCGTTAAGCGCGATCAGATCCTCGAACCGCTCCGGCTTGAGCCGGCGTAGCTCCGCCTTCATACCACCGCTTTCAAACTGGAAGATGCCATTTGTCCTGCCCTCGGCAAACAGCTCGTACACGGCCGTGTCGTTCAGCGGCAACCCCAGGAGGTCGATACCGGTCCCGGTCTCCTCGCGGATACGCTTGACTGCATCATCGAGGACGGTCAGCGTAGTGAGAGCGAGAAAATCCATTTTCAGGAGCCCGATCGACTCGAGATCCTTCATGCTGTACTGGGTGGTGAGTTCCTCCTTGTTCGACTTGGCAAGGGGGATAAGCTCCGTGAGTGGCTTGGGTGCAATCACAATGCCGGCTGTGCCCTGCGTGTCGTTCCAGACGCTCTCACTCGCGGCGGTTCCAGGGGCGCCGCAAAATCTTAACGGCAATACGCGTCAACTTTGCCTGGGCATCAGTGCAAGTATATCGCGGATTCCGAGACAAGACGATTTCACTGAATTCAAGCCCTACAAAAAAGCAAAATGGACCACTGCGCGAACTCGATGTTGCCAGGCTCTATTGGAAGAGCCGTAAGGCGCACGTTGACCCACTCGACGCCGCAAAGAACGCGGCGAGCCGTCTTTCATCGATAGGAGGGTGAGGCGCCGGAACTTGCAGGACGCAAGCGACGAATGGCGCTGGAAAGAAAGAGGGAAACGGCTAATCTATCCGACCGATCTGCCCGATGATCGAGCCGGCGGGCAGATCGCGCGCGACAACCGCGCGCAAATTGCAAAACCCAGGTAGATCAATTCGAATTGGATACGGCGCGGATGGGCGCGCCTCGCGCCATGATGCGCTTGAGCAAGTGGAC
>JBEKIX010000077.1:0-15080 GCA_050011535.1 Acidobacteriota bacterium
GCAACGCAGCAGATGCCCGCCCGCCGCCGCGCCCCTCCGGGCTGCGGCCCGCAGGCCCGCTGGCTTTGTTGCTCGCTCCTTACAGACTAAAGAGTATGCTCGTCGCTCGCGCCGCGCCATCGGGCCTGGGGGCCAGCAGCAAAGTGTAAACGTTATTCATTGACAGGTCCTTAGTTCACTAATGCAGCTCGCTAACCGCAGGAATAGCGGGGACCTCACCGGGACGGCTGGTCCTTCCCGGAGGTCTCCGTGGTTTTCCTCCCAAATGATTCCATGAGACAAGTCAGGAAACCACCCCAAAATCCAAAACGAGTCCGCGGATTGAGGGCGGTGCTCATGCCGGAGCTCTCACCCGATGAGAGAATCCGCAATTTCTCCGAAGTGGCGTCCGGGTATACGCCCGGCATGGCGAGTGCCGAAGCGATGCGCTGTCTGTTGTGCAGGGGAGCGACGGCCAAATGCGTCCGCAACTGTCCCATCGGGATCAATATTCCCAAGTTCATCGCGGAGGTGGCAGCCGGCAAGTTTACCCAAGCGTACCAGACGATTCGCAAACAGAATCCGCTGCCCGGCGTTTGCGGGCGGATCTGTCCTCAAGAAGGCCAATGCCAGACGCAGTGCATAGCGGCCCTCAAGGGTGAAGCGGTTTCCGTCGCGCATCTGGAACGATTCGTCGGGGACTGGCAACGATCGCGCGCCGGCTCCCCGGCAGGCAGGCCTATCCCGCCCGAGGCGCCTCGCGTAGCTGTCATCGGCAGCGGGCCGGCTGCCTTGACGTGCGCTGCCGATCTTGCGCGATTTGGCTGCGACGTGACTGTTTATGAGGGGCTCGGACAAGCAGGCGGAGTGCTCATGTATGGCATTCCGGACTTCCGGCTCCCTAAGGTGGTCGTTGAGCAGGAAGTGGAAGGCATCCGGCGCATGGGCGTCCGGTTCTGTTTCCATGAGGCCATAAACGGAATCGAGGCTCTCCGCGAGCTTCTGGACAAGAGTGGTTTCCAGGCGGCTTATGTCAGTTCGTGCGCTGAGCTTCCCGCGGCATCCCGGATCCCGGCCGGCAACTTGAAGGGGACGTACAGCGCACAGGAGTTTCTTGCCCGGATCAGACAGGCTCTCGATGGGGAATCTGCGTTGGAACAGGATGTTCCCCTGCCTTCCAGCCGGGTGGTCGTAGCCGGAGGCGGCAACACCGCCATTGATTGCGCTCGTGCTGCCGTGCGCATGGGTGCTTCAGAAGTGACGGTCGCATATCGGCGATCTCTCCAGGAGATGCCTGCCCGCGCCTGTGAAGTCGAGTATGCCCGGCAGGAAGGCATTCAGTTTCTGCCGCTATCGACTCCGGTGCGCTTGATCGGGGACGCGGAGAACAAGTTGAGGCGGGTAGAATGCGTCGAAACAGAATTGGGTGCGCCAGATCCATCCGGAAGAGCGTGTCCCATTCTCAAGTCCGGTTCAGAGTTCCAGCTTTCGGCGGACACATGGGTCATGTCAATGGGACAGGGCCCGAATCCGGTGTGGGCCAATACGATCCGGGGACTGGAGTCGGGGACGCAGGGCGGATTCGAGGAGAAGGCGGAAGCACACCGAACCTGTATCCCGGGAGTCTTCGCCGGGGGCGAGATGATCGGCGGCGGTGCGATCACGCTCGCGATGCGCGCCGGACGCACCGCGGCACGCGCCATTCACCGATATCTGAGCTCCCGCACCGTCTTGTCGGATGGGAGCACGCAAAATATCGGATTGCGCCGCCGAACTGTGATAATCTAGCCGGTCCCCAAATGTGGAAAACGATTGAACGCCGGGTTGTGAGCCGGCGGCCATACTGCGGAGCTTGGATCCAAACCGAACAGTCATCATTTATTTAGATCGAGGTAAACAATCATGAGTAGAAAGATGGTCACAATCGACGGTAACGAAGCAGCAGCCTATGTTGCTTTCAGAACCAACGAGGTCATCGCCATTTATCCAATCACTCCATCTTCCCCCATGGGAGAATGGTCGGATCAATGGGCGGCCGAGGGCCTGCACAACATCTGGGGCACGATTCCATCCGTTACGGAGATGCAGAGCGAGGGCGGCGCCGCGGGCGCCGTGCACGGCGCTCTGCAGACAGGGGCATTGACAACCACGTTCACCGCAGCGCAGGGCCTCCTGCTGATGATCCCCAACATGTTCAAAATCGCGGGAGAGCTGACACCTACCGTGTTTCATGTTTCGGCGCGCACCATCGCCACGCATGCACTTTCGATTTTCGGCGACCACAGCGACGTCATGGCGACACGCACCACCGGGTTCGGCCTGATTGCCTCCAATTCAGTCCAGGAAATCATGGACTTTGCGCTGATCACTCAGGCAGCGGCCCTGGAAGCACGCGTTCCGTTTATTCACTTCTTTGACGGCTTCCGCAGTTCCCACGAGGTCATGAAGATCGAACAGCTCACGGAAGATGATATGCGCGCGATGATCGACCATGAGCTCGTGCTCGCGCACCGCAACCGCCGCCTGACGCCTGAAAGACCGGTCCTGCGCGGCACGGCACAGAACCCGGATGTCTTCTTCCAGGCGCGGGAGACCTGCAATCCGTTTTACCTGGCGACACCCGCGATCGTGCAGAAGGCCATGGACAGATTTGCGGGCATTGTGGGACGCCAGTACCACCTGTTCGATTACTTTGGTTCGCCTGATGCCGAGCGCGTGATCGTGATGATGGGATCGGGAGCTGAAGCGGCGCACGAATGCGTAGAGTACCTTGCCGATCGCGGCGAGAAAATCGGCTTGATCAAAGTTCGCTTGTTCCGGCCGTTTTCCATCAGCGCCTTCGTGGAGGCACTGCCTCCAACGGTGAAGGTGATCGCAACTCTGGATCGCACCAAGGAGCCCGGAAGCGCGGGAGAACCGTTGTATCAGGACGTGGTGACGGCCGTTGCCGAAACGTTCTCGCGAGGCGCCGCACCGTTCAAGTCGTTCCCGCTTATCACCGGCGGCCGCTACGGCCTGTCCTCCAAGGAGTTCACCCCGGCAATGGTGCGCGGAGTGTTCGACGAAATGAAGAAAGCAGAACCGAAGAACCACTTCGTAGTGGGCATTCAGGACGACGTGACCGGCTCTTCGATCGACTACGACGCCTCGTTTTCGACTGAAGGAGACGACGTCGTGCGGGCGCTGTTTTACGGCCTCGGGGCGGACGGAACGGTAGGCGCCAACAAGAATTCGATCAAAATCATCGGCGAGGACACGCCGAACTATGCGCAAGGGTATTTTGTTTATGACTCGAAAAAGTCGGGAGCGGTCACGGTGTCCCATTTGCGCTTCGGGCCGCGCCCGATTCACTCTACCTATCTCATCGACAAGGCCAATTTCATCGCCTGCCATCAGTCGGTCTTTTTGGAACGTTACGACATGCTGAGGGACGCCATGCCCGGCGCCACGTTCCTCCTCAACAGCCTGTTCGGCCCCAATGAGGTGTGGGACAAGCTGCCTCGGAGTGTTCAGCAGCAGATCATCGACAAGAAGATCCGCTTCTTCGTAATCGACGGCTACAAGGTCGCCAAGGACACGGGCATGGGCGCGCGCGTCAACACCATCATGCAGACCTGCTTCTTCGCGATCTCGGGAGTTCTGCCGCGTGAGGAAGCGATCGAGTCCATCAAGTATTCGATCAAGAAAACCTACGGCGCCAAGGGCGAGGACGTCGTGCGCAAGAATTTCCAGGCCGTGGAGCAAACGCTGGCCAATCTTTTTGAGGTCAAGGTGCCGGCGAAGGCGACCAGTGCCTTCGAACGGCCACCCGTTGTGGCCGCCGAGGCGCCCCCATTCGTCCACAAAGTGGTGGCTCCCATCATGGCGGGCCGCGGCGATTCCCTGCCCGTGAGCGCTTTCCCCATGGACGGTACATTCCCGACGGGTACCTGCGCCTGGGAAAAGCGCAACATCGCGCTTGAAATACCATCATGGGAACCCGAGGTCTGCATTCAGTGCGGCAAATGCGCGATCGCCTGCCCTCACGCCACTATTCGCATCAAGGCATACGACATGAAGCTTGCGGAAAAGGCGCCGAAAACCTTCAAATGGATGCCTGCGAAAGGGAGCGAGTTTGTCGAAGGCATGGCCTATACGGTTCAGGTGGCACCGGAAGATTGTACGGGATGCGGCCTGTGTGTCGATGTGTGTCCGGCCAAGAACAAGAAAGAAACCCGCTTCAAAGCCATCAATATGGTGCCCCAGCTTCCAATCCGGGCAACGGAGCGAGAAAACTACGAGTTCTTCCTGAATCTTCCCGAGTACGACCGGCGCCTGGTGCGCATGGGCAGCATCAAAGCGAACCAGTTGTTGCAGCCGCTTTTTGAGTATTCCGGCGCCTGCTCGGGCTGCGGAGAAACGCCTTACGTCAAGCTCATGACCCAGCTCTTCGGGGATCGCGCCATCGTCGCCAACGCGACCGGATGTTCATCAATTTACGGCGGCAACCTGCCGACGACACCGTGGACGACCAACAAGGATGGACGAGGGCCGGCCTGGAACAACTCGCTGTTCGAAGACAACGCCGAGTTTGGACTTGGGTATCGGCTGACCATCGACAAGCACGCAGAGATGGCGCGCGAGCTGGTCCAGACGCTGGCTCCGGAGATCGGAGGCGAACTGGCGAACGGTATTCTCCAGTCCGATCAGTCCGATGAATCCGGCATCTACGCTCAGCGCGAGCGCGTGGTCGCGCTTCGCCATAAGCTTGCGGAACTGAAGTCCGCCGAGGCGCGCAGCCTCGAAAGCCTGGCGGATTACTTGATCAAGAAAAGCGTCTGGATCGTCGGCGGCGATGGCTGGGCCTATGACATCGGCTACGGCGGGTTGGACCACGTTTTGGCTTCGGGACGCAACGTCAACGTCCTCGTGCTCGACACCGAGGTCTACTCCAACACCGGCGGGCAGATGTCAAAGTCAACTCCGCGCGCGGCCGTGGCCAAGTTTGCCGCCGGCGGTAAGCAGGTGGCCAAGAAAGACCTCGGCATGCACGCCATGAATTACGGAACCGTCTACGTGGCTGCGGTAGCGATGGGCGCCAACGACGCGCAGACCGTCAAGGCATTCCTCGAGGCCGAGTCATACAACGGGCCGTCGATCATCATCGCCTACAGCCATTGCATCGCGCACGGCATCAACATGACAACCGGCATGAGAAACCAGAAGGCCGCGGTCGACACGGGATACTGGCCGTTGTATCGCTATGATCCAAGGCTGACGGCTCAGGGAAAGAACCCGCTGGTGCTTGATTCCAAACCGCCGAAGATGCCGCTGAAGGATTATGCCTACAGCGAAACACGCTACAAGATGCTTGCCTTGAGCCAGCCCGAAGAAGCCAAGCGCCTCCTCGACCTTGCCCAGCAGGATGTGCTCAAGCGCTTCCAGTTCTACCAACAACTGGCGTCGTTGGAGTATGGCAAACCGGATGCACCTCCTGCGGGCAGCAAAACAGCGGAAGCAAAGGAATAGGCTCTTAGCAAAGGTGTGACATAGAAAACGGGCGGCAAATCCCTGAGATTTGCCGCCCGTTTTCTTTTGAAGCTCTTGAAAAGACGGATGATATCCGGATGCGCCGTCTCCTGAAGATCATTGAGCCCTCATGAGGCACAAACCTAAAGAGTTGTAAAACACCTTTGCAGAATCCGATCGCAGGGTGATCACATCATAACCCGTGTAAAAAGAAAGGGTTCCTCTCAAGAAGGAATCGACCGCTCACTGAATAAGTATCGCTTTTTTTACAATTTCCTGATGCTCCAAGTAACTAATAGTTGATCGTCTCTTCGCTCTTCGATGCCTTCCGGCCGTCAGAAATCCTTACAATCCTGGAATTTCGCCAACCTGCAGAAAAACCCATGTTTACGCTGGATTTCATCCGGATGAGGCGCGAAAAGGTGTAAAGAGAACCTTACATTCTGAATGACCACCACCGGGAGAACCTAAAGCCGATCGAATCTCAAGAGTCGTCTAACCATTTGATAAACATAATGATGGAAGGATAAAGAAAGGTTCGGACCAGGTCTGGAAAGATTCTTGCTTACCTAGTAAGCCGGACGGCGAATTAGCAAGTCTGTGCAAAAACAATGTGGGGATGCATCCCCTGAAGGAGGAATATGAAGCGAGGACTTTTATATGTGGTTGCAATCTTATTGGCGCTGCCATCTCTCAGTTTTAGCAGCATTATCGGATCCACCAATTACTTAGATTTCAGTTCGGACACGGTTGACTGGTGCCAGAGCGGCTTTGGCTGTGCTGGCGCGCAGATCGCGACACCGCAGGCCTGGACTTCGAGTGGCGGAAACACTGGTCTCGTTGGTCTGGTAGACACCGGGCAGGGATTTTACAATCTGAAACAGGGCACGAGTTGGGGCGGTAACTTTAGCAATAATATGGGCCTGATTTACAACGGGGCCAGCTTTGGGAACACACCCACAGACATCGCGATCACCTTTGATCAAGCAATGTATGGCGCCGGCGCCTGGATCCAGGCGAATTATTTTGGTGATTTTACTGCAAAAGTGACGGCGTATGATGTGAATTACCTTTCACTGGGTTCCTATTCCACGTCAGGGACATCCAATGGCAACCCAGGCACCGCCCTCTTTATTGGCGTGCTGGACAGCAGTGCGGATATCTGGGCTCTCCAGTTCGATGCCGTTGGTATTGGCCCTTATGAGCCCGATTTTGCGATCGGCACCATGCGTCTTAACTCAGCGGTTCCTGAACCGTCCACCTGCATTCTGCTGAGCCTTGGCCTTGGTGCTTTTGGCCTCGTGTGGCGCCGCAAGAAGTAAGCATTTTGATTCTCGATATGTTCCGGGGCCGTGCCATGTCGGCCCCGGGTGATTTTCCTGATCAGGCGCAACGAGTCGCGACATTTTCCCTCATGGAGGAGGGTAATTGAAACGAGTCCTTTCGAAGTTCAGGCTGCACCTGGCACTTTCAAACGGCAGTTCTCCGGCCGGCATGATCGGCTCCACAAATCCGGCTGATTTCCCGCAACGATCACACCGGTCGACATCAATTTCCAGTCATTGGGTGGTCACTTCACGAATCGTGTCTGAAACATTACCTTAAGGAGGTTGTTTGCATATGAAACCCTCAACTTATCGCATGCTCTTTCTACTTTCCGCAGTTCTGCTCATGGTTGGGCAATTAAGCCTGGCGCGACAACATGCTGCAGTGCCGCCCGCACAAGCGACGCCCGCACAGACGGCTGCGTTCGCCATGGCAATTGGCCAGCCTCTGCCTGTGGTGCCCGCGTATGCCGTTCCTAATGGAGTAAATCGGCCGCACATTTGGGTGGATGCTTTCTTGGGCACTCCTGCTATTCAGTCCAGCCCTTGGAGCCTTTGCGACAAACCCTACGGATCAGGCTTCATGTTTTGTCCCAAATCAATCCAGGCCGCATATGGCCTGAGCCAGATCATAGGCGGAAATGGCGGCCTTGGCATGACGATTGCGATCGTGGATGCATTCCATTATGACGGCGCTGAGGCAGATTTTGGTGTTTTCAACACGAATGCGGGATTGCCTGATTGCACGACCGCAAATGGCTGTTTCAAGCAGGTCGCCCAGGACGGTGGGCCTCCGCGCGCAATTGGCGATGCGGGCTGGGAAATTGAAACCATGCTCGATATCGAGTATGCGCATGCTATGGCTCCCAACGCCAAGATTTTGCTGGTGGAAGGTGACGACAACTCGTTCGCCAACCTGTTCACCGCCGTACAATATGCCGCAGGGCCGGGGCATGCCGACATTGTGTCCAACAGCTATGGCGCCTCCGAGGGCGGCCAATACCCCGTGGGGGCTTCTGATGAATTCTATTATGATTCCTTATACGCCCCCTTGGGGAAGCCGCTTCTGTTTTCGTCGGGGGATAACGGCGCGCCGACCGAGTATCCTTGCGCTTCGCCATTCGCTACCTGCGTCGGTGGAACGACACTTACTGTAAACGGCTCGTTCCAAAGGACCGCGGAGACCGGTTGGACCGGCAGCGGCGGTGGGTTCAGCGCACATGAACCTCAGCCAGGATATCAAGCTACTTTCCCCGCACTTACGGGCAATACGTATCGAGCCACGCCCGATATCGCGGCCGACGCTAATCCCAAAACGGGCGTTTTAGTGTACGACTCGGGAAACGGAGGGTATTACCATGTGGGTGGCACAAGCCTGGCTTGCCCGCTGACGGCCGGCTTATTCGCCGACATCGACACCGCCCGCAAATCTTTCGGAAAGGACAAGTTCACCTTCCTGAATAACTCACTGTATCGCGGCGCCACGAGCAACTATCCCTATTTCTACTTCGACGTCAGTTCAGGAAATAACGGCTTTCCCGCTGGGTCGGGATTCGATCTGGTAACGGGGCTGGGGGTTTCCAAGGCCGCGGCGATGGCGAATCGTTTCTTCGGGCTGATTTTCCAGATTACCCCGTAGAACCGCGCCATGCGCAGATCTCGATAACAGCAGGTCTGAGTTCCTCGCCGCACAGGTGAGGAACTCAGGCCCTGAAGTTTGTGTGTTCTTCAGGTTCCGCATCTTTCGTGGACTTGGACGTAGACCTCGACGTGGACGTAGACCATCACGCCCGACACGAACTTTTGCTAGCTTGACGATTGCCGAGTTGCCGTCTGTTCATTGCCGCCCACAGATCCCGTCTATTCATTCCAGACAATCTCAGAGCCCAAAGCAGTTTGCGGCCAGACCGGCGATGTGCCTGCCAATAGCGATGGAGGCAGTGGCTGCGGGCGAGGGCGCGTTCAGCACGTGAATCGCGTTGGGAGCCTCGACGATCTGGAAATCATCCACCAGGCGACCTTCCGGAGTTATCGTCTGGGCTCGAACGCCGGATCCTCCCGGTTCGAGGTGTTCATCCCTCAAATCTGGAACCAGCCGTTGCAGCGCCCGCAAAAATGCGCGCCGGCTCAGGGAGCGATACAGTTCGTACACCTCAGTCCGCCAGTACTTCCACGCCATGCGCCAGAATCCGGCATAGGTGAACATTTCGACAAGATCGCGAACCGAGATGTTTCCCCAACGATAGCCCTCACGCGCGAAAGCCAAAACGGCATTCGGACCGGCCTCATACCCGCCGTGGATGCGCTTCGTGAAATGCACTCCCAGAAATGGAAACTGAGGATTGGGAACCGGATAGATGAGCCCGCGGACCATTCTGCAATCTGCGCGCAGGGTATAGTATTCCCCGCGGAAAGGGATCACGAGCACTCGGGGGTCAATTCCCATCATGCGTGCGATCCGATCCGCATGCAGGCCGCCGCAATTGATCAGGTTGCGGGCGACTAGCGGGGCGCCGTCTGTTTCGAGATGCAGAAACGCTGCCTCGCGCCGGATAGCCCTTACCCTGGACTGCTTGAGGATGAGCGCGCCCGCGGCGCTGAGCCGGGACTCCATGGCGCCCGCGACCGCGCTGAAGTCGACGATTGCCGTACTCGGCGAATACAGCGCGCCAAGCGCGCGTGCGTGCGGCTCCAATTCCCGGACCCTGCCGGGATCAATCATCTCCAGACCCGGCACCCCATTCGCCATGCCCCTTTGATACAGTTCCTGGAGGCGGGGCACTTCATCTTCGGTGACCGCGACGATCACCTTTCCACAGTCGTCGACCGGAACCTCGTTGTCCCGGCAGAACTGCTTCATGAGCCGCACGCCCTCCACGCACAATCGGGCTTTGGCGGAACCCGGCTTATAGTAGATGCCCGCGTGGATGACGCCGCTGTTGTGGCCGGTCTGGTGACTGGCGAGTTCACGCTCCGCCTCAAGCACGGCGAGGCTGCGGTTCGGGAAGCGTTCCGTGAGCGCCAGCGCGGTCCCCAGCCCTACGATTCCGCCTCCGATGATGGCAATGTCAATTCGTTCGCTGTTCATCCCGATCTGGAATTTCTCTCTCCCACGCGCAAGGGCGCGGACAACATGGGCGCGCCAAGGCCACTGGGAGGCTCTCCTTTTACCACTAACACGGCGGGAAACCAAGCCTTCTCAGTCGAGGCGTTTGTGGAAACGGAGGGCGCTCAGGCCGAGGATTGCGGTCCCGAACAGTAGCAGCGCGGCAGCTTGCGGCCACAAGTATTGAATCCCTGTTCCTTTGAGAAAAAGGCCACGCACGATTTCCATGAAGTGGCGCAACGGGTTGAAGTAGGTGAGAACCTGGACCGGACGCGGCATGTTGCGGATAGGGAACGCGAAGCCGCTCAGCAACAAGGCCGGCATGAAAAAGAAAAACGAGGACATCATTGCCTGCTGCTGTGTGCGTGAAATGGTCGAAATAAAGAGGCCGAGGCCGAGGGTAGTCAAGAGAAACAGAAGCGAGCTCGCAAACAACAACACGAGGCTTCCGCGCAGCGGCACGCCGAAAACCAGCAGTGCGGCCGCCGTGATCATGACCATCTGAAGTATGCCGACCAGGGCGAACGGGAGCAGCTTTCCCAGCATCAGCTCAATCGGGCGCAGCGGTGTGACCATCAGCTGTTCCATGGTTCCGATTTCCTTCTCGCGCACGATGCTCAAGGCAGTGAGCATGACCGTCACCAGGGCGATGATATTGACAATGACCCCGGGAACGAAGTAAACGCGGCTTTTCAGGTCGGGATTGAACCACACGCGATCCTGCAGCGCCAGCCCTCCGGCCTGGGCGGGAGCCGGCCCACTACTCTCGGTCATGCGCGCCATCAGGAGCGAATTCCGTTTCTCCGCCATGATCGTCCCGGCTGCACCCGCGAGCGCTTGTGACAGATAATTGGACACGATGCCCGCCGTATTCGAATTTGTGCCATCCACCAGGATCTGAATTCCGGGGACGTCGCCCCGGTTCAGATCGCGCGCATAGCCCGGCAGGACGTGCACCACCGCCTGGACTTGTCCACGATCCAGCTCTTCGGCGATCTGATCTTCGCGGTCGAGCACATCCTGAACCATGAAGTATCTCGATCCTTGGAACGCCGACAGGAGCGCGCGGCTCTCCGGAGTGCGGTCCCTGTCCATCCAGGCGATTTTAGTCAGCTCCACATCCATGTTGACCGCATACCCGAAAATGATCAGCTGGATGATGGGCGGGAGGAAGAGCAAGGTCCGGGTGCGCGGGTCACGCAGCGTTTGGAGAAACTCTTTGTGGATGATCTCTCTGATTCGTTCCCACATGGTGTCAGGCAACCTTTTGCTTAAGTCTTCGGGTGGCGGCCAGAAAAACCGCGGCGGCGTACGCGAGCAACAGCGCGGCCTCGCCCCAGAGAATCCGCACGCCAACGCCGCGCAGGAAAACGCCCTTGAGAATTGTGACGAAGTATCTTGCCGGGAAGATGTAAGTCACCACCCGGATGGCAGCCGGCATGTTTTCGATGGCGAAGACAAATCCGGAGAGCAGAAACGCCGGCAGAAAGGAGGTGAGCACCCCGATCTGGTACGCCAGCAATTGCGAACGCACGGTTGCCGAAATCAGGATTCCCCAGCACAGCGCGCCGATCAGGAACATACAGCTCGTGAAGGCCAGGAACCAAAAACTTCCCCTCAGGGGCACCTGGAATATGCTGACTCCCACGACGATGGCGATAACCATGTCGACTACGCCCAGGGCGAAAAAGGCCGCCATCTTCCCGAGCACGATTTCGGCAGGGCGCAATGGCGTGGAGATCAGCTGCTCCATGGTTCCCATCTCCCACTCGCGCGCAATCGTCAAGGAAGTGAGCAGGGCGGCGATAATCATGAGGATGACCGCGATCAGTCCGGGAACAATGTAGTTCCTGGACTTCAGATCGGGGTTGTACCAGATGCGCAGCTGCGGCGCGAGCGAAGTCGTGATCGCTCCCCCGCCCCTGCGATTCTGCGCTCCGGCGCGCAATTCGAGGTCATAGGATTGAAGCAGTGCGCGTGCGTAGCCCAACGCGATAGACGCGGTATTGGAGTCGCTCCCGTCGAGAAGAAGTTGGACCCGAGCCTCTCCACTCGTCAGCGAATGCCTCGCATAATCTTTTAACAGGACGATACCCAGAAGGCATTGGTTGCCGTTGATGGCCGCCTCGACGGCCCCATAGCTGTCGGCAGCGCCCACGATCTGGAAATAGCGTGAGCCTTGAAAGCGGGCAATCAACTCCCGGCTCTCGGGAGTCCGGTCCGCGTCATAGACAATCGTGGGGATCTTGTCAATGTCCAGGGTCAGCGCATATCCGAAAAGCAAGAGCATGAGCAGAGGCAGCGCCAGCGCCATGATCAGGCTTCTGGCATCACGCAGGATGTGCAGAAACTCTTTGCGGGCCACGGCCCAGGTCCGGCGCATTCTCATGATGCCAGGCGCTCCTCCCGTTCGATGCAAGCCACGAACACATCCTCCATCGAGGGAGGAATGATCTGGAGTGTCCGGATCCGGATGTTGCGGGCCGCGAGGGCACGCGGAATGCTGCTCGCCGCGTCTTCCGGGTTGACGACAGTCACATGAAGCCCTCCCCCGAACACCGCCACGTCGAGGATCCCCGGCTCCTTTTCCAGTGCCCGCATGCTTCCCAGTGGGTCGGACGATTCGAGGTTCATCAGGGTGTGCGATTGCAGCATGCTCTTGAGCGCCGCAGGGGCATCAAGCGCGACGATCTTTCCGCGATACATGAGCGCCAACCGGTGGCAGTACTCGGCTTCGTCCATGTAGTGAGTGCTTACGAACACCGTATGCCCTGCATCGGAGAGCTGATAGATCAAGGCCCAAAATTCCCGACGCGCGATCGGGTCGACTCCGGATGTGGGCTCATCGAGGAACAGAACCGGCGGGCGATGCAGAATGGCGCAGCCCAGCGCCAGCCGCTGTTTCCACCCGCCCGACAATGTGCGGGTCAGTGCGCTCCTGCGCTCTTCCAGACCCGCCATTCGCAACGCATGATCCTTGCGCTCCCGCCGCAAAGAGCGCGGGACGCGATAGATGCCGCTGAAGAAATCGATGTTCTCTTCGACCGTGAGGTCATCATAGAGCGAGAACTTCTGCGACATGTAGCCGACATTCTTGCGAACCTCCTCCGGAACCGCGGCCACGTCCAGGCCGCCTACCAGTGCGCGTCCGCCGGAAGGCTTGAGCAGGCCGCACAAAATCCGGATCGTCGTCGACTTGCCCGCGCCGTTTGGCCCCAGGAAGCCGAAGATCTCCCCTCGGCGCACCTGAAGGGAGATGTCGTCCACGGCGCAAAAATCTCCAAAACACTTCCGGAGATTCTCAATTTCCACTGCCCAGTTTTCTCCCATGTTCTGCCGCGATTCTTAGCCGCGCAACACGCGGCTGGCTCGCCCCAAAGGGGCTAGAGACAGTAGCTCCGGGCAAGCAAAGCGCAGCCCGGGGTAAGGCATGTCAGCAATTCAAGAGCCCCGGTCAGGGGCGACAGAGAGGTCTGTCGCCCTTCCAGGGCTCACTCTATTGATTACCCGAACCCCGGGCTGCGCTTTGCTTGCCCGGAGCTATTCTCCTTCTGCCCTTCCAGGGCGCGCGCTTGGAGTGTTTCGTGGTCGCTTCGTTCCGACTTCCGAATCAACACGATGAACGCATCCTCCAGGGAGGGCACGATTTTCCTGAACTCAGTCAACCGAAAACCGGCTCCTGCCATGGCCTTTTCCAACACTTCCGTCGATGTAAACGCGGGCGTCAAAAACAGGTGCAGGGACGATCCTGCCGGCTCCACGCTGACGACGCCGGGGATGCGCTCGAGGATTTCTTTGCCGCGACGCATATCAGAAACACGCACCTCGTAGCACTCCTCTTCGAGGTTTCGCTTGAGCGCGTCGGGCGCTTCACACCGAATGAGCCTGCCCCGACGCATCAAGCCTACCCGATTGCAGCGTTCCGCCTCGTCGAGATACGCGGTGGTGATCATGACCGTCAGCCCATCTTTCACGAGCTGATACAGAATAGCCCAAAAGTCCCGGCGCGAAACCGGGTCTACTCCGTTCGTCGGCTCGTCGAGGAAGAGCACCTGTGGATGGTGGAGCAGCGTGCACATCAGCGCCAGTTTCTGTTTCATTCCTCCGGAAAGCTTGCCGGCCAGCCGGCGGCGGAACGGCTCCATGCGCGTCATCTTGAGCAGCTTCGCGGTAAGTTCCGCGCGTTCGCGCCGGGAAATGCCGAATAGATCCGCGTAGAACCCCATGTTTTCATCAACGGTCAGGTCGTCATAGAGCCCGAAGCGCTGCGCCATGTAGCCGATCACATCTTTGACAGCATCGAGTTCGTGCCTCACGTCATGGCCCGCAATCCGCGCCTGGCCCTCCGTGGGATCCAAAAGCCCGCAGAGAAGGCGAAGCGATGTGGTCTTGCCAGCGCCGTCCGGACCGACCAGGCCGAAGATCTCGCCGCGCTCGATCTCGAGCGAAAGTCCCTCCACGGCCGTCACCGCGTCGAACCGGCGCGTGAGGCCGCTCGTTTCCACCATTGCCATTTCAGACCTCAGATTTCGGAACTCAGACCTCGGATTGCAGACCACGATCTGAAGCCTGATGTCCGTCCTGCTAATTTTTGTCGCCAAGCAGAATTTCGGCCTCCGCGGGCATGTTCAGCTTCAGTTCGTGCAGCAGATTCTCGACCTCGATTTTGACCCTGTAAACGAGTTTGACGCGCTCCTCCGGGGTTTGAATCTGCTTGGGCGTGAACTCTGCTTCCGAGGATATAAACGTGACTCGCCCCCAGTACACCTTGCCCGGGTACGAATCGGTCGTTACCTTGACCTTCGCTCCGAGCTTCACGCGGCCAAGATCCTGCTCGCCGATGTAGGCGCGCAACCAGGGACGATCCGACTCCCCTATCGTGACAAAAGTCGTGCCGGCGGCCAGGATCTCTCCTGCCTCCGACGACTTGACCAGGACGACGCCGTCGACAGGAGAGGTCGCAACCGAGTCCGCCAGCTGCGCGTCCATCACGGCGACCTGGGCGCGTGCCTGCTCAACCTGGGCATGCCGCGTTTGCAGCTCCTGTTCCATCCGCCTCAACTCCAGGCGGGACGCCTCCGTAAGCTGCAAGTTGGCGCGCGCCTGATCCACCTGGGCGCGCGCGCCATCGATCTCTTCCTTGCGCGGCCCCGCAACCACGA
>JBEKIX010000078.1:0-15057 GCA_050011535.1 Acidobacteriota bacterium
CAAGCGAGCCGTCGAGCAGGCCATCGACGAACCACTTGAAACCTACCGGCACCTCGTAAACCTTGCGTCCAAGCTTTGCGGTGACGCGATCGATCATCTGGCTGCTCACCAGCGTTTTGCCAACCGCTGCTGCCTTGGGCCACTTCGGCCGGTGTTGGAAGAGGTAGAGGATAGCGACTGAAAGGTAATGATTGGGTGGAAGCAATCCCGCGCTTCGAGTGACAATTCCGTGTCGATCATGGTCCGTGTCGCAGGCCCAGGCGATCTCGAAGCGATCCTTCAGGCCAATTAGCCTCTGCATCGCATAAGGTGAGGATGGGTCCATGCGGATCTGACCGTCCCAATCCACTGTCATGAAACGGAAGGTGGGATCGACGGCCTCGTTCACGACCGTAAGGTTCAACCCGTAACGCTCGGCAATCGGCCCCCAGTAGTGGACCCCGGCACCGCCGAGCGGATCGACTCCCATACTGATCTTCGCGGCGCGAATGGCATCCATGTCGATCACATTGGCAAGATCGGTAATGTAAGCATTGAGATAGTCGTGCCGGTGGGTCGTGGGGGCGCGAAGAGCTCTCTCAAAAGAAATCCTTTTCAAACCCATAAGGCCATTTTCGAGAAACTCATTAGCCTTCGCCTCGATCCAGGCGGTGACGGCGGATTCCGCCGGCCCGCCGTTTGGGGGATTGTATTTGAACCCGCCGTCATGTGGCGGATTGTGTGAGGGGGTGATGACGATGCCGTCGGCAAGTCCTGTCTTGCGCCCGCGGTTGTATGTGAGAATCGCGTGGGAAACGGCAGGGGTTGGGGTATATTCATCCCCCTGCGCGATCATGACCTCCACCCCGTTGGCCGCCAGCACCTCCAGCGCGCTGGCAAGAGCCGGCACCGAAAGGGCATGCGTGTCCATGCCGAGAAACAGCGGGCCATCAATCTTCTTCTGCTCCCGGTACAGGCAAATGGCCTGACTGATGGCGAGGATATGCCATTCATTGAAAGCTTTTTTGAATGCAGAGCCACGATGTCCCGAGGTGCCGAAGGCAACCCGTTGTTCCGGCACTGAAGGGTCAGGAACCTCCGTATAGTAGGCCGTGACGAGTTTGGGTACGTTCACCAGCATCGATGCTTCGGCCGGCTTTCCTGCATAAGGACTTACTTTCATGGCTCTCTCGTCAAATGCCGTTGTGACCTTTGCGCCATGGTCTCCATCAGTTTGTCGAACGGCTTGTTGAATTTCTCGACTCCTTCGTCCTCAAGTTGCCGCGTCACATTGTCAATGCCGATTCCCAGTTCCGGCAGCCGCTCCAACACCCGGCGGGCTTCCTTGACATCTTGTTCGAGCCGGGCTTTCGGCTCTCCGTGGTCGCGGTAGGCGTCAAGGGTTTCCAGCGGGGCCGTATTGACTGTGTCCGGTCCGATGAGGGCCTCGACGTATTTCACGTCACTGTAGCCGGGGTTCTTGGTGCTGGTGCTGGCCCAGAGCAGCCGCTGGACGCGAGCGCCCTGAGCGGCAAGTTTCCCAAACCGGTCGCCGCCGAAGATCTCTTTGTAGATCTGATAGGCCATCTTCGCGCTGGCGATAGCAACTTGCCCGCGCATCTTTTTTGCGAGGTCTGCATCCTTGCCGCCTTGTGCAATGAGCTTTTCCAGCAACGGATCCACCAGAGCATCAATACGGCTTATAAAGAAACTGGCCACCGAGGCCACATGCTTCACCGGCTTCCCTTGGGCCGCGCGTGCTTCGATGCCGGCGATATAAGCTTCCACAACCTGCCGATAACGAGGCAATCCGAAGAGCAGTGTCACGTTGACGCTGATTCCTTCGCTGATAAGTTGCTGGATGGCGGGCAGTCCATCGGCCGTCGCCGGGACCTTGATGAAGACATTGGGCCGGTTCAGTGCCGCCCACAAACGGCGGGCTTCCTCCATCGTTCCGTTGGTGTCGTGGGCCAAGTGGGGATTGACCTCCAGGCTGACATATCCATCTTTGCCGTCAGTCTCGTTGTAGAGAGGCCGGAACTCGTCGGCGGCGCTCTGCACGTCGCGCTGGCTGAGGGCTTCGTAGATTGCCTCAGCGCCTTTTCCCTTAAGAGCCAGGGCCCGAATGTCCTCGTCGTAGTCGTGGCTGTCCGCAATCGCCTTCTCGAATATGGATGGATTCGAGGTCATCCCCCGCAGTCCATCCTCCTCGATCAGGCGCCGGAGCCCGCCGCCGGCGATCAGATCTCGCCGTATGTAGTCCAGCCAGATGGATTGGCCGAGCGTTCCCAATTGTTTCAATGGATTGTTTTTCATGTCCTTGCCTCCCCGCTTTCCAGTCCCGCGACTTTGGCCAAACGACGCCGGTGACGCTCGGCGCCGCTGAATCGCGCCGCGAGAAATGTTTGGACCAGCTCCCAGGCCAGTCCATAGCCGACCACACGACCGCCCAGGCAGATCACGTTCAGGTCGTCGTCCTCGACCCCCTGATGCGCTGAAAAAGTTTCATGGATCAGGCATGCCCGCACGCCCGGCACCTTGTTGGCGGCGACGCACGCACCGACGCCACTGCCGCAGATGGCCACGCCGCGATCCACCTTCCCGCAAGCGACTGCACGGACCAAAGGCACAACAAAATCCGGATAGTCATCGTCCGGCTTCGGCTGGCCGTCGCCAAAGTCAATGACTTCGTAGCCGGCTTCGCGCAGCATCCTGGACACTTGTTCCTTCAAATCAAACCCTCCGTGGTCGGCGGCGACCCCGATGCGTTTCGGCATCCTTGACAGCACTATTTGAGGATCAGGCATTGTTTTTCTCCAGCAAGGCCAGCGCTCGTTTGCAGACGTTCTCCGCAGTAAATCCGTATTCGCGCATTAACACCGGTCCGGGTGCGGAGGCGCCGAAATGGTCGAGGCCAATCACGTCGCCCCATTCGCCGACGTAGCGATGCCACCCCTGGGTCGCGCCTGTTTCCACGGCGAGCCGTGTGCGGACGGATGGAGGAAATAGTGAGCGGCGGCATTCTTCCGTTTGGGCATCGAACAACTCCCAACTGGGCATGGATACGAGGCGCGTTTGAATATCCTGTTTCTGGAGCTGCTGCCGCGCTTCGACGATCAAACTCACTTCCGATCCCGTCGCGATCAGAATGACTTCGGGCCGGCCGTTTGCCGCCTCAGCCAGGATGTAGGCCCCGCGTCTTAATCCCTCAGCGGAGGCGTAGTGATTCCGGTCCAGGGTCGGCACGTCCTGTCGGGTCAGGACCAGCGCAACCGGCCGGTCCCGTGTTTCAATTGCCACGCGCAAGGCATGGTCGATCGCATCCAAATCGTTCCCATTCTCCAGCGATTGCGTGTGCCAGCCATACGCCTCGAAGCGCTGCGCGCAGTTTTCGTTAGAGGCGATGTTCGTACCGGCGGAGAGCGTCACATGGTTGTTATCGAAGAGGTAAATCAGCTTGCCGAGTTCCAATTGCCCGGCGAGGGAGGCTGCTTCGGAAGCCACGCCCTCCATAAGGTCGCCGTCGCTGACCAACCCATAGGTGAAATGACTGATGATCTCAAACCCCGGCCGGTTGTACTGCGCGGCAAGATATGCTTCAGCAATCGCCATGCCCACACCGTTGCCGAATCCCTGACCGAGCGGGCCTGTGGTTGTTTCCACTCCCGGCGTCAAACAGCGCTCGGGATGACCGGGCGTGATGCTGCCCCATTGGCGGAATTGTTTGATCTGGTCGAGCGGCAGATCGTAGCCGGTGAGATGCAGCAAGCTGTACAGCAGCATCGAACCGTGACCGGCCGACAGGACAAACCGATCCCGATTGAACCATTGCGGATTGGCTGGATTATGCTGGAGAAATCGGGTCCACAGCACGTAGGCCATGGGCGCGGCGCCCAGCGGCAGGCCGGGGTGACCGCTGTTGGCCTTTTGCACGGCGTCGACCGACAGAAAGCGAATCGTGTTGATCGACAGTTGATCCAATTGCTCCAGATTGAGAGTTGATGGGGCCGCCATGCTCATCGCTCGTTTCTCATCCCTGTTGATTTGCTAGCAGTTTGCGAATCGACAGCAGCTCCTTCCGACGCGCGGTGGTCGGCTCAGGGTAACTCATCTTGAATTCTTTGAGCGTGTCGAGGATGACCCGTGAAATGATCAGCCGGGCGTTTTCCTTGTCGTCGGCCGGCACGACATACCAGGGCCCGTGCTTTGTGCTGGTTTCGCTCAGGCAAGCTTCATATGCCCTCATGTAATGCTTCCAGAGCTTCCTCTCCTCAATGTCACCTTGGCTGAATTTCCAGTTCTTCCCGGGCTCATCGATGCGCTCTAGAAAACGCTTGCGCTGCTCCTCGTGCGAGAGGTGAAGATAAAACTTGATGATCCGGGTGCCGTTCCGACGGAGATGCTTCTCGATGTCCACGATGGAACGATATCGTTCCTCCCAGACGATCTTTTCATCGAGCAGTTCCTCCGGAATCCCCTGCGCGTGGAGAATCTCCGGATGCACGCGAACGATGAGCACCTCCTCGTAATAAGAACGATTGAAGATGCCGATTCGCCCGCGTTCCGGCAGTCGGCAAGTCGTGCGCCAGAGAAAATCGTGTGCTAGCTCTTCGGCGCTCGGCTGTTTGAAACTAAAAACCTGGCAGCCTTCCGGATTGACACCGGACATCACGTGTCTGATAGCGCCGTCCTTCCCGGCGGCATCCATCCCCTGAAAAATCAGCAGCAGCGCATATCGATTGAAGGCATAAAGCAGATTTTGCAGCGTACTCAGTTCCGCGATGTGTTCGGCTAGGATTTCTTGATAGTGTTCCTTCGACTTGTAGCAGGGCTTCACCCACGTTGGCCACTTTTTGAGTTTTACCTTTTCTCCTGGCCGCACACGAAAATCCTCTGAATCAATTTTCATGTTCACCCCTTGCTTGCACTGCTCGCTGTGTCCGCGTTTGTTCATTTATGGGATTCATCTTTCCGAATCTCCCACAATTGAGCGGTTTCGCAGCCACTGCCATAGGAATGCGCCACTTGATCACGCAACCATGGTATAGGCCAATATCGTGAGCGTCTGCCATCAGGGCAGTGGCGCCCCTATCGTGGCGGCTCGGCCAGCAGGCGCTTGAGCCCATCCATCGCCTTGCCGAATTTTTCCCAGTCTCCCTGCTGGATAGCCTTCTGGGCTTCATCGAGCTGCGTCTTCGCCTGGCCCAACTCCGGCATCCGGCCAGGCGCCTGCGTCGCTCTCTCCTGGGGTTGCTGCGTGCCAAAGATGGCGTCGAGCGCCCCGTTGAGCGTGGGCTCCATCACCACCCTGTCTCCCGAAACCACGATGATGCGCTTGAGCTGGGGGATATTCGTGCCTTCGGCCGTGAGGTACACCGGCTCTACATACATGAAGGAGTTTTCGATCGGGATTACGATCAGGTTTCCGCGCGTGACTTTCGACCCCTTCTGGTCCCAGAGAGACAGCTGCCCGGAGATAGTAGTGTTCTGATCGATCATTGCCTCGATCTGCATTGGGCCCAGGACCAGCTTATCTTTTGGGAGCCGGTAGACGAGAATCTTCCCATACTCAGGGAAGTCGCACCTGGCGGCCATCCAGGCGACCATGTTGTCCCGGTTCTGTGGTGAGAAAGGCGTCATTAGAAGGTACTGGAGCTCGTCGCTTCCGGGAAGCTTCATCAGGATGTAATAGGGCTGCATCGGGAGCGCTGTGCCGGCAAACTTCTGTTGAGGGAACATCCACAGATCCTCCTGGTTGTAGAAAACCTGGGGAGGTGTCATGTGAAAGGATCTGTACTTATCGGCTTGGATGGTGAACATGTCCTCCGGGTAGCGCAGGTGCTGCTTCAGATCTCCCGAGAGTTGACTGAGGTCCTTAAAGATCCCCGGAAACGCGCGCCGATAAACAGCCAGGACGGGATCGTCGGGATCCATGACGTAGAAGAGAACAGTTCCGTCGTACATGTCCACAACCACTTTCACGGAGTTCCGGATATAGTTCAGGCTTTCTCCCAAGGAATCCGTGTACAGATTGGCGTAGGGAAAGTGATCGGAGACCGTGTAGGCATCCTGGATCCAATATAGCTTGCCCTCGCTCAGCACGGCGTAGGAATCGTTGTCGAGTTGCAAAAAAGGAGCGATCTGCGTTACACGCTCGTGGACCTGCCTCCAGATCTGAATCCGGCTCTCCGGCTGCAGATAGGAGGTGAGCAGAATATTAATGTCGGATTGGGTCCAGGCGAACAAAAGCCTTTTCCAGAAACTGTCCAGCGGGATGCCTCCTTTTCCTTGGTAGCTGGTGTAGACATTCTGATCGCCCTTGGGGTAATCGAGTTCTTTTACTCCGGTCCCGACGATTCGATACCCCGGCATCGCCCTGCCATAATAGACGCCCGGCTGGGTCACCGTTAGCTTGTAGTCGGATTCCGGGGGAATATTCTCGATCAGATATTGCGGGAAACCTTCACCGACCACTTTCGAGACGAAACTCATGACCAGGCCATAGCCGTGCGTGAATTGCAGGTATTGGTTGACCCAGGTTTGAGCCTTCGGGGGGAGCTCTGCCGAGAGCTCACGGGCGGACAGCATCACCTGGTGATAGCCGTCCTCGAGGTGGTAACGATCGACATCGACGTTATAGAACTGATAGTAGAGTCGTATCTCCTGGGTTTGACGGTAGGTCTGGAGCAGCAGGCGCCAGTCCCAAAGACGTACGTTCTGAATCGTTTCCTGGCTTCTCGCGATCGTCTCGGGTGTCAAATCCGACAGGGCAGGGTAGGATGTTTCCTGGATTGAACTTAGGTTATAGGCCTGCCGAGTGAACTCTATATTGCTCTTGAGATACGGGCTCTCGAGGGCCAGCTCGTTCGGCTGTACCATGAACCTCTGAAAGAAGCCGGGCAGCAGCACGATCGCGATGAGGTACAAAGCCACGTAGATCACGGATCCAACAGAGATCGTTCTGAATCGAGGTCGGAAGAAATTGAGCACAAGCAGAGCGCACAGCGCCACCGCGGCGCCGACCATGAGCCACAGAGCGATCCTGGTCACATGATCCGCCGTATAACCGGCTCCATGCACTACCCCTTGATTGGAGTAGAGAAGCTCGAAGTGATCCAGGTAAAACCCCCAGCCCCAGCTCGCGACCAGGAAGAAAAGGAGTGCGGACAGGTGTGGGATCCCGGCTCCCCGTTCCTTCAGCCGTGCGCTGCGGCTGAACTGCAAAAGCCCGAAGCATGCGTAGGCGATAAGTGCGGCCAGGAGCGTGACCAAGGTCAACGCGGTCAGGCTGTTTTGCAGCAGCTCATAGAAGGGCAGACGGAACAGATAAAACCCGACATCGACTCCGAAGAGAGGATCGTGCAAACCAAAGGATCCACCATAACGAAAGCGAAGATAGGTATCCCATTGCGCATAGAACATGAGCGCAAAGAAAAAGGCGACCACAACACTGACCGTTGCCGTGGCCAGCTTCAAGCCGGCGGCCGAGATCTGGATACCGCTTTTCAATAAAATGTCAGACGAGCCTGCCAAATTGCCTTTGCGCGCATCGGCGCCTTTTTTTGCAGCAAGATGGAGATTGATCCATAAGTACAAAAACGCGACAACAAAAGCCAGGCAAAACATCCGCCACTTGACTGAAAGGAGTGTCCAGAAGATGACGGCGTAGTCGAGTTGTTGCATCCACAGCCATTTCTGGATCACGCCGGAAATGATTGCCAGGATGATGATGCCCAGGATTGCTGCACCAATGATGAGAGTCAGCAGGCGACCCCGTCTGGTCAGTCGGAATTGGTTTCCCATAGGCTCCTCCGTTCAAACTGCAATAGTGTTTGATAGGTTCCTAGGCTAATCGAACTATCAGAACAGAGCATGGCGCGGCCCGCACAACCGCTTCTGCCACGCTGCCGAGAGCCATAAGACGCTTTAATCCCGTCCTGCCGTGGGTGCCCATGACGAGCAGCTGCGCCGGCAGTTCCGCCGCCGCGCTCAAAATCGCCGGCGCCGCCGGTCCTTCGCGAAGAAGGCCACCGCCTTTGGCTTTGAAATGATGCACGCACTCATCAAGCCTTTGCTGCCAGATCTTTCTCATTTGGTCGCCGAGATCCATCGGGGCCGGGCTATAGCCATAGAAATCTCCATAAACGGGACTCATCATCGCGAGCAGATCGAAAGCGTGAATGATAGTAAGGTCGGCCGTTCGGTGCCGCGCCTCAGCTGCGCCCGCCTCAACAGCAGGGAGTGCAGGATCGGAAAAGTCGGTCGCGGCCAGTACCTTTCCCTCAGGCGAGTGCCGCGCCACAAGAACGGGACAATTGGCATAACGAACGACATGCTCCGCAGAGCTGCCCAGAATGTGCAAACCCGTGTGATCGATTTTTCCCCCGACGACCACGGCTCCTGCCCCGATTTTATCGGCAGCCCGGAGTATTCCCGTGTGCACCGTACCCTGCTCAATCTCGATCTCTATTTCGTGCGGCTCCCGGGCCGTCACCGTTCGAATGCGCTTCAGAAGAGCATCGCGGACTGCAGCCTCAAGTTCTGAGAGCTTCAGAGCATCGTCAAGATGCAGCTGAGGAAACAAGGGCCGCACAGCAAAGATCTCGGGGAGGACATGACAGACAGAAAGTTTGACCTTGTATGAACGCGCAAGGGCGTCCGCCTGACGAAGAAGTTCATCGGATCCCTTATCGAGATCCATCGCAGCAAGAATTGGACCTTTGATCTGAAACATGATTTCTTCCTCTCAGAAAAGTGAGTTAAACCCTCTTAACTCCCGTGAGCGAAATGCCTTCCGGTTTGGGAAGGCCTCCCATATGCACAATACCACCGGGCAATTTGCGTTTCTGATCAATATTGACCAGATGTGTGAGCCGGACTGAACAAACTCGTGAACTACCCCAGAGCATAAACAATGTGTTGGAACTCCCCGCCAACATCTGGAGGTAGCCGACGAAGTGAAGAGTCAAGACCCGGTCTTAAGCCTGTTTCATTCCTGCTCCGGGCGGCGAATCCATATATCCGGATCAGCGGTGGTCTGCTGCACCGCGCCACTGAACAGCGCCGAACCGGGTGTCGCCAAGCAAAGTGTAAACGAGGCTGACGGTTCCCGTCGTCTGGTGACTGGGCGCCCGTGCGGGATACCGCGCATCCCGCACGGAGGCGATGTAATTGATCCCAAGGGCATGAGGGCCGAAAATGCGAACGTGGAATCCTGCGTTCAGGCGGTCGATCGCCTCCCTTCCCCCCGGGTCATCGCCACCTATGCCGGTCAAATAATATGCGCGTCCCGTTGAGTCGAACATGGCCCTGTTGCCAAGGATGATGCGGAGCGCAACAAGCCCACGTGGGGCAACGCCGTAGTGGTAGTCGCGTTCACCCACTTGGGTGACGTTACCGGCCGCAGCGTAACCGATACCCCCGATGACCGAGCCCTGGAGCGCTACCGCTCTCGAGGGCGACCATTGATAGGTAGTACCGAAAGAGACGTGGACGCTTGAGACACGGAAAATGTGCGGCGATATATAGTCATACCCGCCATAGAGGCCCCAGATCCCGCGATAGGAATTGCCGGCCTCGTAGTCCTTTCCGAGGAGCAGGCCTCGGATCATGATGTCATCAAAAGGATTATGAGAGTTGCCGAGGCTGGTGGATTCAAATTGGAAGTAGTCGAAAGGACGCGTATGGCTATAGCCGGGCTTCCCGGGGAGCCCGTAAGCCAGGGAGAAGTCCGCTGTCGCCTCGGTCTTTTTGTTGGCGCTGGAGCTGCCCTGGTTGTTCAAGTGGGTATTCAGACTCGCGCCGATCTGCAGGCGCCAGAAGATGGCCGGATCACGACTAGGAAACACGGACTTAAACCGGTCTCCAAAGGCAGCACGATTGAAACCCGTGGATGGTGAGATCAGAGCCGCGCCCAGCTTGCGCAAGAACCCGGGGTTGTTACCACCGCCCTCGATGAGCAGGTTGGACATCCGGAAGAGCGCCTCCCCGAAGAAGCTCCCGCCGATGCCGCTGGCGATCTGGTCATTGATGGATGGGTTCGTGGTCTCCCCGCCCGTTTCCCAAAGAAAACTGCCTGCATTGTCATAGAGGAGCGACTGCCAGAAGTTGAGGCCCGCCGATCGTGCGAATCCATGGTAGATGGATCCCTGATACGGATGCCCGAACTGGTTCATGGCGAAGGCGTCTTGATCGATCCCCCAGGGCCCGTGGGCGACGTGGTTCCAGAAGGTTGACAGGTTCGTACTGTAGACTTTTTTCCCTCCCTCTACTAGGTTGGGGTAGACGAGCCGGTCAGCCCCGTTGAGCAGAAGGAGGAAGGCCGGGATTTCGAGGGCTGGGGTGAGGTAGCTCTTGCGTGCCCCCGTCTCCCAAGACATGGCCGACGTCGGCGCCGCAGGCTTGTTCCCGCGCATGGAGATATTTACGGTCCGGTTCGGGGTCATATCGGAAAGCTCGATCACATCCGGCGCCGTCACACTGTCATATCCAAATCTTGATGCTTCGAGGGTGTACTTTCCCGGAGCTGGAATACTCACTGAGTAGTTGCCCAATACGTCAGTTTTCCCTGTTCCCACCAACTTCCCGGCACTTACATCTTTTATCGTGATGATTACACCTTGGATACCCTGGTTGTTGGAGAGATCCTTTATGGAACCGGAGACGCCGGCTCCTTGGGCAAAGGCCCAGCTACTGACCGTGATTACTATACCCACGCAAAGCGCTACAAGAATCGCCTTGAATGTTTTTAGCATTAGCATATCGATCTTTCTCCTCGCAAAAAATCGAGTCCGCTCGCATCGAACCAAAGCAGTCGGCGAAGATGACGGCGTCCGAGGCTTTCCAGGTTCGTCGTCGAACGCACGGCACATCGGCAGCAGTCCGAGACGATCCATAAAATAAGCAGGTGCTCGATGATCTTGTTTACCTCAAGTCTGGCCGTTGCCGGAATAGCCCCTCAGCGGCAGGCCTTGGAAATGCGTCATTCGGGTTCGGTAATCAAGCTGATTCCGATTCTTCGATTCTTCAGATCCAGAGCGGGCAACAGCACGATTTTCCCAACTTTCATTGATATTCCCGTTCGACGACAGACACTGCTGCCCACGATGTAGCCCAGAGTGGCGCCTGCAGTCAGGTCGCTTGCCCAATGCTTGTTTTCCCTGGCACGGGCAAAGGCGATGAAAGTTGCGGCCGAGTAGCCGATGATGCCTGCCTTCTTGCCGTAATAGCGCGCCGCAACTGTTGCGATCATGAATGAAGTCGAGGCGTGCCCCGACGGAAACGAATGGCTTTCGCCGTCCGGCCGGGTACGCCCGACCGCAAATTGCAGTCCCTGGATCAATCCCAAATTGATGATCGTGCCTTGAGCCAATGAATAGGTGAAAGAGTGAAATCGGTCGTTTTTCGAGTAGTGCCCTCCGATCAGGAGGCCCACAACCGCGGGTCCTACGACAGCTGCCCCCCCCAGCACGCTACCGAAACTTCCGACGGCGGACGATTGCCCATGCATGCCCACTTGATCCCGTATATCATGGTCGAATGGGGCAACGATTCCGCTGGCCGCGCCGCCAATCAACAAAGGGACAATATTTTTATTGCTGAACAGCGCCAGGAAGTTTCCGCCCATGTTCTGCGGAAATCGCTTGAGACTCGTGTATGTTTCCGGTGTGCCCTCTTTCAAGCTAGGCTCCGCGGCTGAGTCATTAGCAAGGGCCGGTAGGGCTTGGATCAGCGGCAAGGCAGCGAGAATGATTACCGCCCATCGCTGAATGACGAGGAGGATAATTTGCCTCCAAAGGTCAGAATCATCGTTTGTATTGGTCATTTCTATCAGCCTCAACGGGAATGGCACGATAACCGGCCGGTCGTCTCTACCGGCCGCGATTACATGCTCCGCTTTTAACACAAGTTTAGCGACAGAAACTAAAGTAATCGAACTACCAGAACCGAGCATGGCGCGGCGCGCACAACGGCTTCTGCCACGCTGCCCAGAGCAATCAGACGGCTTAATCCCGTCCTGCCATGGGTGCCCATGACGAGCAGCTGCGCCGGCAGTTCCACCGCCGCGCTCAAAATCGCCGGCGCCGCCGGTCCCTCGCGAAGAAGGCCACCGCCTTTGGCCTTGAAATGATGCACGCACTCATCAAGCCTTTGCTGCCAGATCTTCCTCATTTGGTCGCTGAGATCCATCGGAGGCATGCTATAGAAATCTGCATAAAAGGGACTTATCGCCGGGAGCAGATCGATGGCGTGAATGATGGCAAGGTCGGCCTTGCGGCGCCGTGCCTCAGCTGCGCCCGCCTCAACGGCAGGGAGTGCGGGGTCGGAAAAGTCGGTCGCGGCCAGTATCTTTCCCGCAGGCGAGGGCCGCGCAACAAGAACGGGACAATTCGCATAGCGAACGACATGCTCTGCAGAGCTGCCCAGAATGTGCAGACCCGTATGATCGACCTTTCCCCCGACGACCACGGCTCCTGCCCCGATGTTTTCGGCAGCCCGGAGTATTCCCGCGTGCACCGTACCCTGCTCAATCTCGATCTCTATTTGCGGCGGCTCTCGTGCCGTCACCGTTCGAATACGCTTCAAAAGATCGTCGCGGGCCGCAGCCTCAAGTTCTGAGAGCTTCAGAGCATCGTCAAGATGCAGCTGAGGAAACAAGGGCTGCACAGCAAAGATTTCGGGAAGGACATGACAGACAGAAAGTTTGACCTTGTATGAACGCGCAAGGGCGTCCGCCTGACGAAGGAGTTCCTCGGATCCTTTATCGATATCCATCGCAGCAAGAATTGGACCTTTGATTTGAAACATGATTTCCTCTTCTTAGAAAAAGTGAGTGAAATCCCTAATCCCTGTGAGCCATGCGCGCGACGCCTTCCAGTTTTGGGAAGGCCTCCCATATGCAAAATACCACCGGGCAATTTGTCTTTCTGTTCAACATTGACCAGACGTGTGAGCAGGACTGAACAGACCCGTGAACTACCCCAGAGTATAAATATTGTTGAACTTCGGTAACCGGTGTGGGAATGGCAATGAAAACGCTCTTGGCGCATTCGCGATTTGAGCTTTCGCGGCACTTTGAGCAAAAGGATTCATTGGCGTCCTACCCGGTGGCAGACGCTACAGAAAATCAGGAGGCATATCATGGCAAAGGCGGTAGGCATTGATCTAGGCACCACCAACTCGGTGGTTGCGGTCATGGAGGGCGGGAAACCGACGGTGATAATCAACAGCGACGGCGGACGCCTCACACCTTCGGTGGTGGCTTATAGCAAAACAGGGGAGCGGTTGGTCGGGCAGCTGGCCAAGCGCCAGGCGGCGATCAACCCCGAACAGACTATTTACTCGGCCAAGCGTTTCGTTGGACGCCGCTATTCCGAGGTCCAGTCGGAGATTAAAAACGTTCCCTATCGAGTGACTGCAGGTCCGAACGACGCGGTGCGCTTTGAAATCGGAGGCAAACAAATTGCACCGGAAGAGATCTCGGCAAGCGTGCTGCGTAAGTTGGCGGACGACGCTTCCAAATATATCGGTGAAAAAGTCACGGACGCGGTCATTACAGTTCCGGCTTACTTCAACGATGCGCAACGGCAGGCTACCAAGGACGCAGGAAAGATCGCCGGCCTTAAAGTGCTGCGCATCATTAATGAGCCGACAGCCGCCGCTCTAGCCTACGGCCTCGACAAGAAAAAGAATGAGACCATCATGGTCTTTGACCTTGGCGGTGGCACATTCGATGTTTCGATCCTGGAGGTCGGCGATGGCGTTTTTGAGGTTAAGGCAACCTCCGGCGATACCCATCTTGGAGGTGACGATTTCGATAAGCGCATTGTCGACTGGCTGGCTCAGGAGTTTTTACGCGATCAGGGCATCGAACTCCGAAAGGACCGTCAGGCCTTGCAACGGCTGACGGAAGCATCCGAAAAGGCAAAGATCGAGTTGTCAAGCGTGGTTGAGACAGCTATCAGCTTGCCATTCGTTACGGCCGATGCCGCGGGCCCGAAGCATCTGGAAACGAAACTGGCCAGGGCCAAGTTCGATCAGCTCACGGCTGACCTGGTAGAACGCTGCGTGGGCCCGGTCAAGCAAGCGCTCCAGGATGCCAAACTCAGCGAGAGCGATATAGATGAGATCGTGCTTGTAGGCGGATCGACCCGCACGCCTGCGGTACAAGCCCTGGTACGTCGTCTCATGGCAGGCAAAGAACCCAACCAGTCCGTCAATCCCGATGAAGTCGTTGCCATCGGAGCAGCCATTCAGGCGGGGGTCCTTGCCGGCGAAGTCAAAGACGTGGTGTTGCTCGACGTGACGCCACTCTCCCTGGGGGTCGAAACTCTCGGTGGTGTGATGACCAGGCTTGTCGAACGAAACACGACCATCCCGGTCAGACGTTCGGAAGTTTTTTCAACCGCCGAGGAAAACCAGACTGCAGTGGATATCCACATACTGCAAGGAGAGAGGGAATTGGCCCGCGACAATCGCACGTTGGGCCACTTCCGCCTCGAAGGCATCCGGCCTGCCCAACGTGGTCTCCCCCAGATCGAGGTGAGCTTCGATATCGACACGAACGGTATCCTGACGGTCATAGCGCGCGACAAGGACACGGACAAGGCGCAAGAAATCACCATCAGTGGTTCGACTCAGCTTTCGCGCGATGAGATTGACCGTATGGTTATGGACGCGAAGGGGCACGCGGAAGAGGACCGGCGGCGCCACGAAGAGGTTGAGGCGCGCAACGCTGCCAACTCCGTGGCCTACCAGGCCGAGCGGCAAGTAAAAGAGCTTGATGGTAAGGTGCCGCTCAACGAAAAGGCGCGCGCCGAACAGCTGATAGCGGATATCCAGCAGTTGACCAAGAGCGAGTCTTCCGATATCGCGCGGCTGCGCCAGTTGACAGGCGACCTGCAACAACTTGTCTACGGACTCTCATCCGCATCTCACGGTTCCACCTCTGCCGGCGGCTCCCAGAGCAAAACGCCTCCCCCTGGCGGGGATGACGTGATTGACGCGGAATTCAGGCCGAGCAAGTGAAACAGTGCCGTAAGACCCCAGCTATCCAGAAAGGTGCGTGATGGAAATCAG
>JBEKIX010000079.1:0-14990 GCA_050011535.1 Acidobacteriota bacterium
CCGCTGACCACCAGGCTCACCGGCCCGACCCCCATGGGGAAGAATTTATCCATCATGGGGGCCAGCACCGAGCTCAGCCATAGCCCAGGGTCCTGCAGTATAAAGGCTGCGTTAAAGGCTAAAAATACTCCGCCCGAGATTAGCACGGCCATAGATGTCTTTTTCCATCCGATGGTTCTGGCAATCAGAACCAGGTAAAATGGCATGAAAAACCAGGCCAACTGCTTGGTGGACACCGCCACTCCCATGCAAATGGCCGAAAGCCAGAGCTGTTTGCGCCACAGCAGCCAGGCCCCCAGCAGTAAGGGGAAGATGAGCGCTCCGGTCTCGCCGCTGGCTATGGATTGCCATATCTCCAGGCTGGCCATCGGCGAAGCGAAACCGCCCATCTGGTCCCGTCATGGCCGTTGAAATTCGATGCTGCCGTTCGATATGAACCACGGATGCGCCCTCGATAGGCTTTCCATTCTCGTCATTTACAATTCCTGATACCAAAAGACCGTATTTCATTGTCAGGATCGTCTTCGCAGCCTTGAGTTCGTCAAAGCCCACGATGAGCGGAGCTGGTGCAGTACCTATGGCCAGAGTTGAATACTCAGCCTGTACATACTCCGGGTGAGTGAGGGTGAGTTTGACGGATTCAAGTTCGGGATGCAGCTCGTTGCAGATCCAGCGTCCTGTTGCGTCCGTTTGTACAATCAGAGAACTGTTCGACGTTTCACGGCCGGTGTCTTTCAGTGTTTGCGCAAAGAAGTATCCGGCTTGAATAATGATTTGAACATCCTTGATGGGCCCGCCTTTTTCATCGTGAACATAGCCGCCAATGGAAGTACCTTTTCCGAGCGCGAATGTGTATTCGGACGGAAGATCATCGTAGGTACGGAACAGCATCCGCCGCGAGATGAAACCATTAGCTCTCACGGTGACTGCCGTAGGAGGTGGTACCGACACCGCACAGCGCCCGTCCTTATCGGTGATCAGATCCCCGCCAAGCGGAGGCGGCAGAGTCACCGAAGTCTCCAGGATCGGCCCCGCGTGGAGCGAGGCCCCCTGGATTCCTCGGTGCGTCGTGACATCGACGACATGAAAGAGAACCTGATGGTTTGCCGGTTCACTTGCGGGTGCCGACAACGGCATCGGTGTCTCTGGAACGGCGGCTGTTTGTGCAGGCGTGCCGGTTCGTCCCTGAGGCGCCTTGTCTTCGGGAGCGCTCTGCAACGTGCGTTTTCTGATCCCGGGGAGAAACAGTAGTCCTAACAAGACCACGATCAGCAAACCTGCCCAGGCGAGCTTCGGCTTGGTGACGAATTTCGTTCTCATGATGCGTTGAAACCTCCTGCGCAGAGGTTGAGATTCACCGAGGTAGGCGAGGGATGCTCCGGCCAGTGCATTTCCGGAGGCCACCCGCGCCGACTGCAGAAGAGTTTCGCAATAGGTTTCTCCTGTGGCAAAACCGGAGGCCACGACCAGATCGTCGCAGCAGTCCTCGCGCACGCTGCGAATCTTGCGCGCAAGCAGCCAATAGACAGGATTGAACCACCAGACAGCTGCGATCGGCACTTGCAGCCAGCTCAGCCACAAGTCCCAGCGGCGCTGGTGCGCCAGCTCGTGGCCCAGTATCACGCGGATCTCAGATAGGGGCAGAACGGCCACCAGATCCTGCGAGAGCACAATCACTGGCTTCCAGGTCCCGAAAGTCATCGGGGCATGATTCCTGTTGGAAAGCAACAGCCTCGGGCGGCGCAACAACTTCATGCTTTTGCAGAGCTCGTCATGGATTGCCAACAAATCAGGGTCTTCCGCGGGAGTTGCATTGCCCGCCAGCTTGCGCAGGCGGATCCTCTGATAAACCGCCAGGGTCAGGATCAACAAGGTGCCAAACAGATGAATCATCATCAACCAGGCCTTGGCCGTGAGCGGGTGCTTGTGCGCCGATGGCATCGATGAGGCCGGCGCAGGCACGGAGACTGGCGGCACATCTTCCGAAAGCCACAGAGCATCGTCGACGATGGGCGCGACGTGGCGGATCGCCGGAGCTGACTGCGATGAGGCATGCGGCTTGATCTGGCTGAATAGCCCGGTGGGCAATGGGAGCGTGGGCGGAATCACAAACTTGAGGAGGGCGATCATCAGCACTGCGTGGCGCAATGCTGGAGACAGGCGCCTGCCGGCCCATACGATTCCCAGGAGCACCAGCGCCAGCAGGGTCGCCTGCACGGCAGCGCTCGTCATGTACCGGTACCAGACCTGAGCCGCAGTATTGATCGCGTCCATCATGGTCCTCGCGTCCGCGCTACTTCTTTTTCAGTTCATTCAACAGCTTCTCCAGCCTGGCAATCTGCTCGCGATCCGGCGGCTTCGATTCAAACAGGGAAGCGACCAGCGCCAGGCTGTCGCCGCCAAACGCCCTATTCACCAGCCTTCCCAGCAGGTTTTGATGTACCAACCCGGCGTGCCGGGTGGTGCTATAGACGAATGCCTTGCCCACTGGTCCTTTCGCCTTGGTGACCAGGGATTTGGCTTCGAGCCTCTTGAGGAGGTTTACGACGGAACCGTGAGCCATGGGCCGGATCTGCCGGATGCCTTCACGAATATCACTCACGGTCGCTTTCCCCAGCCGTTGCAGGCAGACCAGCACATCAAGTTCAGCCGCAGGAACATTTTTGTTGCTCATGCACAGCCCTTTCTAATTGTTGCCTTGGTAAACCTGATGGCCGACATATAGACCACTGTATATATCCCTGTCAAGCAAAAAATACAAATGTCTATTATCAATGGCTCCGACCCTACGGCGCAAGGGCTGACAGGACCGATTTCCGTGATTCGGACAGTGGGGCTGTCAGTTCAGAAAATGGTCGTCTCAGCGCAAACAAGACCCGATTGCGATCCCGCCAAAGAATCTCGACGCGATCACCGCTGCATTCGAGCAGGGAATAACCAGCCGGACGCGCGTGATTCTGATCTCTCACGTGGTGAACCTCACGGGCCAGATCACTCGGGTCAAGGCCGTTTGCGAAATGGCTGGACGGAAGGGTGTGGAGGTCATTGTCGACGGCGCCCACTCCT
Organism: Acidobacteriota bacterium; assembly: GCA_050011535.1. Lineage (GTDB taxonomy): Bacteria > Acidobacteriota > UBA6911 > UBA6911 > UBA6911 > JAFNAG01. The sequence continues at coordinate 3,067 of JBEKIX010000079.1, forward strand.
TCGCCCACTTCGATTTCAAGCAGTCCGACCTGGGTTGCGATTATTACGGCACCAGCCTTCACAAATGGCTGTACGCTCCGAAGGGGACCGGGCTTCTCTATGTGAGACGAGACAGGATCAAGAAGATCTGGCCGTTAATGGCCGCAGAGGAAAGGGAGGGTGCGGACATTCGCAAATTCGAAGAGGTCGGAACGCACTCCGCAGCCCCGCGGTTGGCCATCGGCGAGGCCGTCCTATTCCACCAGGGTCTCGGTGCCAAGCGCAAGGAGGCGCGCTTGCGCTTTCTCTCGCGATATTGGATGAACAAGCTCAAGGATGTGCCTCGCATCCGCTTCAATACATCCTTTGACGACCAGCAGTCCTGCGGAATCACCAATGTCGAGGTGACCGGAATCGATCCCGGTGCGATTGCCACCTATCTGATGGATAAACACAAGATCTTCACGGTGCCCATCGTGCATCCCGAGTTCAAGGGCCTGCGCATCACTCCAAACGTGTTCACGACTCTTTCGGAATTGGACCGTTTCTGCGAAGTGATGGAGAGCATCGCCCGTAAAGGCCTGCCCGGATAGCTGCAAGGCTCTGCTGAAGTCCAACAAGGCCGGCACCCATACCAAAGCGCATGAAAACGGTGTCATCCTTTGGATCTTCGCGGTATAAGAAGCAAATCCTTTTCTTGATTCGCTATGTCTGACACGAAGGACAACACCAAGCCGCTGGCGCTGCTAATCCCGGGACTGGACGGGACGGGAAAGTTGTACTACCGGCAGCTGGACGCCCTGTCCGCGCGATACCGCGTGCTCCCTTGGCAGTTTGGAACGAAGGCGGCCTTCGAACTCGCGGACCTCACTCGTGACCTCGGCAATGAGACCTCAAGAGAACCGGTCCGTTCAATCCTGCTGGTAGGAGAGTCATTTGGCGGCCTCGTTGCGCTGGATTATGCCTTGTGCTATCCGGAACGGGTCCGGCACCTCGTGCTCGTCAATGCCTTCCCCTATTATCGCCGGCGGATGCGCATTCGTCTCGCACGGGTCTTCTACCCGCTCCAGGCCTTCAAGGTTGTCGAACGGCTTAAGACCTATCTTGTCGATCGCACCCTGCAATGGGAGGGAATCATGATAGAAGATCGGGAGCGCTTTCGGGAAATTGTCGGGCATGTTCATGCGGCATCCTTCCGGCGCCGCCTCGAGCTTGTAAAGGAAATCGATTTGAGGCCGCGCCTTTCTGAGGTTCAGGTGCAGACAACATTGCTGGCGTCGGGGAAGGACAAGGTTGTGCCTTCCGTCAAGGAGGCCCATTTTATGGCAGCCCGCATTCCTGGCTCGCAGGTTCATGAATTTCCAAACGCGGGTCACGCCCTGCTTTTGACGCCGGGCGTTTGTCTTGTGGACCTGATTTCGGGCCAGGCGCCATAGCCTCGAAATGATGCCTTGACCGGTAGAATTGATTGCATGGTATTTCGAGGTTACTGCGCCTTTCCTGAGATCCCCCAGGAAATGTATCTGCCGTCGCACCACCGAGGAGTGGCTGGGATCGCCGCGCCCCAGCGCGGCGTTCTTCCTCTTTACTGGATTCAAGGGCTTTATTGGGTCCGGCACCTATCTCCGGATCAGGCGTGTCCAGGGGGAAATGACTTCCTCTGCCCCTCCGCGGCTACGGTACGCATCGACGAAGATGCCGGCTTCCGGATAGCGCCCCAGAAGCGCAGAGGTTCGAATGAGGACGACGTAAAAGTCCAAAGGCAGCGACGGACTGAGGTCCAGCACGCTGCGGTAAACTTCATATGCCTGGGCGGGTTTGGATGCCGCTTCGTACACTCTTCCCAGTTGAATTAGGAGTTCGAGATCCAGCGGATTCCGCGCGCGCAGAGTCTGCAGCGTCTGTACAGCGGCGTCGTCATTGCCGGCAGCGGCAAAAGCGCGCGAGAGCATCAGACCCGTCATGCGATCTTCTGGGGAAAGAGCCCAGGCCTGCTGGAGCGCCTCCGCCGCCTTCAGTGCGTCCTTCAGATTGAAATACGCGACACCCAGGTTGTACCAGAAATCCGGCTTATCCTGGAATTTCCACTTGAGCCCCTCGAGCGCATGGGCGACAGCCGCATAGTCGTGGTTCTTCATGGCCTCATCGGCCTTCGCCAGCACCGCATTCACTTCCTCATTGGAAGCGCCGCTTGCAGGCGCTGAGACAGGTTCCGTCTGTGGACGCGCATAATAGCCCTGGCGCGCGCGCAGGCGCACGGAACGCGAGGAGACAGACACCGCGATTCTGTGGTACCGGCCATCGGCGGGCTGTCGAGACAGAAATGCGAGATAGTAGAGCGCGCCGCTCGATGAAAAGGCAGAATTGACGGCTGCAGCAATATCGTTATCCGCCTTGACGCGTCTGGCGCCGCTCCCCAGAGAGAGCGTATCCAGGGAAGATGATTTTTCGAACTGGGACGCGGTTACGTGGGATTCCATTATCTGAAATAGTTGAGGCGCATCGGTCATGGCTCCGAGGGCGTGTTCCACCTCCGGTGTTTCGGAAGCGGCTCCACCGATGTCGACCGTAAGAATCTTGACGCGATGTTGCTGGGCTTCGGCCGCAATACTCTGCAACGGACTTGACACATCGCCCCGGCTGAGCTTGCCTGTGACAAACCCCGGCGAGATAAAGATGACCGTCTTCGAGTAATCCCCCTTGTCGGCAGCGACCAGAGCAACGACTTCCCGTAATCCATCCAAGGCAGCGTTCGCGTAACCGGCATTTCGCGTGATCAGTTCGGCGACTTTGCCTTGAAGCGTGGCCTGGATAACCGGTTTGTTGGTTTGGGGATCGCAGGTAAGGACCGCTCCCCCACGCACACCGGCAGCCGGAATGGCTACGGGCGGGGCATCACACGCGCCCTCGACTGTCCCGAGGCTGTTTTGGTATCTCAACGACAGCTGCGCAGCCGTGCGGAGTTCACCCAATTCCTGGGTTTGATGATCGCCCCTGTCAATCAAGACTGCTTCATATACGGTGATGGGATCGGGCTCGCCGGCGACCCGGTTCGAACGAGCGTTCGCCTTGCGGATTTCCGCCACCATGGTTTCGATGTCGCCAGGCGGTGAACTCCCGCGCCCCTTGCTTGTGAAATAGACCGTGAAGGGCTGGATCGGGTTATGGTATCTCCTCACCAGATCTTCGGCGGCTTTCTTGACTTGAGGAAAGGTAGTTACGTCTGTCGTCACATCGTCCAGCACGAGGTAGTATTTGCCGAGCGTCAGTTCAGTGCCGTTGCTCGGGTTTAATGAGGGCTTGTCCTGAGATGACGCCGTTCCGGCAGTTTTCATGGCAAGATCGCGTGCCTTGGGCAGATCCTCCATGTTCAGGGCGCCCTTAAAGTAGGCGACATCTCTGCGGCTGCCGTCCTCAGAAATGTTAAAGTCCTTCGCCGCAAACAGCGGCGGCGCCTTTCCATTCGTGGACTCCACAAAGACCGGCACTTCGACCAGGCGCGACTCAACCTTGAATGTTGGGATCTTGGAGTTCGAAGTGGAAACGGTGACGTCGGAATTGTCGGCCGATCCACGGTCCGCGGGACGAGGAACCGCGGGGGGTGTTATCACTTCGTTCAATGCCGCCTTGGCGCTCTCCTTTGCAGCGGCAGCGTCGACAACACCCTGCGCAGGCACTTTCTCCAGGTTTTTTGCAAGGGCGGCGGCGCTGCCGGCCCTGGCAAGGAAAAATCCTCTACGCGCGAAGATCTTGTAATGGGGATCGGCGACGTTCACGAGCAGCTCATGCCAACGATCGTCAGGGGACAGACGAGTGTAGTAATAGAGCACGTAGGCCGCCCTGAGCTCAGCGGAAACCTCAAGGAAGGCCGGACCCAGATCGCGGGAGTTCTCGGCAAAGTACGCTTTACCGCTGTTTGTCTCCGTCATCTGTCGCAATATCTGCCGGTAGGCCTGATTTCTGGTTTCCGAGCCGGCGCAGACTGCATAGATCGGGTAGCCGTAGCGTGAGGCCGCATTCAGAACGAGGGGAAGCGTAGCCGTGCTCGCCGTATCCTCTCCATCGGAAAAGACTGCGATGGCCTTGCGTCCCTCCTTATCGCTCAGGACCTTCATGGCATACAAAATTGCATCGTACAGCTTCGTCTTGAACTCTGCCCTGGTGCCGCGGATCCCGCTCAGGATCGGCTCGAAATCGTCCGTCAATTGCGGAATCGCGTGGATGCTCGAATTGAAGGGGATCAGCGTAACGCGATCGCCTGGCTTCAGAGACTGAACGAACAATGTGGCGGCTTCCTGGGTTTCCTTCAAGGAATTGGTCATGCTCTCGCTGGTGTCGAGAAGCAGCGCCACTTGAAGAGGAGCCTGCTCGCTGTCCATGTGATCGATAGGCTGGGTCTTGCCGTCTTCCGCCAGACTGAATTTGGTTACATCCAAGCCGGTGACGCGGCGTGAACCTTGTTGAACGGTGAGGAATATCTGTACCAGCTGCGATTCAACTGAAAAAGTCGCCGTCTTCTGAGGCTGCGGCTGTTGTGCGGCGATGAACCCGACTGTGGCCAGGATCCACGCAAACATGCTTGCGGTGATCACGCCCCTGGCTCGCATCAGAGTCCTCCTTTTAGAAATTCGGCGACAGGCAACGAATTGCCTGCACGCATTCAGGTCAAATTGTGATTCAACTGGCAATTCGTTGCCTGTCGCCGAATTTCACTGTCACCGAATTTCCGAGTAGACGGAGAGCGAACCACGATTAAGCAGCTCTTCCATCCACATGAACTGATGTGCAAGACCCAAACGCATGATTTCTTTCACCAGATCATCCCAGGTCCCAACGCGGGACGTTGCCGGGTTGGCGCTAAGATACTGCAATGCCAACTCCCCAACCATTCCAGCAACGGACGCAGGCGCTCCCACAGCATAGCCGGTTTCAGCCAATCGGATCTTTAGGTCAATGATACGATCAAACAGGAAATCCGGCAAATCAGAGTTTTGCAGCCGCTCGTATGAGTCACACAACTTCAAGGAGACCTCCGAGAGGCCCAAACGACGCCAGACGGAGCACCCGTACTGTTCGACTTCCCTTTGAAAAGCGTCTGACTCCGCCGTCCCTGCTGCCGGAATTATCTCCCGCAACCTCTCCAGCACAGGACTGGTGATTTCCGGGGCTTTCAACGTAGCGGTGAGGCCGCAACCGTAGCCGCACAGGCCCCGGGAGTCGCGTGCAGGCAATATAGCAACCTCGGCAAGATAAGCCTCCCCCAGGAAGAACAACTCCGAGGGGGAAAGCAGTTCCATAGCACCGACGGGATCGCCGCGGGTCACGAAATCGGCAACCTGGTTCCTGCGCAATGGCGAAAGGAGCGCTGAGAGATGTTGATCGCACCATTCACCTGTTGCAGAAGCGGACAAACAAAACGCCATCAGCTCGCGTCCCAGGCGCACCGACAAGGCCACGTATTCCTGCGCCCGGTCAGTGCGGAGCTGCGGATTGATTACGCGAATTCCGGACAGCATTGCCGGCAGCAGCTTGCCCGGGCCCCACTTGCCGAAATTCTGCGCGGATGCCGCCATTTCCAGTCTATTCAATTGAATCTCCAGGCCCGCCAGCGAGCCCGCGACGGCGCCTCCGCGTTCATTGCCCTGTTCCTCGAGCAGCTCTGCACCCGACCAACCCGCCTGCAATGGTTGCCTGTGCGGGTAAAAATCGTGTTTCCGAATAAAATCCGGATCATAACTGAGGGCAGCCGTTTGGGGAGAACCATCGTACGCATAGCAATAGCCCAACAACGCCAACCCAAGCTCCGTGTGCAGAACGGCGGCGGCCTGTTTCAAGACTGTCTGGACCCAATCCGCGTGGTAGCCGCCGAGGCTCGGCACGTCCCCGGCCCTCACTTCCAATTCTCTGGCGAGGTCCTCGTATGCGCTCGGCGGTGGCGACGGCGCCCTGTTTTGAGGAGTTGCCGCTGCCGAGGCTGGAGCTGGTGCTGCGAGTTTGCGGATTGCTGCAGCGGGCGACGGCACCTTGGCTTGAGAAGTTGTCGCTGCCAAAGCTGGAGCGGGTAGCTTGCGAATTGCTGCAGCGAGCGCTCGCAGCCAGTCGGCCTGCCGTTCACGGCTCGTCTGGAGATTCCTGACCAGCTGAACGGCTTGAAGCAAATCGGCGATGGCAGCCACATGCTGCAGCCCGATGACACTCTTGATGCGTTGCAGTTGCTCGGCGTGAGCATCCTGGACGAGCGGAGCTCCGTTGAATAAAAAGACTTGCCGTCCGACCGGTCCTGCCAGTGCTTCCAGCAGCAATCCCGGCGAATCGGGCGGCATCTGCAATGACCTCCCCAGCTCAGGCAGCAGCGTGTCGGTCAGAAAGGTCGAGACATTGTCCAAAAAGGACGATTCTTCGGCGACGGCAAAACTCGCGAGTGCTGCCTTCAAGAGCTTCTGGCACGTCTGCGTGTCGATCACTCCATTCCGGCAAAAGGCTGAAATGAGGAAAAAGATCGACTGGTTGGTGCGCGTGCGGTTGACGTTCCAGGCCGTAGTCCCCGTCTGTGCAACATTTCTGCAGGAGGCAAGATACGGCACCAGCAAGTCCGGCGGCGCATGGAGATCCCAGATTAAATCAAGGCACACGGGGGATTCGGCAGGACTGCGCATGATTGCTTGGATTACGGCGTCCGTAAGAATCTCGGGCCGGACATCCTGCACAAACTTCAGGAATTGGATGAAGCTGACGCCGACAACCGGCGCGGTGCCGGGGTTCAACGTTCCTTTTGATTGCACAAGGCTCGCCAAGTCCTGCAGGGAAACATGCAGCGGGGATCGCCCGGCATCGGTTCGGCCGGGAAACAGATATGGGCCAAAACGAGAATCGACAGGAAGTATCAATCCCTGCTCGTCGGCACCAAGCATGCGAACCAGTCCCGCGGCCTCAGGACTCCAATTGCTCGTCTTGCTCTTCGAGGCGCGTGCAGAGCCTTCCGGCGCAATCAGATTGGTCAATTCTTCCAGGTTGCGCGATGAAGCCGTAAAATAACGCTGCACCGCAGGGGGGGCGCCGGCAAGCGTGTAGTAGGTATACATCAGCCTGCCTCCGCCATTTGCCACGAACTGCCGGAATAAGTTCACGGGATCTGAATTGGAAGAGCCCATGAGGCTTTCCCATGCTCCGGGAAAAACCAGCCGGCCGTCCTTAAAGTCGAGAAAGCGGCCGAAACTCGCCAGGATTGGTGTCAGGGGGATCAAATCGCTCCCACTAAAGCTTTGGAGCAAAGCGCCGCGCACGGGCCCTGCGCAGCGCTCCAATGCCAGGTAAAGCTCCATCGCGTCAGGGCGTCGAAAAAACTCGGCAAGCAGACGGCGTGGATCGGATTTTTGAAGGCCGAGGATTTTCCCTTGTATCAAATTTGCATCGACAATCGATGGGAGGATCTCGTCTCCGGTCGTAAACCTCAGTTCCCGGAGATTCGGGGCTTCGATATCGACTCCAAGCCGGATCAGCAGCCGCTGCTGTTGCTGCATCACCGGTTCGTGACTCACCGCAAGGGAAACCGCTCTCCGTCCTCCTTTCTGGCTTGAAGAGTATTTGATCCCGAAAAAGCGCAGGAATGTCTTTGTCTGATCGATTGCCGGCCCATCCCCGACCAGCGGCAGAACGTAGGATTGCCTTCCCCTCTTCGCGTCCGTGGATGCCGGAGAGATCCTCTTTCGTTTCATGTACTGAAGCAGCCGATCGTAGGTGCGAAAATGGTCCAGGATCTCAGACTGAAGCCGGCTGAGCTTCGCCGTGTCCTCCGTCGAGTGCTTCGTGTCCAGAATAGCGGAGAACACCTTTCCGGTTGCGCCGGCGTCGCGGAGGGTGGACGGATCGAGTCCGAGAATGCTGCTCAGAGGTAACAGCCCTCCCGGAACAATCATGCCGGGCCCAGGCCCCACGGGCGCTTTCTTGACCGAATTGCCCAAATGTTCCGCGGTGCCTTTCACCATCAATGACAAGTAGGCCGGATGGGAAGAGAGATCACGGCCGGCTTGTGTTGCCTGATCGGGAGGCCGCGCTTGCGCAGCTTGGTAGTCGAGCAAAGCCTGGCCGTATTCTTCGATGCGTTCCCTCAATCCGGCAGCCTCACGATAAAACGCCGGCGCCTTGTCCGGCATCCTGGCTGCGCTGTCCTCGAGCACCGCCGCGGCGTTCGTGAACGCTCCGGCGCGCGCGAAGAGTCCCGCTATCTGGTGGCTGGCATTTGCATCCGACGGGTTGATCGCGAGCACCCGGCGCATGGTCAGCACGGCCTCCTGGCCCTGCCCGGATTCAATTTCCGCTTCCGCCACATGCAGGAGAATATCGGTGCGCGCCGGGAAGATATGCGCGGCGTTTTCAAAGCTGGTCAGCGCCGATTCCCACTGATGAGCGCGCGCGTGAATATTCCCGATCTGCAAATGAACATCCGGGTCCTCGGGCCTGAGCGCGGCCGCGCGCTGCGCGGCTTCAAGCGCCCTCTGGGTCCTCCCGTGGATGGAGTCCATTTCCGAAGAGCACAGCATGGCGGTGACGTTTTGCGAGTCTGCCCTCAGCGCTGCCTGTATCTGATCTGTTGCCGCCGCCTCCTGCCCGAGACGCAATAAGACACACCCGTACTCGGCCTGCGCCTGGCTGCTGTCCCGACCCAGATCTGTGAGATTGGCGTAAATCTTCCCAGCTTCCTCATCGCGGCCTGCCGCTGCCAGTAGCCGCGCGAACGTCAACCGGAATTGTGCGGAGTCGGGCACGGTCTCGGGCGGCAACGACTTGAGTGTTTCGATCGCCGCCGCCGATTTTCCAAGCTTACGAGACACTTCCCCATAGAGGACAAGCACGCGCTCGGTTCGGGGCACAAATGCCATGACCTTGGCCAGGTGTGCCTCCGCTATATCGAGTTCTCCCGCCTCGGACGCGTATTTGGCACTGAAGTAAAAGACATCGGGATTGCCCGGATCCAGCTGCACGCTGTTTTGAATGAACCTGACTGCCGTTGCCGCATCGCCGTTTTCGGCGGCTTTTTGCGCCCGTCCGATCCATTCGAGCGCCTCGCGCATGCTTTCGGACTCGGGCGCGGGTGCATCATCAGGGATGTGCCAGATTGCAGCCGGCGCACGCAAATCCAGAAGGCCTCCGGTCTGATCTACCGCCCGGAGGGAGAGAACGAACCTTCCACAGAGGGTCAGGGCTGCTTTCGGCTGCATTTCCAGCAGAAAGCCTCTTTTTCGAGCCTCGAGCACCTTACGAATAACCGACTCCGGCTCATCTTCGGCTGCGAACGTCATGCCACCGGTGGCCGCGCAGATTGGGCCGATGCTTCCGGCGCCTTCCAGATAGCCGTGAACGATGCTCCCTTTGCGCCGGCATGCCTCCAGAACGCGGCGCTCTGCGCCGAGCCCGAGGTAGCTGCTGTTATCGCCCTCGAACGAACGATCCTTGCCTATCAGGAGGCAATCCACGGGCCCTGCGCCGGCTTCAGCCTTCTGGAGCAGGACTGCCGCCAAGTCCAGAATGTGGCCCGGGTCGTTCCGCTGTTCCGATTCGGTTTCCGGCATGAGGCGCATGATTGCCGACACAGTGTCGGCCGATGATGCGCCGGCACTCTCGGGAGGGTCATAAAGGATCCCGTCGAGGATCGGAATACCCACACGAATCTCTTGTTGCGTCCGGTCCGGCAATTCCGCGGCGAGCGCCGCGACCAGAGCGCCGACACGGCGCTGCAGTTGCGGAATGGAATAGGAACTTGGATCGATGATGACCAGCAGCGGGCGGGTCGAGCTCATTGGTGACGCGGCTTTAACCTGGAATTCGATAGACGGAGCAGAGACGACAAAGGTGACATGTTCTTCCGGCGCGGCCAGAAATACCGGAAGGAAGATCGATGTCGCCTTTTGATCCGGCTCATTTGCCTTGAGCGTCGGCGAGCCGGCCTGGATCGTCGCCAGGCAAAAGAACACGAGTGCGGAGGCGCCACCCCTCATTGAAAGCTTGCATTCCATGTAGAGCTCGAATTCCGGGAAATCAGGTCCATCCGGATGCGCCCCACATTCTATGCCGGAACTATTTCTCGCACAACCCATTTGGCCGGGGACTGACGACGCCAAGTTATTGACAGAATGCTAAATCCGTGTCGGGTCCGGCATCACCAAGGTCGATGACCGGCACAGCTACGATAGAGAAAAGGCTGCTGGCGCTTTATCGGCAAGGCTACGATGTTGGCCGCTATGTGAGCCTGGAACGCCCGTTCCTACCAAAAACTTCGTCCGGATTGAAAATATTGCATTTACGGGATCAGGCTGAGGGCCTTTCGGTTTGTGCAGGAGGTCCTAATCACGCTGCTTCCGGCATCCTTGTCGTCTGTTCTCCACAGACTTAAGCGGGTTTCAACAGGGATTACCTGCATTCGCAGCAGGAGTGCCACCGCTCGGTTTGGGTTGTGCCTACCAATAGATCTGTAGTGATGCAAATCATTGATCTTGCGGCTCCGCGCTGATACCGTCCTGAGCCATGTGCAATGTGTTGAGATCGATATTCTCTGGGCTGGCATGCACCCTACGGACGCGAGCCTCCCTGCAACTGGAAATCCTGGCTCTCCGGCACCAACTCGCTGCCCTGCAAAGAACCAATAGGAAACGGCTCCGGCTTCGGGCATCCGATCGGATTTTGTGGGTCCTTCTCTCCCGGTTCTGGTCCCAGTGGCTTAACTGCCTCCTGCTCGTTAAGCCCGCTTCGGTGATCGCTTGGCATCGAAAAGGATTTCGGCTCTACTGGAAATGGAAAAGCCGTCCGGGAAGGACCGGTCGACCAAGGACTTCGAAGGAGATCCGAGATCTGATTCGCAACATGAGCGCTTGCAATATTCTGTGGGGAACACCAAGGCTGCACGGCGAATTGCTCAAGCTCGGAATTGAAGTCTCCCAAGCCACTGTCGCAAAGTACATGGTAAATCATCGGAAGCCGCCTTCACAGACCTGGCGAACCTTTCTGGAAAATCATGTTAAACAGTTGGTCTCGGTGGACTTCTTCGTGGTACCCACCATTACCTTCCGGATCCTGTACGTGTTTCTTGTCCTGGCTCATGATCGCAGGCGCGTCATGCATTTCAATGTCACCGAGCATCCGACTGCCGAATGGGCCGCAGCACGGCTCGTGCATGCGTTTCCTTGGGACAAGGCGCCGCGCTTCCTGCTCCGAGACCGCGACAGCATCTATGGTGCCGCCTTCAGCGCGCAGGCCAAAAGCCTGGACATCAGCGAAGTTCTGACCGCATTCCGATCTCCGTGGCAGACGCCCTATGTGGAGCGCCTCATCGGCTCGATTCGCAGAGAGTGTCTCAATCATGTTGTCATCCTGAATGAGATTTCGCTCCGGCACCTTATGCTTTCTTACCTTGATTATTACCATGGAACCCGCAGCCACCTTTCGCTTGGAAAGGATTCTCCAGATGGCAGGGTCGCGCAGCCGCCGGAGATGGGCAAGATAATTGCGCTTCCCAAAGTAGGCGGGCTCCATCATCGATACGAACGCAGAGCCGGCTGAAACCCGGCTGCCCGCAAAGAATTCGGCAATTCTGCACCCAATATATCGCGTCTGGTCTGGAGCCGGAGGTAGCAAGGCTGCCAACCTTTCTCTGATGCGTACGAATCCCGCAAGATTCCAGGTGATTTGTACAGCCCAAACTTGATCAGTTCGGTCAGAGTCTTCCAGATCGACTTTTTGGCAGGCACACGTCACCGAGGGTGGTCACCAAGAAGAGCAGGCTTTGGAAGTTGTTGTTGAAGAATCTCGTAAATGATTGGATTGCTAGATGTTATGGAGCCAGCGCCCGGACTTGAACCGGGGACCTACTGATTACGAATCAGTTGCTCTACCAACTGAGCTACGCTGGCGCCAATTGCGAAAAGCTTGTACCATGTTTGGCGCGGCGGGTC
>JBEKIX010000080.1:0-14965 GCA_050011535.1 Acidobacteriota bacterium
ACTTCGCGATCATGCAGCGCGGGCTCCGACTTCACATATTCGTCTATGTCATCCAGGGCATATTCCAAAGCTCGGGCAATGCCGCCTGCGCCGACCTGGACCGAATCTGTTTTGATGCCGACCTTCAATTCAGCACGGCGCTGATCATATTGCAGGAAAGCATTCCGCAGAGCCTTGGGATCGTGTGCCAGGGGCGCCAAAGTCTCCGAGCGGTCGCTCACCAGCTTGACTCCCAGGGCTGATGCCGGATTGAGCAAGTCAAAAGCGCCCGCAACCGCGTCGACCTGGTTTTTGATCGGCTGGTTCTTGATGTTGGGGTTGAAGTCGAGCAGGATCCAGGCAACCAGTGGAATCGAACGGTCGGTGTGAGGCAAGCCGGCTCGAAATCCTTCCATGGGTGTAGGCTTGCCGTCGATGCGCAGATCGAAATCCTTCGGCTCCAGGCCGAGGACAGGTCTCTCCGCTTTGCCGAGGGCGGAAAAGTAAATCCGTTCGGCCGGCGAATCCGCGGATCGGACCCGATTTACAGCCGCTTGAGAGATGCCTGCAATTGCTCCCAGCAAGATTGCCAGGGCCCCTGGATATCTCCGCATCGAGTTTCCTCCTGGAACATTGAGGTAACGATATCACTATTGATGCCCGCCAGAACAGCAGGGTTCAGAGTTCTGCACGAGCGGGCGGGATTGGGGAATCGCGGGGCCGCACCGCTGATGTTGCGCGGAGTCTGGATCGCCTTGACATAAACCATGAAAATCGAACTCTTGACTTTCGATTTTCATGGTAGAGTAGAACCATGATAAAGCGAGCTCGATGGCTGGCGGAGATTCGCGCAGCGCTCGGACGGAGCCGAGTGGCCGCGCTGATCGGTCCGAGGCAGTCGGGAAAATCCACGCTGGCCAGACAGATCGTGCCTCCCGACTCGCCCGCATACTTTGATCTGGAAGATCCAAGGAGCCTGGCACGTCTCGCCGAACCCATGACGGCCATGGCACAGCTACGCGGGGTCATAGTGATCGACGAGGTTCAGCGGCGTCCAGACCTGTTCCCGATTCTCCGGGTTCTGGCGGACCGGCGCCCGCTTCGGGCGCGCTTCCTGGTGCTCGGCAGCGCCGGGCCGGATCTTCTGCGGCAGTCATCGGAGACTTTGGCCGGGAGGATGGAGACGATCACGCTGAGCGGGTTCGGACTTGATGAGCTGGGAGTGACGCAGCTTCAGAAGCTCTGGCGGCGAGGAGGTTTCCCGCCGGCATATCTGGCTCGATCGGACAGGATGAGTTTCAACTGGCGCCAGCAATTCATCCAGACCTATCTCGAACGTGACCTGCCGCAACTGGGAATCACCATCCCGGCGGCAACCCTATTCCGGTTCTGGTCGATGCTCGCCCACTACCATGGCGGTCTCTGGAACGCAGCCGAAGCTGCCCGCTCGCTCGGTGTTTCCGAGCCCACAGCGCGACGCTACCTGGACCTGCTCGCAGGCCTGTTTATGGTCCGGCAGCTTCAGCCCTGGCACGAAAACCTGAACAAGCGCCAGGTCAGAGCCTGCAAAGTGTATGTTAGAGACAGCGGCCTGTTACACACTCTCCTTGGCCTCATTTCCGATCGTGAGGTATTGTCACATCCCAAGGTTGGCGCCTCATGGGAAGGATTCGCCATCGAAACGGTTCTGGAACTGGTGCGGCCGGAAGCAGCATATTTCTGGGCCACACACACGGGAGCCGAGCTGGATCTCCTTTTTCTGAAGCGGGGTCGCCGCTACGGCGTCGAGATGAAATTCCAGGATGCTCCACGACTCTCGCCATCGATGCGAATTGCCCTCGAGGATTTGCGGCTGGACCATCTGACGGTCATATATCCCGGGGAGGTGCGATATGCGCTCGGCGACTGTGTTAGCGTCGTTCCGTTGGCAGAACTTGCGGCTGGTGACCCCAATGTGGTGACCGGCCACGAATCCCGCGGGCACAGACGACGATAGAAGTGGTCTATATGAATATTTTGGAGCGCAGTTTCGAGGATGAGATTGAGTTTTGCCAGGGCATTTGACCAGAACAGTCCGGAGATCGATCAGGCCGGCATGCTATCCTTGCGGTGCGAATAACGAAGAGCAAAAAGCTCAATGCAGATCTCGCATACCACCGCTTCCGCACGTGAACTCTGAACTGGACCAGAACGTAAACCCAGACAATCTCCCCCAACGCGAACTTTCGCAAGCTCGACAATTATAAGGTCGCCGTCAGTTTCTTCCGTGATTCAGACAGTGGAGCTGCCAGTGCGCGAAATGGTCGTCTCAGAGCAAACAAGAGCCGATTGCGATAGCGATTGCGATCCCGATACCGATGCCGACCCGGAAGGGTCGCAACGACCGCAGGGATCTCGGAATCGGCATCGGTATCGCAATCGCTATCGGTTTTTGCTTCCCTCGTTATCTTCCAGTGTCTGAATCGTAGCCGCTTCTTCCCTGTTATTGACAAACGGTTCAGCAGCAAGGCATATTCCACGATTCGAACGAAAGATGAGGCGGGCAAGGAAACCATGACTTTTGCCGCGATCAGGGACGTTTTCGTCAACAACCTGCTGCCGATCCTGCTCACAACGGGCGCGGGCTTCGCTCTGGGGCGGACTTTGCATCCGGACATCAAAACGGCTTCCCGACTGACCTTTTACATTTTCAGCCCGTGCCTGGTGTTTGTGTCGCTGGCACACGTTGAGATCACCGGCGGGGAGTTCGGCAAGCTGGCGCTTTTCACCCTCTCCGTCAGCGCAATCATGGCCATCCTTTCTCTCCTATGCGGGCGAGTGCTGGGCCTGAATCGACAGTTGCTGGTCAGCCTCGTCGTGGCTTCGGTGTTTGTCAACAGCGGCAATTTCGGCCTTGCCGCCAACAAGTTTTCTTTCGGAGATGCGGCGCTGGCGCGTGCCATGGTCTGTTTCGTGTTCAGCACGGTCATCGTCTACTCCGCCGGAGTGCTCATCGCCTCCATGGGAAAACTGCCGCCTGCGCAGGCCCTGCGCAATCTGCTGAAGGTTCCCGCGGTTTACGGACTGATTGCCGCCGGCATTGTTCGAGAAACGGGCTGGCCGGTTCCACTGTTTCTGGACCGCTCGGTCACGCTGCTCAGCGATGCCGCGATTCCGCTTATGCTCGTCATCCTGGGACTGCAAATGGCCGGGGCACGAAGATGGCCTCGCAATCGGGTGTCGCTGATCGGCACTGCCGGCATTCTGCAGTTGGTTGCCACACCGCTGGTTGCGATTCTCATGGCCCATTGGATCGGCTTATCGGGAGTGGCGCGCCAGGCAGCAGTTCTGCAGGCCGCGATGCCTGCCGCCGTGGTCACAACAATCCTGGCTGTAGAGTATGATCTGGATATTCCGCTCGTGACCGGAACGGTGGTCCTCACCACACTCCTGAGCCCGCTGACCCTGACACCGCTAATTACCTACCTTCTGCACTCAGCTTGAGAGCCGAGGCATTCGAATCGGACCGGCGATCAACGGCCTTTACGGGGAACGTGAACACGCCACCAGCTATTTCTTAATGGGGGTGGTTACCTCTTTGAAGCGCTCCTTCTCTTTATCGCGATCGTTGTAGGGAATGCCTTTCGCCATCCACTCCGGCTCCGGCGCGCCTTTCAGGAAGTGATCGAAGAACTGCTGCATGCGAACCGTGTAGTCCTTCATGTCCGGGCGGCTGCGCAGCCCATGAGGTTGGCCGTTGTAATCCCATAGATAGACTTCCTTGCCGAGCCGGCGCAGCGCCAGGTAATACTCGATCCCCTGATACCAGGGCACCGCGTCGTCGCCGTCGTTACACAGGATAAGGAGAGGGGTCTGGACGCGATTGGCCTGGAACACCGGCGAGTTCTCGATGAAGAGCAGTGGAGAATCCCACAGGTTGCCTCCGATGCGGCTCTGCGTATGTTCATACTGGAACTGCCGCGGCAGTCCCGTTCCCCAACGAATGCCGCTGTAGGCGCTCGTCATGTTCGCAACCGGCGCTCCCGCTTCAGCTGCACGGAAGCGATTGGTCTGGGTAACCATATAGGCGATCTGGTAACCGCCCCAACTGTGTCCCTGGATGCCGATGGCCTTCTCGTCGACGAAGCCTTTGTCCACGACCGCCTGAATCGCCGGAAGGACGCACTTCAGGGCGCTCTGGCCCGGATGTCCAATCGTGTAGACGATATCGGGTTCCAGCACCAGATAGCCGTTGCTGACGTAGTAGGCGACGTTGATCGAAGTTCCAGGCGCCGGGTTCACGAAGTTGTTCAGGTTGTTGGAAAGCAGTTCGTAGATGTACACCATCATCGGGTACTTTTTGTTCGGATCGAAATTCTCCGGCTTCATCAGGATGCCGCCGAGCGGAACCCCGTCGCTGTTCTTATACCGGACCAGCTCCGAGGTTCCCCACAGGATCTGAGCTTTCTGCGGATTGGCATTGCTGACCTTCTTCATGTCATTGAAGTTCGGTCCGCTCACCATCAGGTCAGGGAATTCGTTGAATGTAGATTCTGTCAACAAATAGGTGTCGGCGATTCTGGCCTTGGTGGGCAATCCGAATCTCTTGGCTGCCATGATCAGCTTCTGGGGCTGTCCGCCGTCGATCTTGGTCCGATAGAAACCGGAGTCGCGTGTGCTCTCGTTTTCCGCGCTCAGCAGAAGTGGTTGAGCAGGGTCGATTCCTCTTTCCTGGGGATCGGTGCGGATGTTTATGAATCGGAAGACGATCTTATCTTTGCGGCCGGCTCCTTCGGTCAGGTTCTTGGCGCCCGACCCGTCGGGTGCGACACGCCAGATGTCATAACGATCGTAGAGCAGCACATACTTCTCATCCTTCGTCCACCCGCCGTTGCCATACGATCCCGGCGTGCTGGGAGTGTCGTTGTTCTCCTGCCAGAAATTCACGCCCAGGCCCTTGGTTAGGTTTACGGTTTTTCCATCCGGAACAGAAATGCTGTTCCAATCTTTGCCGTCAAAGTAGAGCCCGTATTTGGCATTGGGGGAGAAGGCAATGTTGCCCCCCTGTTTGGTCAGCAGCGGCTTGCGGCTGCCGCCGTCGGTATCGACCAGATAATAGTCGTAATAATTTCCCTGTTCGTATCCGACCAGCATCCGATACTTGCGGTCATCGGTGCCGAGCGCCCAGCGGCCGTCACCCTCCGGCGTGACCTGTGCAAGGGTTTCGTCGGCAAGCTGTGTCAGCTTCTTGTCCGAAATATTGAAAACGGCGCTGAAGGTCCGATTGGCATCCTGGGTTGCGCGCACCTTTTGCATCGGCTGGATGAAATCATCCTTCCAGCTCCACAGGTCGGCAACCACTTTTTCTGAATCCGTTGCGCTGTTTGCCGCCGGGGGTGCGGGCGCATTCTCCTCACCTGATGTGTCCGGAGTTTCCTGAGGCGGAGCGACTCCGAAGAAAATCCTCGTGCCGTCGCGCGAAAAGTTTATTCCGCCACGCTCGGCAATCTCCATGCCCTGGTGGATTCCGGGTGTCTGATTCGACACGAGCTCGACGGCGGCGGGATTCTGAGCATCGAAGTAGTAGACCTTCATCTTCGGTTGAGGAGCCGCAGCGTCATCGCGATCGCTGAAGAAGACCAGCTGTGTCTGCTTGTCGTCCCAAGCCAGCCGTGTGTATTTTCCGCGGCCCGAAAGTATGGTGACCGGGGGAGCATCGGGAGCGGCGGTCATGATCCGATAGACGCCGTTTTCCTCCGGCTTGTGCGATGAGACGGTATAGGTGAGGCTCGTTGCATCCTTGCTTAAGGAAAAGTCGAGCACGTCGTGCACGATTCTCTGGCTGTTGTCGGCCAGCTTGCGCACCACCATATCGACTCCGTACTCGGTGCGTCCCCGGCCGCCGCCTCTGGCTGCGCCGCCCCCCGCACGGCCGCCCGCGCCTCCCTGACGTGCGCCGCCACCGGCTGCTGCGCCTGCGGCCGCCTGGCGCCCGCCCGCACCCGCGGGATTCGCGCCTGCGGCGCCCTGGGCGGGCTGTTCTTCGGGCTTGGGCTCCAACAGGTAAGCGAGGTAGCCCGCACCCTCTTCAGGCACTGCAAACCTGCGCACGCGTTCGACGACCTCGACCTTGCCGCTGGTCAGATCCATGATGCCCATCGAGTTTTGAGGCATGTCGGCAGCCCGCCGATTCTCCTTCCGTGCTGCTTCATCTTCTGCCTTGGTCGGAAAGATCTGGAAGATGCAGAAGCGCCCGTCATTCGTGAATGCCAGGCCGCTCGATCCGGCACCACCACCACCGCCCCGCGCACCCGCTCCGCGCCCCTGGTCGTCGGATGCGACCGGCGCCGCCGCCTCCGGCCGGTGCCCGCGCCCGTGGCGCCACTCCACACCGCTGGACAAATTGCGTACTACCACTTCTCCGTCGGCGTCCTGCGGGTTGAGCGCGTATCCCAAAAACCGGGCGTCTCGTGTCATCTGCTGAAGCTGAATCGAGCGCCAGGCGTCGTAGTCATTGTGATTGAGAGGCCGCTTTGCGCCGGCCTGCTGAGCCATAGTGATTGTGACTAGCGAAAACGCGATACTGAGAACCAGCGCCATACACGCCGGGTGAAAACGCCCTTTCCGTGCTCGCAAGGGTTCCATCATGATGCTTACTCCTGTGGTGAATTTAGGGATTGCATAGCCAAAACCGGCGGCCATCATACGACAGCCCTCAGGATTCACGCACTAACGAAATCGGGGACCGTCATCTTTTTCGCCGCAAATATAGCCGGAGATTCCGGGGAGTGTGGCGAAAAAGATGACGGTCCCCGATTTCGCAGGGCCTTAGATCTGTCCGGTATCGGACCAGGCCGCCAGCAACTGCTGGTATTCGCGATCCTGGTAGCGCTCCAAGGTAAATGCCGGCGCGTACTGCGGAAGTGTGCTTCCGGTCACATGCGCGGCGAGCAGTTCGCCGGATGCGCAGGATGCCATTAGACCAAACCCCGAGAGGGCGCCGATCATGTATGTGCCCTGTACCGGGAGCGGCCCGATCAGCGGCCGATTTTCGCGAGTCTTCGTATAGTAGCCGCCATCCAGAAATGGCTTCGGCATGTTGCCGAGGTAGGCCTGCAGGCCGGGAATCATCACGGCCAATCCTCGCAGAGCGATCTCGGGATAATGTTCGTGAAAAGTGAAGGGAAAGACAGGAGCAACCGGCCTCAGATCGTAGGTCCAGAGTATCAACAGAAAATCGTTGTCGAATCCGCCCTCGGGCCGCGCATGAACTCCGGACGGGAAGACGTCGAGCAAATACCGGGTTTCTTCAGATTCTTGCAGCAGAGCGCGCTCTTCCTCGGACCACGGCAGAGGGCCGGGATCGGTCCAGATGAGAAGCGGCGCGTCCCGGCGCACGATCTTCAAGTGATCCTGGATGGATACCTTCACGTGCAGCTCGTGGTAGATCGGAAGTTCCACTCCCATCATCCCGGCCACCTGCGGCAGGAACGGGCCGGCGGCGTTCACAAAGTGCCGTGTCGATATGGTCTGCGTGTTGCTTCCCTGCCTTATGCCGACACTCTCCACGCGGCCGCTGGCGATCCGCACTTTCTCCACGCGACCTTCGACGAGCCTGGCGCCGCGCTCGCGGGCGCGCTCCCACATGTACATGCCCAGCTGTTGGCCGCTGAACCAACCGCAACGCCTGGGATGGACTACCGCGACCGTCCGTTCGGAAAGATAAGGAAAATGCTTACGGATCAATGCGGTGTCCGTGATGAGATCGGAGCCCCAGGGCTGATCTTCGAAACCCTGAGGCGGGGCGGGTACGTAGTCTTGCGTTCCTGGGCGCCCGTTGTGGTAGCGGACCGGGCCCGCCCCCAGTTCCGCCGCTTCCTCCGCGACACGCGTGAAGGTCCGAATCCGATCGGGATCCGCGGTGACGAACAGGTAGCCGCGCCGATTCATGTTGAACGCGTTGCCGCTCTCGTGCGCCAGCTCTTCCATGATATCGATGCTGCGGTTCATCAGGCGGACCATGGCATCACCCGGTCCCGGCCACCAGTTGCGGTAGCACTCGGTGGATTTGTCGCTGGTCAGTGACAGCGGAGGGCGCTCATCCACAACCAGGACGTTCTTGATGCCGTGACGGACGCTCAGGTGATAGGCGCTGGCTATGCCTGCTATACCCGCGCCGCAGATGAGGACGTCTGTAGTCGAGTCTGCCATGATTTATCCTGTCGATGACAAATTCGAGATTCGAAATTCGAGATTGAGAATTTAGAATCTCGAATTTCGAATTTCGAATCAGACTCAACGAACGATGACGGCCTTTGCGATCGTAATCATAGCATTCGCTGTAGTCCGAGGAATCCCAGTGATCTTGATCTGCTTGACCTCGAGGGTCTTGAATGCCTCAATAACGCCCGGGATTTTCGCGGTGCGAGTCAGCAGGGTTTTTCCGTTGGATCCTTCATAGGTAATGGTGACCTCTATGTCGGAATACGCAAGGGTGGCGATATTGTGAATCGTGAAGGAATGAGAGGCGACTCGAGAAACAGGATTAAAGTCCCATTTTTCATTGGCAATCCGCAGGTAGCGGTCCGGATACTGTAGGTAGTAATGCAGAAGCTGCGCTTGAGGATCCGGCCGTCCCTGCCGGCGCGCCTGCTCGACGTTTTCAACTGGCAGAGGGAGAACGCGCGTCGCCGCTTTGTAGGCCAAGATGATGAGAGCTCCGAGGAGAAGCACGGCTTCGAGCAGCAAGAGCCAGCGTGGTGTCTTTACCATCATGGAGCGCCTCCGCACGTGTCAGATCCACAGAAGCCGGCACCTCTTCGAGATTCTCCGAGTCTTTGAGCCTTCGAGGTTTGTCTTGCCTTTCGATCATGCCATCCGAATCTCAGAAAAATGCCAAGCGGTTACGGGGACATGGTACATCTATGTCAGGACTTTTTGATCGGTCTTTCTTTTCGGGTAGATGAAGTTCCTGCGATCCCGGGATGTTCTCGTGGACCTCCCGGCAGAGGCTCTTTGCTGTTCGTCAGGCGGATTCAGAGAAAAAGGAACCCTTGAGTTCGGCGAAGCGGACGGCGACGAAGGATACCCCGATGGAATAAAGACTCTGTCCATCCACGCGCTCCTCACGAGAGTTTATGACAGAAGCAGTGGCTTCGAACATCCGGCTGCTGATTCTCAATCCCGTGCCGGGCATGAGCTGCTCCGAGCACAGAAAACGCATTCCCCGGGGAGAAAGGTCGATCATGGTCGCTTCCAGGGCCTTTCCGGGCCAGGCTGAGCAATAGGAGATCTTTTCATTTCTTGCCATGCGGCTGATGGATCGTCGGTATTTTTTTTCGACTTCTGGCGGTTTCTTCGATTGCAGGGGGCTGTGGCAGGTTAAACAGCGTTCATCGGGCTGAGGTTTGCGCTCAAGCGGCCGCTTGCAGACTGGACAGAAGACGGTGATGAGCGGGCGCCGATCCGAAAGGAATTCCCGATGGGTGTATTGAGAATAGAGTCCCTTGTCGTAGGCAGTGCGCCGCTTCGCGTCGCTGAGCACTTCGTAGGCCTCGTTGAGGACGCGCGCTTCGAATGCGGATCCTCCCAGGTCGGGGTGCTGCTTCAGCTCTAGCATGAGTGTGCGGTAGCTCGCGCGAATGACCTCCACCGGCGCATCGGGCTGCACCTGAAGCACACGATAATAGTTTCGACGGTTTTTCATAAACGGACTCGAGTACTTAGAACTCCTTAACTCCTTCCTTTATCGTCACCGCAAGGCGATCACTTCACCCACGAGTACACCGAATCCTCGTTGCTGCAGCTAAACAGTTACAGACCCCGACCTTCCCGAAGTGTTCCTCCGCTATCATGTGGATTGTTTAATCGAAATTTGAATTTTTGTATGTATTTACTGATCCACACAAGTATTCAAGAGATAGCCACGGTCGCGCAACAGCGCAATTGTCCCGATAAACAGCAGAAATACGGAGGGTCTTCGGATGTGGACCGTCACTATAATTAGGCGATGATAACTAACGCGACGTTATCCTTAAAGAATTATAACATTCTTGTTGCGCGGGGCCATCCGGATGGCTATGATCAGGCCACGTTACACAACCTGGCGTGAGCAAACGAAACTGAAAGAGACACCGAAGGGCCGAGTTTTTCATGGACGGGTGCAGGGTGTCTGTTTTCGTTTCTCTGACTGTTTTGCTTTCAGAGAGCGATGTCCGAACAGGAACTGAGCGTCATTGGTTCAGTTTCTAGAATTAACCTGTTTCGATCCGAGGAAACCTTATGAGACATTGGATGTTCATCGCAGCAATAACACTGCTCCTGGCCGCGGCAATGAGCCTTCCTGTCTATGGACAGGGCGCAACTTCGTCGCTCACAGGAATCGTGGTGGACGCATCGGGCGCAGTGGTTCCGGGCGCGGATATAGTCGTCAAGGCAGTTGCCACCGGCTCGGAGGCCAGTACGGTGACGGCGGACAACGGGACCTTTACGATTCCGTCGTTGAGCGCTGGCACCTATACCGCTACGGTCTCGATGCCCAGATTCAAGCAGTCGATCATCAAAGACATCGTACTGGTTGTAGGAGTGCCCACTGATATCAAGATCGTTCTCCAGGTTGGCGGGAGCAACGAATCCGTGACTGTGGTGGCGGGAGCTGAGATGATCCAATCCAGCACCGCGACGATTTCGACGACGATGTCGACTACGCAGATCGCCCAGTTGCCGCTGGCGACGCGCAATGCCCTCGACTTCCTGGTGTTTCTGCCGGGCGCAAATACGACGGGAAGCTCGCGCAACGCGACCTTCATGGGCGCGCCGAATTCCACGGTGCACATAACCGTGGATGGCGTTCCCACGCAGGACATGAACTACATGGGGCAGTACGGCGGCGACGGTTTCTATTCATTCATCACACCGCGGCCCGACTCCGTTCAGGAAGTGACCGTGTCCACCGCGGCCGCTGGGGCTGACTCCACGGGCACCGGCGCCGTTCAGGTCAGGTTTGTTACGCGCGGAGGCGACAACGGGTTCCACGGCAGCCTCTATGATTACGAACGCAATACGGCGCTCAACTCCAACTACTGGTTCACCAACCGTGACGCGGCTACAGTGCAGGATGCTTTCCCGCATGCGAAGTGCGGCGTGGGCAACGTGCCCTGGGATCCGGATAATTGCCATGCCCTGCGCAGCCGATTTCTTCTGCATCAGCCCGGCGGCCGCGCCGGCGGCCCGATTACAATTCCAGGCCTGTTCTCTGGTAAGGATAGGGCATTCTGGTTTCTTAACCTCGAGACATTCCGATTGCCTAACTCATCGGTTCGGACCAATCAGATCTACTCCCCGGCGATGGAGCAGGGCATCTTCTCCTACGTGCAGGGAGGCCAAGTCTTGACTGCCAACATGCTTACCTTGGCACAGGCTAACGGCCAAACGTCGACCATCGATCCGACGGTGCAAAAGCTCCTCGCCGACATCCGGAATTCAACGGCGACAACGGGTGCCCTTCAGTCGTATCCGACGGTTTCCGACCCAAATTATCAGTATTTCATTTGGCAGAGCACGGGGATGGAGACGCGCAGCTACATGACCTCGCGCTTCGACATCAATCTTACGAAAAATCACAGGGTGGAACTGACCTGGAATGGCGAGGTCCGAACGCGGAACCCTGATTACTTAAATGGCAGGGGATGGGTGTATCCGGGTTTTCCCAGCTACGGAAGGGTAGACCAGCACCGTGGTTCGATTGCCTATGCGCTGCGGTCCACGATTACTCCACGGCTCGTAAATGAAGCCCGCGGCGGGATTCTTCTGGGCACAGTGCTTTTCAATCCGAATGCATCCCCCGGGGATTACAGTGGACCGATCGGCAGCACGGGCGGATTCTACTGGACCCCCGCCAATGTCCAGAACCCCGCGGCACTTCTTACGCCGAGCCGCCGCAATGGGCCGGTGAAGAACTTTGAGGATACCTTGAGCTGGACGAAAGGCGCGCACAACCTGAGTTTCGGAGGCTCGTTCACGCACGTAGGCAGCTGGGAGTGGTATCAGTCACTGGTGCCCCAGCTCAGCATCGGCCTGAATTCCACCTACGATCCTGCCTACATTATGTTCAACTCGTCCAACGGCCCGAAAAACTTTCCCGGAGCGACTTCAACCCAGTACGGCAATGCCAGCACTCTATATGCCGCTCTGACGGCACGCGTGACGGCAATCACGGCCAACGCGGTTATCAATGAGAACACCAACCAGTACACTTACAACGGGCCGTACACGGAGCGCGCACGCCAGCGGGAGATGGGAATTTTCGCTCAGGATTCCTGGCGCATGTTTCCCAACTTTACGCTGATCTATGGGCTGCGATGGGAAGTGCAGTTCCCGTGGACTCCGCTTAATAACGCATTCAGCTATGCTTCACCCGCGGATATATGGGGGCCTACCGGCGTCGGCAATTTCTTCAAGCCTGGCGCCACAGGCGGCACGCCCACACAGCTTCACCAGTTCTTGCCGGGCACTCACGCCTATAACGTCGACTACGGAAGCTTCGCTCCGAGCGTCGGATTTGCCTGGAGTCCAAAATCAAAAGGCTTGATGGGAAAGTTCCTCGGCGAGAATTCTCAGACGGTCATACGCAGCGGGTTCGCGATCGCGTACAACCGCATGGGGATGTTCGATTATGAGGACTATCTGTTCGGCGCCAACCCCGGCGGAACGATCGATGCCTCCCGTAACACAACCAACGGGAACCTCCTTACTACAGGCCAGACATGGCCGCTGTTGCTCACTCCAAATCTGAAGAGCGGGCTTGGCCCGCCCTCATTCGCGAGTTCGCCCAACTGGCCGCTCGTGCCGTCGCCGAGCAATTCGATCAATACGATCGACCAGAACATCCGCACACCGTACACCATGTCCTGGAATTTCGGGCTTCAGCGTGAACTCACGAAGGACATGGCACTTGAGGTGCGCTATGTGGGCTCGCGCAACCTGCACCCGTATACCCAGCCCAGCCTCAACGAGTACAATGTCGTGCAGAACGGGTATCTTCAGGAGTTCCGGCTGGCCCAGCAAAATCTGGCTGCAAACGAAGCCGCTGGTAAGGGTCCTACCTTTGCCTATACTGGCGTGACTGGCACCTCACCGCTTCCGATCACGCTGGCCTACATTGCCGGCAAGGTGGATCCGAACAATCCAGCCAATTACAATTCAACTCTTTTCACAAATTCAACGTACGTAAACAGCTACCTGAGCACCTTCAGTCCGGCTCCCGCAAGCCTTGCGAGCTCTCTGTTCGGCGACGCCACGCGGCGCGCAAATGGACTGGCCGCGGGCTTGCCGGCCAATGAGTTCATCGCGAATCCGGACGTGCTGGGCGGCTCCTATATTTACATGAATGGCGGCGGCAACTACTATGACTCGATGGTCGTGGAGTTGCGCCGCAGGCTGTCCCGCGGGCTGCTAGTCCAGGCAAATTACGTCTGGGCGAAGGAAATAAGCCTGACCCGCCTCTCCTGGCGCGCGCCGTGGGCCAAAAACCTGGGCACGACGCTGCCGAACGCCCTCAAGGTCAACTGGGTCTACGAGCTGCCGTTAGGGCAGGGCCGGTCGCTGTTTAGCAACATCGGCCACCATTTGGATCGGGTTATCGGCGGCTGGGAGTTCCAGGGCACGAGCCGGATTCAAAGCGGCAACCTGCAGGATTTCGGCAACGTGGTCCTCGTCGGTATGACGGATCAGGACCTGCGAAATGCCGTCGGCTTGCGATTCGATGATGCCAACAAGATCGTCTACGACCTCCCGCAGGACATCATCGACAATTCGTACAAGGCTTACCAATATAGCGTCAACCCTGCAACGGGCACGAGCATGTACAGCGCCGCTTACGGCGTGCCGACCGGACGCTATATCGAACCTGCCGGAATGGGAGGCGCGGGCAATTGCGTCCAGATCGTCACCGGCGACTGCGCGCCGCGCCACCATTACTTCCGAGGGCCCATGTTTACGCGCTTTGACTTGAGCCTGGTGAAGCGCATCAGGTTCAACGAGAACAAGAATTTCGAATTGCGCGGCGAGTTCCTGAACGCGTTCAACAACATCAACTTCACAGGATTCGCCAGCCTCGCCGGGAGCAGCACGTCTTTCGCCCGAATAACCAGCGCCTACACGGATGCGAGCAACCAGCAGGATCCGGGCGGACGATTGATCCAAATCGTCATGCGCATCAACTTCTAACCTGTCAATTAGGGAGGGGCACGGATCGGTCCGGGCCTCTCCCTGCGTTACCAGGAGACGCAGCCACCAATTCCACAGATTTCACGAATGCCGCTGGAACGCTTCGTGAAATTCGTGGTATTAGTGGCTGCTGTCTTTTTGGGGGGAGGGATAGCCCCAATTTCTATTCTAATGCGGCAGTCGCACAACTAGCCTGCGGCGAAATCGGGAGTCGTTGTGACTGTCGCTGAAATGAGAGATCCGAATGTCAGGCGGGTCTGGAAGGAAAATCAAGGGGCGGCCGGACAAACAGCGAGTGGCTGCGACCTCGGGAGAGCGGTACATAATCCCCCTTCTCATTGTGATCACCCTCGTCGTCTTCTGGCCCGTGCAAAACCATGGCTTCCTTACCCTCGATGACGACGCCTATGTGTACGACAATCCCCATGTCACCACAGGATTGACTGCCGCCAACATCTCCTGGGCTTTGACTGCCACGCACGCCTACAACTGGCACCCCGTGACCTGGATCTCCCACATGCTCGACGTCCAGATCTATGGGCTCGATGCGGGAGGCCACCACCGCACGAATCTCTTGCTCCACATCGCCAATGTACTGTTGATGTTTTTGCTTCTGAAAAAAACTACCGGACGTGCTTGGCGCAGCGGATTTGTTTCTGCATTGTTCGCGATCCATCCTCTGCACGTTGAATCGGTCGCGTGGGTGGCCGAGAGAAAGGAATTGGTATGCGCGTTTTTCATGCTGCTCACGATCCTGGCATACGCGCGCTATGCAAGGAAA
>JBEKIX010000081.1:0-14917 GCA_050011535.1 Acidobacteriota bacterium
TCGTAGCGGGCGGTGACGTCCGTTGCGTCCACCTTGGCCGGAAGCCTGACCCACCGGGTGACCGAACCGTAACGGAATTCTGAGCGATACGGGTCCTTGTCTTCCTGGCGACGCTGATCAATTTTCTTGACCGCCTTACCGTTTCAATATTGGCGCCGGTAATCATCACCCAATTGGGGCTGACCAACCTGGCTTTTGCAGGGATCAATACGTGGTTTCTTGTCGCCTATGCGGCAAGTCAAGGACTCTCCGGCAAGCTCTATGACCGCTTCGGGACTCGCCGTGGATTCACAGCCTCGATCCTGGTTTGGTCCACGGCCGCCATGTTGCACGCTTGCGCGCGCGGCGTGGCGAGCCTGAGCTGTTTTCGTTTTCTGCTTGGCCTCGGCGAAGCGGGCAATTGGCCGGGTGCGGCGAAGGTCATAGCCGAGTGGTTTCCCGCTCGCGAGCGCGCGCTGGGAATGGGAATCTTCAACAGTGGAGTTTCCGTTGGTTCCATAATGGCGCCGCCGTTGATCGTGTGGCTGCAGCTGCGCTTCGGATGGCAAGCAACGTTCCTGACTACAGGGGCTTTGGGCTTCATCTGGCTGGCGTTGTGGCTGCTGTTTTACGAGACGCCGGAGCGGCATCGGTCCATTTCGAGCGCTGAGTTTGCATTGATCAAGGAAGGGCAGTCTGCCGCGGCCCGAATGCGTACGATCGGTTGGAGGCGGCTTCTTAACTGCAGGCAGACGTGGGCCATCCTCCTGGCTCGCTTCATGGCAGATCCCGTCTGGTGGCTCTACATCACGTGGCTTCCCCTGTATCTTTATAACGTGCGCGGCTTCAGCCTCAAGGAGATCGGGCTCTTTGCCTGGGTTCCCTATGTCTCTGCCGATGCCGGCAGTCTCCTCGGCGGATGGATCTCGGGACACCTCATCGCACGCGGCTGGAGCACAAACAGCGCGCGCAAGGGAGTGATCGTGGCGGGCGCGCTGCTCATGACCGCGGGAATACCGGCGGCGCTGGCCCGGAGCGCGATGATTTCGCTTGCCTTCATAAGTGTGGTCACCTTCGGCTTCCAAAGCTGGATCAACAACGTGCAGACCTTGCCGAGCGACTTCTTCCCCGAGCATGCTGTCGCATCCGTGGCCGGGCTGGGAGGAGTGGGCGCCGGCGCCGGGGCCATACTGTTCACGTTGACCACCGGCTTTGTGGTCGATCACTTTCATTCTTACACGCCGGTGCTCGTGGTTGCCGGTCTGCTGCCGGCCCTGGGCACAATGGTATTGTTCCTGCTCGGCGGGCCTGTCCGCCGGGTGCAGAATTTAGGGAGTTGATATGCGAAACTATATGGATTTGTCGGGTAGAGTTGCGCTCATTACCGGAGCCTCCTCGGGAATCGGCGCCGCCACGGCCGAGGTGTTCGCGGATTTGGGCGCCCAGGTGGCAATCGGGTACTATCGGAACCGGGAAGGAGCCGAGCACGTGCGAGACAGCATCGCCCGCGGAGGCGGCAAGGCGATTGCCTTGCGGGCCGACATGCGACAACCCGGTGAGGTGCGTGCGCTGGTGAAGAATGCGTCGGACCAGCTGGGGGCCATCGACATTCTGGTCAACAATGCAGGCTCGCTCGTCGCGCGCATGCCAATCCTGGACCTGAACGAGGATGGATGGGATGAGATTCTGAACCTCAACCTCAGGAGCGCAGCGCTCTGCGCGCAAGCCGTCGCCCCGGCCATGATCAGACGCAAAACCGGCGCGATCATCAACGTCGCCTCGATTGCCGGAAGAAATGGGGGCGGGCCCGGAGCGGGTCCCTACGCGGCAGCTAAGGCCGGACTGGTTGGTCTTACCAAATCGCTCGCAAAGGAGCTGGCGCCGCACGGAATACGGGTTAATGCCATCTCACCGGGTGTGATCGACACGCCTTTCCATCAGGTTTTTTCGACGCCGGAGATGCTGCGAAATTTTGTGGCTGCAATTCCACTCGGCCGCGTGGGCAGGCCTGTCGAATGTGCCGCCGTGATCGGGTTTCTCGCCTGCGATGCCGCTGGTTACGTGGTGGGCGAAACGGTTGAGGTGAACGGCGGGCAATTAATGTTATGAGAGCAAGCCGAATCGCTTCTAACGGCTGCCGCGCTGCACCATGAGATCGAGATCCTCCTTGAGGCTCTGCAGATCCTCTTCATGCTCGACTTCCTGCTCGAGGATCGTAAGCGCCATGTTGTAGGACACCAT
This sequence comes from Acidobacteriota bacterium, assembly GCA_050011535.1. Taxonomy (GTDB): domain Bacteria; phylum Acidobacteriota; class UBA6911; order UBA6911; family UBA6911; genus JAFNAG01. The sequence goes on from JBEKIX010000081.1 coordinate 2,221, forward strand.
GTCCTTGTCCTTGGTAAGATCCATAAGGTTCTTGTACGTCGAAATCGCGCATTGCTCCCCGGCAATGTTTTGATCGAGCAGAACGGGCACATAGGGATCGCTTGGAGCATCATAAGGGCAAGGGCTTAGATCGTGCCATTCCCTCGGGCTCAAGACTGGAGTGCCGCCCAGTTGGATGATGCGCCCCGCCACCAGCACCGCGTGATTCAATTCTTCGGTGGCATGGAGGTTGAGCTCGGCGGCAACCGCATCCTTCATAGGACCTTTGATAATCTTCGCTCCGAGCCAGTATTGATAGTAGGCCAGCCACTCGCTCGCATAGGCTTGATTGAGAAGCTTCAGGAGATCCTCGACGTTCATACCGACAATCTCACGTCCCCGCGTTCCCATAGAATCCTCCGTAGCGATGAAAACATATAAACCGCACCCTGGATCACCCTCCTGACGGGCGCAACGTCCTCCGTTCCCGATTGTAAGACATCCGTTTCTGGCAAACAACGTTCCATCATCAACTCAGAACAGCGCACGGCTGCAGGCCGGCGTATGAGACCTGATTCGTGAATGGCCAGTGAGCAAGAAATATCTGGAAAGGGGGAAACCGGCATCGGAGACATGGATTATCGCACGGGTGCTTCACTGGCAAGCAGCACTTCGCCATTCCAGTTGAACTTGTCTGAGACCTCCCTGCCGGTCCGATAGACCCGTCGCATCGTTATCTCCTGGCCGAGAGATTGCTCAAGGACCAGCAGGGGGCCCGAATAGTCACGGTGAGCCTTCGGCAGAGTGAGCCAGGCGGCCACCGGCCTCGGAATCTGGATTTCCACGGTCCCGACCCACAAGGGGGTCGAGTCCGGGTTCAGCTGGATGTCGGCTGGCCACAGCCGGAAAACCCATCTCTTCGTCTTATTGTCCCGCACCAGAAGGACTGTTTCAGGCCGTCCGTCGTGAAGATGGGGGAAAACGGGCAGCGAGTTGATCTCAGTGTCAGGTGCGAACACGCCCAGGAAGGACTTAAGATCCAGAGGAGGGGGCTTCTGCCAGCCTTTATCCAGGAGTTCAAGGACCAGTCGATCAGGAACCCCGGCCCACTGGAAGGTGAGCGGTTCGTCATTGCCTCCGCCCAGATCCACCCGCCGGGCAGGCAGTGTCCCCCAACCGCTCCCCAACCACGCCTGAGATGTCATGGTCAGGATGGAAGGGCGAGGGGCGTACCGTGCGAGCTCCTGACCCTGTCGCAATGCCACATCCCAGGCCCCGACGACGGCAAACGTGAGCAGGGCGACGACACAGACGTCTTTCTTCGGGTCCGTTTCAGACGGGCTCCGAAGGTAGAAAATGCCCGCCAGAGAAGCCCATGCCCATCCAAAGAAGAGCCCGCCCAGAACGTCCGACAACCAGTGTGCTCCCAGATAGAGACGCGACAGGCCGACCAAGAGGGAAAACAGGACGGCAACGCCGAGAGGCATCCACCTCCAGGAGCTTTGGAATCTCCGGATGACAAGGATTGCCAGAAAGCCAAAGATGATTGCACTCATGGCGCTGTGCGAGCTTGGAAATCCCCAGCCGGAAAGGGTTTCCTGAATCGCGACAGGCCTTGACTCATGCAACGCCCACTTGAGGAACTGGACAAGACCGATTCCTGCCGCGACCGTCGACAGCCAGTATATGGCACTTCTGAAACGACGACGCAGCAACAGGGCAAGAGAGACGGCGGCCACGACACAGGAGCCGACGACACCGCCTCCCAGTTCGGTGATGTCAACCATGATGTGATCGCCCCAAGGCGTCCGTATGGATTGAAGGAAGTGGTAGACGGACTGGTCCGCGCGAGCCAGCAACTCCCTGGCGACAACAATCTTCGTTACACCGATGAAGCCGCCTCCCGCAAGAAAAAGGATAATCGCCAGAATCGGGACAAGCACCTTCTCGCCCTTTGGAGTCAGGCGTCTCAGCCAGAGGACGAGCTTCCTGCAGAGCCAGACGGAAACCCACAAAACGCCCACAAGCAGGATCATCAGCACGACAAGCCGCGCGCTCACCGAACCGGCCAGGATCAGGGAGGTCCCGAAAACGAAGCCGGGGAGGATATTGGCAAAGGCCCAACAGACCGCAGAAAGGAAGTTGACAAGTGTGAATCTGGCTGCCGGCATGCCCAACATGCCCGCAACAATGGGGATTACAGGCCGCATTGGGCCCACGAAACGACCCCAGAAGATGCTCTTCCCACCATGGCGGCGGAAGAAGGCCTCTCCATGAGAAAGCATCTCAGGGTGGCGACCGAATGGCCAAAGAACGCGCAGGCGATCTTGGTAGCACCGGCCCAGCCAATAGCTGATGCCGTCTCCCGCAACGGCGCCGAGCATGGCGATCAGAAGAGTCGTCCTGAGAGACAGGACGCCGGTTGCCACCAGCGCCCCGGCACCGAGCATCAACATCGTCCCAGGCCACAAGAGCCCCACGAAAGCCAGCGACTCCGCCATCGTGGAGAGGAAAATCGCAAGATACGCCGCTTGCTGATGATCAGCGACCAAGGTCAGAATCCGTTGCACGAACATGCCGGCCCCTTTTGTCTCTCATTGTATCCTATCGGCGATTTCGTAGGTCTGGAATGGATGTCGCCGGAACGCTCCTGCTCTCGTCCTGGAGTAATATGGCTCGTCCGGATTCATTATGGGTCTTGGGCCCAATCGAGGCCATTTAAAGTGTAGGCACTTCTCAGAAGTTGGGGAGAAGTCGTAGCTGGCTCCGGATTTCAAAGAGCCGCTTATTTCACATATGCGCTGATGATGCACCAGGAATCTGGCTCGCCGTTGCGCCTTGGGTGGAGAAGTCCTATAAGTTGCTGGTATGCGGAGAATGGGTCCCCGGGCATAATCGGAGGCATTCAGCGAGGGCATTAAATCCGGAAGCAAGCTGTCCAAACAGATTTGAACTTGCTTGCCATTCTGTCAGGAGCCGACATGGGAAGACAAACAGGGTTCGGTTGGTGCGCCTTTTGCGGCGCTGCGTTCGCCACGATCATGATGGTCTCGCTGCTGATGTTCGACTCGAACGGCGCAAGTCAGTCAGGTCCCTCGGCTGCGGGCGCGATTCGGCTTGAGCCCGCGGGCCCGGCTCGCCAGCTGGAAGATTTTATGCCCTTTGCCCGCGAGGTTGGCGCGGACGTCCTCCTGGTGCCCAATCTCGAGACCTCGACGGTCGAAAGTCAGACCGAATGGTTTCAAAAGCTTGTGACTGTAATGAAATCTTGATAAGCCGCGTCTGGTGCTCAGGCATTTTGCAGCTGTATGATTTGTTATGTTGATTACGGAATTTCAGGGAATAAAATCTACATGGCGGTCTTGCTGTTTCCTATTTGCTGCATAATGGAGACTGCTACGATGGGTAAAGGTGATATCCGCACGAGGAGAGGGAAAATTTATCGCGGTACCTACGGAAAAACCAGCCCGAGAAAAAAGAAAGAAGCTCAGAAGAAGGGGTAATCCGAACCGGCATGGTGCTTACCGCATCTCGGTCCCGATCGTGGGGATTGCAGGGAGAATCATGTTTCCCCGCGCCGGATCTGGCGCCGCTAATAAGGGGGAGGAGAGAATGAAGCGAATTCGGATCCTTGGGTTGTTGCTTTCGTCGTCGCTTTTGTTGCCAATCGGGTTTTTGCGGGCTAATGTCAAGACCGAGGGAAAAAGCCTGGTTAAATTCGAGGGCATGCTCGGAAAGATGATGGGCCTGTTTGGAGGGAAGGCCGCCAAGGAAGGCACGGTCAACACCGTTGCGGTTCGCGGGAACCGGAAGGCGGAAATGAACGACACCACTGGGACGATCATCGATCTGAGTGAAGAGAAAGTGTACAGTCTCGATCTGAAAAAGAAGACCTACGAGGTCACCACGTTTGCGGAAATGAGACGCAAAATGTTGGATGCGCAGGAAAAAGCGGCCAAAGCGGCGAAAGAAGAACCAGGCGAAAAGCGCCCGCAACAGGGTACGGAAATGGAGGTGGATTTCTCGATAAAGGAATCCGGCCAGACAAGAAACATCAATGGTTTTGACTGCCGCGGAATTATCGTCACGATCGTCACCCGGCAGGATTTAAAGAGAAAAAGTAGCCGTTGCCCGATGTGAGCCGGCGAATGGTCGCGTCGCCAGGAGCGTTTCATAGGAGATCAGAAAAAAGAGGACATTTCGATTATTGGCTGTCCAGATTGAGGAAGTTCGCTAGGGATGTTTATCGGGAAACCTGTCCCCGAATTGTCCCCGATCAAATATTGGGTCTGGTCTAGGTGAAAGAATTATGTGAGAGTTTGTCGATGGGTTGTACGCTCTTGCTCGCCCGCTCGGGATCGCCGCCGGATCGGCGTCCAGGCTGAACGTTCCGATCAAGGACGCAGATCGTGGGAGCCAGAAACTACATGTCGAAGCATTCAAAACGCAGAGTATCCGTTGTCCTCATCAAAGCGTCAAAATACGACGACGATGGGTATGTAATGCGACATTTCCGCGGGGTGCTGCCGAGCAACACGCTCGCGTGTCTCTACAGTCTCACGGAAACAGTCAAACGCAGCGGTTCCCTGGGTGAAGCGATTGATCTTCGAGTCAAGCTGTTCGACGATTCCGTCCAGAATATTCCGGTCGACAAGATCGTGCGCTCCAACCGCCTGCCCGATCGGCGCACCATCGTCGCGCTCGTTGGAGTGCAATCCAACCAGTATCCACGGGCAGCCGATCTCGCGCGGCGATTCCGGGCGGGAGGACTGCAAGTCCTGATAGGCGGATTTCATGTGAGCGGCACGCTTGCTCTTTTTGATTACGTGACGCCGGAGATCCAGGAATTGCTCGACCTCGGCGTGACTGTGGTCAAGGGCGAAGTGGAGGATCGCTGGGGAAAGATTCTGCAGGATGCGATCGAGGACCGGCTCCAGCCGATGTATGATTTTCTCAAGGATCTGCCCGACCTCTACGAGAGACCATTGCCGATGATCCATCGGCGTTATCTCCGGCGTTTTATCACTTCTAATTTTGGAACCATCGATTGCAGCCGTGGTTGTCCATTTTACTGCAGCTTCTGCTCCATCATCAACGTTCAGGGGCGCAAGATGCGCCATCGCTCTCCCGAGGCGCTTGCTGAGGCCCTTCGAGAGAACTATCGCCGCCACGGAATCAACTTCTATTTCTTCACCGACGACAACTTCGCCCGCAACCCGGGCTGGCGCGAAAACTTTTTGATGCTCGAACGCTTGCGTAACGAGGAAAAGATCCCAATTCATTTCATGATCCAGGTGGACACGCAGTCCCACAAGATCCCGGAGTTCGTCAAACTGGCGTCGCGCGCGGGCTGCACACAAGTCTTCATCGGAATGGAAAGCATCAATCCGAAAAACCTGAAAGCGGCGGCAAAACCGCAAAATCACGTAAATGAATACAAGGATCTCATTGCCGCCTGGCACGAGGCCAAGGTGGCAACGCACGTCGGTTATATCATCGGGTTCCCTTTCGATACTTCGGATTCCGTTGCGGAAGATGTGGGGCGTCTGAAGAGCGAATTGGGCGTGGAGCAGGCGTCTTTCTTCATGCTGACGCCGATTCCGGGATCGCGTGACCATGTCCAGGCGGTCAAGAGCGGCGAGTACATGGATTCTGATTTAAATCGCTACGACTCGTTTCACGAGACAACCCATCATCCAAACTTCGGACCGGGTGAATGGCACACGACGTATCGCAAGGCTTGGAGATCCTTCTATTCTTTTGAGTACATGAAGCAAGTGCTCTCGAAAGCGAATCCGGAAAACTACTGGAACATCTTCCGCAATTTCATCTGGTACAAAAATGCCGCGCTGATCGAAGAGGGTCACCCGATGGTGCACGGCTTTTTCCGCCTCAAGAGCCGCAGGGACCGGCGGGCCGGATACCAGGTGGAATCCCGATTGGCCCATTTTCTCAGACGGTTTCGTGAGCTGCGCCATCTCTCCCGCGAATGGATTTCGTTCGCGCTCGAAATGGAAGAACTCTGGCTGCAAACCCGCAAGCGAAGCGAAGCCGAGCTGCTCCTGCTGGGTGAGTTAAAACGCATTCGCGAGAGGGTGGGCCGCAATCTGCACGCGGCCGAAGTGCAACTGGCCATTGCGCGCGCCAAGGCGCGTTGCCCGGAACTTCTGGTTCCGTCCCGTGTCGCTCTCGTCTTCCGCGATCTCAATACTGACCTCGCGAAGCGGCTCACCTATTCACGCGCCGATCTGCAGCAGTTTTGGAACCGCATGTGGCGGCGCTGGCGCCGGCACCAGATCTTCTGGATCCCACCGCACAAGGTTGCCTTGAATTTCCTGCGGGACATGCGCCTATTGCTCATGTTCGCGGCAGCCCTGATTCGCGCCGAGGTGTAACCGGCCGTTGTCCGGCATCGAGATCGCAATCGCTGTTTCAATCGGTCCTACAAGTCCGAACAAGCCGGCCTTGGGGCCGCCGCGCCCCAGCGCGGCGCCCTGGATCCTGCTGCCCCATAGCGATTAGTTCCCACACCAGAACCTCCCGGATCGAAGAGTCCGCCTTATGCGACTGCGGAAGCCTGCCGCGTGGGTCTGATGGGTCGCGTGATGCTGCGCCGCGCTGGGGCGCGGCGATCCCGACAATTGCCGACCGGCCAGTCCCCCGCATCTCATTGACATGAAGCGGCGGTTGCCACATGATCATCCCTGACCCGCGGAAAAATCGCCGCGCTCCACTAGTGCCATTTGAAAACCTGGAGATCCGTGTGAGACGTAAGATGAGCTGTTTGGGATGCGCGCTGATCCTCTCCTGCCTTATGGGCTCGGCATACGCCGAGATCAAGGTGACCGTGGGTTACAACGGCGTCCTCGCGGCGACCAAGGACTTTAAGTTCCCGAACGTCCCCATTCCAAGCAAGGATGATGCGGCAGCCAGAGCAAAGCTGGCGCTCGTCGACGGGGAAATTGACCCCAACGGCGCCGACCTGGGCGCGCTCACCGATGGCCTTCTGCCGAGCATGGAAGACGAGCCGGCCGCCAATTTCTTTTTTAATGCAGCAACCATGGGCGGACGCTTCAGCATGGATCTGGGCAGCGTGATAGAGATTGCGCAGGTTAATACCTACTCCTGGCATCCAAATACACGCGGCCCGCAGGTGTATAAACTCTACGCCAGCGACGGCACCGATCCAAAATTCAACGCCGCTCCCGGAGGAAGCCTCGATCCCGCCACTTGCGGCTGGAAACTTATCGCCGTCGTCGATACTCGCCCCAGAGAGGGCTATGGCGGTGGGCAATATGGGGTGAGCATCAGCGACTCGAGCGGCGTCCTCGGCAAATACCGGTATTTGTTGTTCTCATGCATCGCGACGGAAGCAGACGACGATTATGGGAACACTTTCTACAGCGAAATTGACGTAATTGAGAAAAAATGAAAAGTCCTATGAGTCGCAATTCCGAAGACGTCACGCCGCCGCGGTGAGCGCGATGTACGTCGATCAGGATGCGCCTCTCCCCCCGTTGTCCTGGAGGACTCTCATGTCATTAGCCAAACTTACTCTCCTTGCCGGCCTGGTTTATATTGTTGTTTTTCCCTCTATCGGGGCGCTGCCCGCGCAGCAGTCTGCACAGGTGAGCCCGAATCTCTACTCCGAAATGCGGTGGCGGTCGATCGGCCCGCTCCGTGGCGGCCGTACCAAGTCCGCGGCCGGCGTGCCGGGCCAGCCCTACACGTTTTATATCGGCGTTTGCAACGGCGGCGTGTGGAAAACGAACGATGCGGGCCGGACGTGGGCGCCGATCTTCGATGATCAGGGTACCGGCTCGATAGGGTGGGTCGCAGTGGCGCCCTCAAACCCAAATGTTATTTACGTCGGGAGCGGCGAAGGGATGCCGCGGCCGGACCTCTCGACCGGCGACGGCATTTACAAATCCACAGATGCGGGCAAGACCTGGACGCATCTCGGCTTGCGCGATGGCCAGCAGATTCCAAAAATTGCCGTCGACCCTCGCAACCCGGACCGGTTGTTCGTCGCCGTGTCTGGCCATCCGTACGGTCCGAATGAAGAGCGCGGCATTTTTCGATCGACTGACGGCGGCCGGACGTTTCAGAAGGTCCTCTATAAAGATGTGAACACAGGCGGCAAGGACGTGGACATAGACCCTTCCAATCCGGATATCGTCTACGCGACAATGTGGGAAACGCGGCAAGGACCCTGGGAGAATGCGGCGTGGGGCGGCAGCAATGGCGGCGTGTTTAAATCGACTGACGGGGGCGCGACGTGGAACAAACTGATGCAGGGATTGCCTGAAGGTATCAGTCAAGCCGAACTGGCAATTTCACCCAGCAATCCCAGGCGCCTGTATGCCACGGTAGGAACCGTCGGCGGCGGCGCGGGCATCTTCCGATCGGACGATGCCGGCGAGACGTGGGTGCGCGCCACGACGGACCCGCGCCCAGTGGGACGCGTCGACGAGGCGGTGCCGATTGTCTTCCCCAAGGATCCCGACGCCCTGCTGGTTACCAACATTGTGACTTACAAATCCACCGACGGCGGCAAGACGTGGGTGCCCTTCAAGGGCGCCCCTGGCGGCGACGATTATCAGAACGCGTGGATCAACCCCAATGATCCGAACATCATCCTGCTCGTGAGTGACCAGGGCGCAGTCGTGACCCTCAATGGCGGCCAGACCTGGAGTTCCTGGTACAACCAGCCGACCGCGCAGCTCTACCACGTGATGACGGACAACGCTTTCCCGTATCGCGTCTGCAGCGGCCAGCAGGAGAGCGGGTCTGTGTGTGTCGCGAGCCGCGGCATCGACGGCGAGATCACCTTCCGCGAGTGGCATCCGGTCGGCGTGGAGGAGTACGGCTACGCGGCGCCGGACCCGCTCGACCCGGATCTCGTTTACGGCGGCAAGGTCACGCGGTACGATCGCCGGACGGGCCAGGTTTCCAGTGTCGGCCCCGCTGGCGGAGGACGCGGCGGCGCGCCGGGCGCAGTGAGCTTCCGCACCGTGCGCACCCAGCCTGTCGTTTTTTCGACGGTCGATCCGCACGCGCTGTTCTATGCCAACAACTTCCTCTGGAAAACCATCGACGGCGGGATTGACTGGGAACAGATCAGCCCCGATCTGACACGCAAGACGTGGACGCCGCCGAAGAGCATCGGCACATATACTGGCCAGCCCAGCGCGCAGCCCAGACAACTGGGCGTTATTTACACCATAGGCCCCTCCTATCGCGATATCAATCGTATCTGGGTAGGCACGGACGATGGGTTGATTCAAACCACAGCCGATGGCGGCAAGACCTGGGCGGACGTGACGCCTCCGGAGATGGCCCCGTTCATGAAAGTTTTCATGATCGATCCGGGCAGGTTCGATGCGCTCACGGCTTACGCAGCGGTGAACACGCTGCGGATCGACGACATGCGTCCGCACGTCTATCGCACTCACGACGGCGGCAAGACCTGGACGGAAATCGTCAACGGCTTGCCCGACGGCGCCGCCGTCAGCGTGGTCCGGGAAGATCCGAAGAAAAGGGGATTGTTGTTTGCGGGATCGGAGACGCAGGTTTACGTGTCCTTCGACGACGGGAACCATTGGCAGTCGCTCCGGCTGAACATGGCGCCGTCCTCGGTGCGCGACATCGTCATCAAGGATGACGATCTGGTCGCGGCCACCCACGGCCGCGGTTTCTGGATTCTTGACGACATCACTCCGCTCCGGCAAATCGATATGAAAACGGCGGACGCGGACGCGGTGTTGTTTGCGCCCACCACGGCATGGCGCGTGCGCTGGGATACGAACAGTGACACTCCGTTGCCACCCGATGAGCCTACCGCGGCCAATCCGCCCGAGGGCGCGATCCTTAATTACTATTTAAAGGCCGCCGCCTCGAAACCGGTGATGATCGAGGTCCTGGATTCAAACAGTCGCGTGGTGCGGCACTACTCGAGCGCGGATCCGGTCGCGTCCATTCCCGATCCATCCACTTCTTCCTTGCCGCTGTACTGGTATCGTCCGCCGCGCGGGCTCTCGGCGGCGGCCGGCATGCACAGGTTCATGTGGGACGTGCATTACCAGCCGCTCAGCTCCCGAGGGCAGGGCGGCGGCCTGCCGAGCGCGGCGGTTCCCTACAACACGGCGCCGGCACCGACGACACCGTGGGTTGCGCCCGGCACGTACACGGTGAAGCTTACGGTGGACGGGCGAAGCTATACGCAGCCGATCACCGTACAGCAGGATCCGCGCGTGAAGACGCCAACTGCCGCGATGCAGCAGGTGTACAATCTGACCGACGCAATGTACTTCGGCGCTGTCGAAGCGCAGTCAGCCGCGGCGAGTCTTGCAGCCATTCGTGACCAAGTCGCGAAGCTCAGGCCGCAGGCGCAAGGAGCGTCCGCGCAGGCATTGGCGGATTTCGATAAGAAGGCAGAAGCCCTGCAGGGTGCCGCTCCGGGAGCCGGGGGTCGCGGCGCGGGAGGCCGGGGTGCGGGCGGACGCGGCGGCGGTGTGGAAACCGCTGCGCCCGGGACCGAAACGCTGTCGAGCGCGGGCGCCTCGCTTAGCGGCTTGATGAACTCACTGCAGGCCGCCGATGTGCAGCCGACTGCTGTCCAATTAGCGGCGATCACCGCGGCGCGTCAGTCCGCCGCAGGCGTTATCGCGCGATGGACTGCGCTGAAGACGACCGATCTCGCCGCACTCAACGCGACCCTTAAGGCTGCGGGTCTGGTGGAAATCCGCGTGCAATAAGGAGTGCGAAATTAAGGTGCAACTCACGATACGCGTTGATAGAGATGTCCTTGAGTGGTATCGAAGGAAGGCCATGGCTATCAGACGCGCATTAATAAACTGCTTCGGGCGTACATGGAAGCTCACCTGAAGGGAGTCGCCTAGCACATTCCATGCTCCGCTGCCAACAAGACCACGTGCCTTTACGCCGCACCGTCACAAGCTCGGGAAAAGTCATCTAGCTTAGAATTCGGGGATGGCCTTTTTTCGCCATCCCTTCGCGAATCTGCCGAGATATTTCCGGCGAAAAGAGCGGCTGTCCCCAATTTCGCAGTTCATGACACCGTTCGCCGAGGGCCGGCATAGGCCTCGAGTGAGGCATTTCCAGCATCTGGCCCTTTTTGGCGTTCTCTGTGAGCAGGAGAGATAAACCCGCCGTGCTCGTAGGAGACGTGTATGAAAACTCCATACCCTTCAGCATCGTTTTCGCCGTAAACTCCGTTTGCAAACGCCTTTGGGATTCGACAGGGCAGTTGCCAGGGAGCCGAAGTTGACATAAGCAGCTTGACGTCACACCAAGCTCTGATTAAGATCCAGGCGGAATCGGTGTATACTCCCGGATCACGGTAAACTGTCATAAAGCGGTAATTGAGGTTTGGTATTCTGGCTCTTTGAAGATCGAGCCGGGTTTGGCGCTGGGCAGCGCGGGTGTGGTTAAGTCCAGGTATTCGTGATGCTTAGCAGTCTTAATAGGAGGTAAAATGCGCAAATTGATCGGCTTTCGAACACTTCTCACAACCGGCGGAATGCTGCTGGCACTGTTGGTCGCTTCGCCGAATCACGCTTATGCTCAGCTTTCCGGTTCGGCTACTATTACGGGCAGTGTGACCGACCCCTCGGGAGCGGTGGTGCCGGGGGCGCAGGTGACGATCCGCAACACGGACACCGGCATCGAACGTAACACCGTGACCAGCGACGCCGGCGTTTACACTGCGCCGTTCCTTCCGCCGGGCCATTATGAAGTCCGTGCCGTCATGGCCGGGTTCGCTCAGGTTCTACGTAAGGACCTTACCCTACAGGTAGGGCAGACCCTCACGATCAACTTTGCACTCACCCTCGCGGTCCAGAACCAGGAGGTCACGGTCACAGGCGCCGCGCCTGTGGTCGATCCGGGAAAGACCGAGGTGTCTCAGGTGATCAGTGACTCCGCGGTTGGCAACTTGCCGATCGCGGGCCGGCGCTGGGACAGCTTTGTGATGCTCACGCCGAACGTCACTTCCGATGGCACCTCCGGCTTGGTGTCCTATCGCGGCATTTCCGGCCTTTACAACAGCAACACTGTGGACGGCGCCAACAATAACCAGGCGTTTTTCTCGGAATCCCGCAGTCGTGCCATGATGGGAAGCTACGTCTACAGCATGGACTCCATCAGGGAATACCAGGTCAGCGCCAGCAACTACAGTGCGGAACTGGGCCAGGCGGCGGGCGGCGTGGTCAATGCAGTGACCAAATCCGGTGCCAACGCCCTCCATGGTGACATGTTTTACTATCTGCGCTATCCCGACTTCAACGCGCTTGACCCATACCCGAAATCACAGGGCAATTACAGCCCGCCGATTCATCAGTGGCAGCAGTTTGGAACCAGCGTTGGCGGACCGATAAAGAGCGACAAGCTGTTTTTCTTCGTCACGTACGACGGCTCGCGCAAGGTCAACCCCATTTCTTATACCAGCAATGTTTTCGGCGCCGGCAAGACTCCTCCTGCCTGCCCGAGCGCATTGACAAGCGCACAATGCACCAACGCCCTGAACTTCCTGTCAGGCCAGGTAGGCCAGTATCCGCGCTTCACGGATCAGGATGTCGGCTTCGGGAAGCTCGATTACCAGGCGACTGCGCGTAACCATGTCAGCACGTCGTTCGACTTCATGAACTACCATGCACCCAACGCCTACAGCTCCAACCCTTCCTACAACAACAACTCG